>JAJKIR010000188.1 GCA_021154325.1 Gemmatimonas sp.
CGGTTCTTCGTCGACGTGACGCTGCCGCGCGACTACAAGGAAGGAACGCGGCTGCCGGCGTTCTTCTGGTTCTATCCATACGAGTACACCGACCAGGCGGGCTACGACCGCACGAAGCGGACGGAGAACCGGAACCAGTTCCACGCGTCGGCGCCAAACAATAAGGAACTGCTCATCACGCAGGGCTACGCCATCGTCCAGCCGGACGCGCCGATCGTTGGGCCGGCGGGCCGGATGAACGACAATTACGTGAACGACCTGCGGAACAACCTGTCGGCGGTGATCGACGAGCTCGATCGTCTCGGCTACATCGATCGGTCGCGGTTAGGCATCGGCGGCCACAGCTACGGCGCGTTCAGCACGGTGAACGCGATGGTGCACACGCCGTTCTTCAAGGCTGGCATTGCCGGCGACGGCGCGTACAACCGCACGCTGACGCCGAACAACTTCCAGAGTGAGCGGCGCGATCTGTGGGAGGCGCGGGACACGTATCTCGCGATGTCGCCGTTCCTCTATGCTGACCATCTGACTGGAAACCTTCTGATGTATCTCGGCGCCGAGGATCAGAACGTCGGCACCGATCCCACGAACTCGCTCCGGCTCCTGCACGCGCTGCAAGGCATGGGCAAGACGGCGGCGCTGTACATCTATCCGTACGAGGACCACGGTCAGGTGACGAAGGAGACGATCCTCGACCAGTGGGCGCGCTTCACGGCCTGGCTCGACCTGTACGTGAAGTCGAGTGGCAGGACGGACAAGAAGATTGCGGTAATACCTTAAAGGCAGCTATCTGCTATCAGTCAATAGCTATCAGGAAGTAGTGAACGAAGCGTTCATCTGATTTTCATCCTGAGCGCAGCGAAGGATCTACTCGACTCGAGTAGATCCTTCGTCGCTTCGCTCCTCAGGATGACAAAGCTCACCAACGCTTCGTACCGAACTCCCTGATAATTATGGACTATGGACTGATAGCTGCTCTTACAGTTCGTCCGCGATCGCCGCGATCTCCTCGGCGTCCTTCCATGCCGTAGCGAGCAGGGCGAGCTCGCCCTCGAGCGCGCGGCGCTCGGTCTCTTCGTGCATCGCCATCTCGAGCGCCAGTCGCTCCGCGGGCTCGAGGCGGAGCGCGCCGAGCTGGCGATACGAGTTGAGCATCGAGAACACACGGCCGCGGGCCGCGCCGAGGTGCGAGATCGACGCGAGGTATCCGGCGGCGTCGCCACGACGCTCGATGCGCGACACCGCCGTCTTCACCTGATCGTCCGACGCGCCGAGCCGGTTGGCGCTGGCGACGAGCACGCTCATCGTCTGCAGCGCCGCGGTGCCATCGTAGCGTGCGATGCCGCCATCGTGCACGACATGCAGCGTCGCCGTGCCATCCTTGCCGAGCTCCAGCGACGAGCCGCTCATCTGCCGGGCGCGTACGAGAATCGGCTGCCCCCGCGCGAACGAGAATCCGGGCGCGCGGCCGGCGCGCTCCGTCGCGGGCGGGACGAGACGGGCGATGATGCGGTCGTCGCGTAGATAATCGCGAGCGGCGACGAGGCCGATCATCGGCACCGCGCCCATTATCGTCGTCAGACCAGGAAACGCGATGACGGAGATCGTGCCGGTGATAAGAAAGGGCGTCACCGTTGGCGCCAGCGCGACGCCGATCGCCGCCGCCGCGACCGCGCTGCCCGTGGCGGCGAACTGTAAGCGCCGCCGCCGTCGGTTGAACCGCGCGCCATACCGCCACGCGGCGAACTCCGGCCGCAGCGGCGCGCCGATGCGCACCAGTTCGAGCCCGTCGCCTAGCCGTGCCAGCCCGATGTTGTCCGTCGAGACCCTGAGCGTTGTCGAACGATAGGCGCGCTCGCATTGATCGATCGCGTCCGTCCGCTCGTCGAGGGGAGAGAGATTCCACCGCGAGCAGCGTTCGCACACCACCCAGAGTCGGCCTCTCTTCGCGTCGAAGGCGACTCGCCGACCGATGGGAAATGCTTCGATCGACTCGTTCGCGCCGAGCGCGCCGTTGCAGAAAAGGCAGGAGGCAAACATCGAGACTAGGGCCTTGGTGGGACCTGGTGGACGATCAAAGTGATGAGTCGCACAACGCACCAGAGCGCGCAAGGAGCATGCGCGTCGTTCAGTACAGAGATACGCGCGCGCTTGCTACAATTCACCGAACCTTAATCCGATCGCAATGCTCCTAGCCGCGCTGCTCCTTCAGGCCGCCTTCCAACAGCCGGGTGCAATCAAGAACCCGGCGGAGTCATCGCCGCCCGGAGGCGACACCGTTGGATACTGGCAGCAGCACGTGCACTACCGGATTGTCGCGCGTCTCGACGAGGCGGCGACGCGGCTTCGTTCGCGGGGTGAGCTGGTATACGTGAACAACTCTCCCGATACGCTGCGGGAGATGTACTTCCATCAGTACCTGAACGCGTTCCGGCCTGGCTCGAAGTGGAGCGCGGTCGACGAGCATGAGGGGCGCGTCCGCTTCCAGAATCTCGCCGATCCCGACTACGGCTACGAGCGCTTCACCTCGCCGCCGACGGTGGATGGCGCGCCGGTGTTCATCGATTATCCCGGCGCTCCCGACAGCACGGTCGTGCACTTCCGGCTACCACGTCCGCTCGCGCCGCACGACTCCGTGCGCGTCACGTTCGAGTGGGACGCGCGTCCGTCGACCGTGCCGCGGCGTCAGGGCAGGAAGGGAAGAACCTGGGACTTCGCGCAGTGGTATCCGAAGGTCGCCGTGTACGATCGCGTGGGGTGGGAGCCGAACGCGCTCATACCCGCGGGTGAGTTGTACGGCGAGTACGGCACCTACGACGTGACGATGGTGCTGCCGCAGGACGAAGTCGTCGTCTCGACGGGCGTGCCGGTGTCGGGTGATCCAGGATGGGAGCGCGTGAAGCAGGGCGGGGAGCTGCGTCTCGCTCGCGCTGCCTACGGTGACACGAGCGCCGCGCCTAACGTCGACGTTCCCGCCGGATTCCGCGCCGTGCGGTTCCTCGCGGAAAACGTGCACCACTTCGCGTGGTCCGTGTCCCCGGACTATCGGTACGAGGGAGCGCTGTATGTCAGGCAGCTTCCGCACACGCACTTTCCGACGTGGGACACCGTGTCGGTGCACGTCCTCTACAAGGTCGGCGACGACACGACCTGGGGCGGTGGACGCGCGACCACGCGCACCATCCAGGCGCTGCGCTGGCTCGAGTCGATCTGGGGACCGTACGCGTATCCGCAATTCTCGAACGTCCATCGGCTCGACGGCGGTGGCACCGAGTTCCCGATGATGATCATGGACGGGAGCGCCAGCCTCGGCCTCATTCTTCACGAGGGCGGCCACAACTTCACCTATGGCATTCTCGGCAACAACGAGTGGCGCTCCGGGTGGATGGACGAGGGACTCACGTCGTATCAGACATCCTGGGCGCTCAAGCTGACACCGCAGGAGCTCGTGGGTCAGGCGCTTCCGCCTCCGCGCATTCCCGAGGGATATCGCGTCAACGCGGCCACGATCCCGCCATCGCAGTCGGCGAACCTCGATCAGATCGCGCTCGAGCTCTCGGGCCGCGCCGAGCCGATCGGCACCAACTCCGCGGACTTCCGGGATTTCGGGATCTACAACGTCATGATCTACAGCCGCGGGGAGCTGATGTACTCGCATCTCCGCGACGCGTTAGGCGACAGTACCTTCCGCGCGTTCTTCCACGACTACTACGACCATTGGGCACTCAAGCACGTCGACGAGCCAGCGATGCGCTCGTCCGCCGAGCGTCGCTACGGCCACGACCTCGGCTGGTTCTTCAACGAGTGGGTCTACCAGACCGGCGCGCTCGACTACGCGTTAGGCAGCGTGTCGTCCGCGCAGCGGCCGGATGGCCAGTGGGTGACGAGGGCCGAGATCGTCAGGCGCGGCGAGTATCGGCATCCGATGCCGGTAGGCGCGCGCATTGGCGGCAACTGGACGCTCGCGCGCGGCGACGCGATGCAGGATCGCCAGACCGTGGAGATCGTCACGCCGTCGAAGCCCGAGGAGGTGCGGATCGATCCCTATCATTTTACCTGGGACTGGGACCGCAGAAATGACGTGCGCTCGGGCGGCGTGCTCGGGATCCGGCGTCCGCGCTTCGTGTTCGACTGGCCATTCCTGCAGCAGAACGACCGGGAGCATTCGCTCGTTAGGCTGATGCCGCTCGTCTGGTTCTCGCAGCCGCTCGTGCCCAGTGACTGTCCGACGCTCGGCTGTGGCGCGACGAAGCCGGCGGTCAGCGTGGGACTGCGCGCCCGCTCCAGCTACCTCGCGACGGTGGACCGCTACGACCTCGGCTTCGGATTCACGGCGGGCACCATTCGTCCGACGCTGAGCCACTTCAACGCGTGGGCCCGGATCGACGATCCATACCTGCCGGGTGCATCGCGGCCATGGACGGGTACCGGCCTCGACGCCGCCTTCCTCGACGGCATCGCGCGCGTCGACCTGCGGCATCGGTGGGACCTGAGCCCCTTCACCTTCGTTCCCGGGCCGCAGATCGGGCTGACCGCGCGCCTAACGGGTGCGTACCCGACCGACCGGTTCGTACTGCCGGAGCAGTGGGCGGACGAGCAGACGACGGAGCTGGGCGGCGACGTGTCCGTCCGACTTCCGACGGAGGACGATGGCAGCTATCAGTCGTTTGGCGCGTCGCTCGGCGTTGGGCTCGCGCGGCCACGCATCGGCGGCTCGATGGCAAAGGGCTACGTGCGGGGCGACATCTCCGGCATGCAGGTGCAGTATCTCGAGAGCGGCAAGTTCGCGCTCGTGACGCGCGTCTATGCCGGTGGCGAGAGCCGAGCGCCGCTCCAGCGCGCGATCTTCGCGTCGACGGCCGATCCGTTCACGACCTTTTGGAGCAACTGGTACCGGCCGCGCGGCTCGCCGTTCAAGGAGGAGGAGCTCAATCTGCTGCCACTGGGCGGCGCGATGTTGAGAGGTTACTCATACGGTGTGGCGCTCTCGCGCGTCGGCGCGGCGAACGTGGAGCTCGCGCAGCGCCTGCGTAGCTTCGGGAGCACGGCGAACGGGCGGCGGGCGGTCTGGGTGTCGGCATTCGGTGACATCGCGGCCGCGTCGTCGGACTACGTGCAGTTCGGCGGCAGTATGCTCCTGGATGCCGGCGTCGGTGCGTCGCTCCGCGGTCGGCTATATGACCGCGACACGCGGTTCCGGCTCGATCTGCCGCTGTTCGTGAAGCAGCCCGGACTGGCGGGTGGACCGTCGTTCGCGCGGGCGGGGAGCCTGGCGTTCAGGTTTGTATTCAGTCTGAACGATATCTGGTGACGAGCGGCGAGTAGAGAGTAGAGAGTAGAGCGCGGAGGAACATCGCTCACTCTTTCTTTTTCAGCTCGCCCTCGTGCTGCTTGATGAAGTCGCGGATCTGGTCCGCCATATCGAGCAGCTTGAGCCATTGCTCCTGATAGAACGTGATTGGGAATCGACCGAGGCCGTAGACGGAAACGCCACCCTTCTCACTCACCTTGAGCGATACGCCGCGCTTGGCGCCCTGCTTCAGCGTTTCGTTCTCACGGCGAAGCCGTTCCACCTCGGCTTTGAGATCTTCGTCGGACATTTGCCCCCGGATTGCTGGTCGAGTTTCGCGAGGAACGTAACATAACTCCGCGAGCTCGAAGTCATCAAAAGAGAGCTGAGCAGCACAAAATCTTTGCGGTAGCACGACGCTTTGCGATGTTGTGCGGCGCCGCGATGATCGGTCGCTCTCTGTAACGTAGATTGCGCCTTTTCCGAGAGAGGGCCCGTGTCGTCTCCGAGTGATAGACTCCGCCCGCCGCCATCCGAGCGCTTTGCCGGCCCGGAGCACCGCATCGATCTCAGTGCGGCGCTCGAGACGCTGCGCGGTGAAGATCACGGCAGCACGGACAGGCACCGGCAGATTACGGTGTTCCACAAAGGCCCGCTCCGGATCGTGCTCTTCACGTTCGAAGCTGGCGCCGGCTTGCCGGCGCACCGCGCGCCGGGGTTCGTCGTGATTCACACCTTGCGCGGTCGGATCACCGTCAAGACGATGAACGAGACCCACGATCTTGCGACCGGCCAACTCGTGATGCTCGATCCGGAAGTGGTGCATGACGTGACAGCGTCCGAGGCGTCTGACGTGTTGCTCACGATTTCACTCGGCGCACGCGCTAACGAATGAGCTCGGGCAGGTAGTTACGTGTCTCGTCGCCGCGCATCGCCGCCCACGAAGCCGCTGGACCCCAAGATCTTCGTCCAGCGCCTCATCATCGCGTTGGGGACGGACCGCGCGAGGGAGCTGGTGAGGCACGCCTTCGAAATCGTAAGGGCGACAGGACAGCCTAACCGCTGGATCTTCGAGGTGAAGCGCGCGCGGGACCGTGGCGCGATACCCCCCGCGCTCGGGCGTTGGCTCATCTTCAAGCTCGCGGAGTCGGCAACGATTGCGCTGACGATCACGCATCCGGTGCTGTCGGAGCTCCGGGATCGCATCGAGGATATCGAGCGCGCGCACGGACTGGGTGAGGACGACTCCTGGCATGTAGACGACGGGCCGGCAGAGTGGCGGGCGCTCAATCGCGAGTGGGAAGCTGTGTTCGACGAGCTGTTGATCGACATCCTGCTGCGCAATGGAGAGGTCGAGATCGCGGAAGCGTACGCCGAGGACGATGTCGGAGCGCTCAGTGACGGAGCCGCGGAAGTGTTCGGAGCCGACGACTCGCCGCGAGCTCGTCATCGGATTGAGCGCACACGCCCGCAAACGGCGCCGTGAGAGTGGAGTGAAGTTAGGCACCTACTCAGGACAGCTCAGAGCATAGACGCCCCGAGCTCCGGTAGCGTAGGCTGTCGTACCCGAGACAGCGATTCGGCCGGTCAGCTCGTCGCCCTGGAGCACCGTAGGCCGATCGGAAATCAACCGCACGCGATCCACGGCGTTCAGCGGGCCTCCGCTGAACGGCACCACGAGAACCAGGCGACCACACACGGCAGTGCTGCCGATGGAACCAGCGCGCGTTCCGATGCGCCAGATATACGCGCCAGTGTGCACATTGAGCGCGTGAACTTGAGTATCTGTTGATCCGCTATAAAGTGTGTCGCCAACGAGCACAGGCGGTGTCTCCGCCGTGATATAGCCATCCTCATGCACTTCGGTGCGCCAGACAACCTGCCGCGTCGTCAGGTTGATGGCGACGAGGCCATGGCTGTAGGCGTCGTTGACGATTGCCAGATTTCCCGCGAGCACGGGCGCACCTTGAAAGCCGCTCTTCGACGGGCCGGTGCAGCGCCACAATTCGCGACCTGTACTCTTTTCGAGCGCAATGAGGTCACCCAGGATGACGCCGCCGGTCAAATTCAGCCAACGCACCGTCGCAGCGTACACGGTGTCCCCGCGCAGACTCACGCCAAAGACGCGGCTTCCAAACGTGTTCCCCGGATCGATGTCGGTGGTCCACAACACTCGGCCGTTCGTGAGCGCACGCGCGACCACGGTGTGCTCCGCGGTTCCGTAATAGAGTGCGGTTCCGTCCATTGCGGACTGTCCATCCTGGGTCGCCTGATCAGCAGGCGCCGACCAGCGCAGTTGGCCCGTTGCAATTTCGACGCATCCTACTCCGAAATAATCAGCGATGCAGGCCAGGCCGTCGCGCGCGGCGATGTTTCCCGCGAAGCTCATTTGGCCGCCGCTCCAGACCTGAGCCCTCCACCGCGACGCGCCGGTAGTCGCATCGAATGCGGCGATGCCGCCGATCACACCGACAAGCACGACTCCGGAGTCAACGGCTGGCAATCCCGGCCAACCATTCTGGTCCGAGTACGGGGTGAACCAGAGCCGATTCATGGAAATACCGGGCGCATGTCCATCGAGAAGACTTCCACAGCTCAAGGCCAAGAGAATAAGGACTAAAGACGCCGGGGAGAGAGGACCAACGCTGCTTCGAGTCGAACCAACAAGATGCAACCGCATGTCATCCCTCCAATGTTGGCGGCGGACGGCGCGGCGATCCGACTGAGATCGCCGCGCCTAACGATCAGAGCGCGTTGTCCGCTGCTCCTAGGGGACCGCTGGCCCAGGTGTATACGACACCTGAGGCACCTTCAGTCGAGCCCTCAGCACCGTCTCGACTCGTTGCCCCACGCGTTTGTCCGATGTCTCGCCCCAGTGTGCCGGCCCATCGTCAACCACATAGATGTTGGTGGTCGGTACGTTCGGATAATGTTGCGACCATCCCGGCACGATTCCGTCTCCCGCCCACTCCACCCAGCCTCCGTAGAGATTGTCAGCAGCGCGCAGGAAGACAGCGTCTGCGGCACACTTTGCGGCAGTCCGCCAGTTGAAGAGAAGACCGCTCGTGATGCTGCACGAGATGTCATGGTGGTAGATCTTGTCGACCTTTTTCACCTGCGCCGAGCCGCCGCAATCTGAATCCTCGTAGCAGTATTCATCACCGTAGAGGCGCCAGGGGAGCCACTTCTTCCAGAGATAGCTCTCGATTCCGTACTTCTCGAAGGAGCTCTCGGGCAAGCTGTTGACCTGCGCGTGATACGCAGAATTGGGCTGCATCTGCGACATCACCGGAACATTCCCAGCCAACGCGAGAAAGGCGTTGCGCATCGTGGAATTCGCGATGTACGTGAAATTCTGACAGCCGTAAGTCGTGGTCCATCCGCAGAGCAGAATTGCCGCTTCATTTCCCCAGCGAAAAAGACGGTTGATACTCCGCAGATGCTTGGCAGCCGGCGCACCCCAATGCGGCGTGCCAATCGTGACGACACCGCGAATGTTGGCGGGCGGAACGTATCCAGCGGGCTGACGTTCGTTGCCGATGTTGGGGTTCCGGGCCACTGAGCGAGCAATCATTCCACCGTTGCTATGCCCGATCAGAATCGCTCCCTGCGAGGAAATACTGCTCGCAATGCCGCGGTGCAGCTCGGCCGCCTGATCCTCGTACAGATTCGGCCAGTACGTGGTCTTTGCCTCGAGGTTGGAGATCACCATGTCCTTCTCGAGCCAGGGCCGCATCCGGCCCCAGGTCCGGGCGTCGCTGAAGAAGCCGTGCTGCAGTACCAACGTCATCCCAGAGCCCAATACGTCGTGGTAGTTGACCGGGATGACCACGGTCTGGTCGGGCGCCGGCGGCTCAGTCGGCGGAACGCCGTAGGTCGGATCGCCGCATGGTCTGATCGCGAGCGCGGGATTGCAGCCACCGGTCAGTAGCGACGCGACCGCCGTAGGTGCCTTTCCGCTGTTCCGGGCTGTGGCAGCCACGCTATCCGTCTCCATCTGCCGCCGCAGCTTCGCGCGCTTCGCATCGAGCTCCGCGTTCCGATGGTATTCTCGCGATTGCACGGTGAAATGCATCGCGTGCCGCGATTTGCCCTGGCTGTGCTCGACGAACGTCTCGTACATCTGATGCTTGAGCTGCCACTCGCCATCCTTCTTCTCATAGTCGCGCGTGAGCTTGTTGGACCACTTCGCATCGTCCCCGCTGGTCTTTTCGGCGACGGTACTTGCAGAACCGGCGAGACTGCGCGAGCCCGATATGGCAAACAGTGAGGCGCCAGACTCACCGGGATCCGTTGGCAGTGTCTCAATCACGCGACGTTGCGTCGAGCTGATATCGATGATGGTCGGCATCGGCGCGCTGCCGGTGACGCGACTTGCGGCAAGGCAGGTGGAAGGATCGATCGAGATGCCGCATGTCTCGTTAGGTGGCGGCGGCGTCGGTCCGCCGATGCTGCCGGTGGGATCGATCTGCGCGTACTGCAGGCTTCCCATCTCATTCAATGGATCGCTCTCGAGCGGGATCGTGTTGACTGTTCCCGAGCCCGTCTTGTCCACGATGTTGTCCCCGACACGCTGCGACCAGACCGTCTCGAGGCCATTCGACTGCTCGTATCCCTGCGTGATGCGGATGCGCCCGTCGTAGCCATAGCCCGCGGTGACGTTCACCTTGTGCGGCGTCGAACCGACCGTGGCGCTCATGACCGGCACGCCGGAGTTCGGATCGTCGAACGGCTGACTCGAGCTCACCATCGTCGTCTCCGCCACGGTTTGGGTCTCGACGACCCAGGTGTCGTACGGGTTGATGCCGGGATCGTCTGCCGAGAGGGGCGGATAGATCGATGCACCCTCGTCGAGATGGGGCGGCTCCGCGGCAGAGGGGCGTATCGCGGTCGGAGAATCCCCATTGCAGGCGCAGAGCGCCGTGAGGCAGAGTGCTGCCCGCCACCGAGCGGGGAGCCGCGATCCTCCGCGCTGAATTCTGGATGCGCGCGTCGTTTCATACCGAGTGCGGTGTTTCATGGTGCTTGTCCTCCACAGCCATTGGTGCCAGCAGATGCAGCGGTGATCGACGCGATGGTAGAACTGGTGCGTCACGAAGCGTCACACGCGCATCACTGGACCGGCGCTCTTGCTGCGGAGGTGATCTAGCGCCACTATCTCGGACCGTTTGCGACTTAAGAGAAAACTCATGAGGAGTCGATCATGAAGCGGCGCGTGACGCTCGGGACACTCTCCCTCGCGGCGGCAGCGGCCTTGACGCTCGGCTGCGGAGGCAAGGATTCGCCCACCGCGCCCGAGGTCGGATCGGTGACGCTGTCCACGAGTGCGGCGACGCTCGTCCCGACCGCAACGCTGTCCCTCAGCGCCACGGTGAAGGACGTCGGCGGGAACAGCCTCTCCTCCAGCGTGGCCTGGACCAGCTCGGACCAATCCCACGCTTCCGTCTCCACCGCGGGCATCGTCACCGGCGTTTCCGTCGGCACCGCGACCATCACCGCTACTGCCGGCGGGCAGTCCGCTTCGGCGCTCGTCACGGTGAAGGAGGGCGCTGTGATCGGCGTGAACGGAGGAACCGTCACGGCGCTCGGTGGCGCAGTGACGCTCACGGTTCCGCACGGCGCCGTCGCGTCGAATGTCCAGATCACCGTTGAGCCGGCGGCGAATCCCACAGCCTCGCCACGACTCGTCGCCGGCACTGCCATCGAGCTCGGGCCGAGCGGCCAGTCGTTCGCCGCGCCGGTGCAGTTGAGCATTCGCTATGCGCCGACGCAGCTGCCTGGCGGCGCCTCGGAGCAGTTGCTTCGCATCAATCGCGAAGCGGGCGGCTCGTGGCAGCCGGTGATTGGGAGCACGGCCGATGTCACCGCCAAAGTCGTGACCGCGAGCCTGACGAGCTTCAGCATCTACTCCGTGCTGTCGTCGCCGATCACGGGGGTCTCGGTCGCTCCGGATCGGGTGACGCTGGAGCAGGGCGCAACCCAGCAGCTCGTCGCCACGGCACGCGACGATGCGAACGTCACGGTGACCGACCTGGTCGTCGACTGGAAATCGGGCAACACCGCCATCGCCACGGTCTCCGCAAATGGTCTGGTGACGGCCGTTGCTCCGGGTCCGGTCGACATCACGGCGACCGCGAATGGGCGCAGCGCGACGACGAGCGTCACCGTCACGGCGCGGCCGGTGATCGGCATTCCGGCGTCGAGATTCGATTTCGCCGCGGCCGTAGGAGGTGCCGATCCCGCTGATCAAGTGATCGACATAACGAATGCCGGAGGCGGTACGCTGGAGGGCCTCACGGCGACGTCCGACGTGTCCTGGCTGACTGCGACACTCGCCGAGTCGGCGGCGCCGACGAAATTGACGTTGCATGCGGGCACGGGTGTGTTGCTCCCCGGACTGTACACGGCGACCGTCACACTCGCGTCAACTCATCCCGGCGTCGCGTCGCGGACGATAACGGTGGTGTTCACGCTTACTCAACCCGGCGTCCGTCTGTCGGCGTCGAGCGTACAGTTTTCGGCACTGGTCGGCGGACCGGATCCGAACGGACAGCAGCTGTCGGTCACGAGCGCAACCGGGGCGCCAATCAGCGGCCTGTCGGCCAACGTCTTCTGTCCCGCGCAAGGTCCCTGCGGATGGCTCAGAGCCGTTCTCGATGCCACGACCACGCCGACGCAGCTGACCCTTCAGGCGCTGTCGGGATCGCTGCCTGCGGGCACGTACACGACGACCGTCACCGTGAGCTCGAGTCAGCAGGGCATAGCGTCGGCGACGCTGGCGGTGACGTTCGTCGTCGGCTCCGGACAGAGCATCGTGCTCTCGGCGACCACCGCATCGTTCACCGGCACGACGGGCGGAGCCAATCCTGGCGCGCAGAGCATCGCCGTCACGAATGGCGGAAGCGGCACGCTGCCGGGACTCACGTCACAGGTCACCTATGGTGCCGGTGAGCCAACCGGTTGGCTCTCGGCGACGCTGAACCAAACCACCGCTCCCGCGACGCTCACGATCACGCCGAACACCGCTGGCCTGGCGAGCGGCGCCCATACGGCAACAGTGACGGTGAGCTCGACTCTTTCCGACGCTGCGCCACGCACCGTCTCAGTCACGCTGACATTGCTGTCGCCGAGCATCATCATCACAACCGGAAACAACCAGGCGGCGATGGCGGGGACGGCCGTTCCTGCAGCGCCGTCCGTGCTCGTGCGCGACGGCCTTGGGCTGCCGATGGCCGGCCTGAGCGTGACGTTCGCGGTGACGGGAGGAAATGGCGCGGTCACCTCGCCGGCGGCCACGACCAACGTCAGCGGCACGGCCAGCTCCGGTTGGGTCCTGGGCGCAATCGCCAATCCGAACGCGCTCTCCGCGACGGTGACCGGTCCAGGCTTCGGTCCGGCCAACAACTCCGTCGTCTTCTCCGCAACAGGTTGCGAGGGCGGAGGCAGCACCTCGAGCTACGCGATCACGGTTTGCTTCGTGACCTCGATGAGCCCGACGCAGCGTTCCGCGTTCGAAGACGCCGCCGCGCGATGGGGCACGCTGATCACCAGCGATCTCTCCGACGTTCCGGTGGCACTTGGAGAGGGAGCCTGCGGCGCGGGCTCACCTTCGCTGAACATGACGATCGACGACCTCGTGATCTTCGCGCGCATCGAGCCAATCGACGGGGTGAATGGCATACTGGGCGCCGCCGGACCGTGCTTCATCCGCAACAGCAACCATCTGACGCTGCTCGGACTGATGCGGTTCGACATCGAGGACGTCGCGTCGCTCGAGGCAAAGGATCAGTTACGCTCGGTGATCCAGCATGAGATGGGTCACGTGCTCGGCATTGGCTCGTTGTGGCAGATATTCGGCCTGCTCAAGAATCCGTCGACCGCTGGCTCGCCGCCGCTCGATACCTACTTCTCCGGCTTGAACGCCATCGAAGGCTTCAACGCCATTGGCGGAAGCACGTACACCGGCGGTCAGAAGGTGCCGGTCGAGAACATGTTCAGTTCCGGCACGATCAACGGGCACTGGCGCGAGTCGGTGTTCGCGAACGAGCTGATGACGGGCTTCATCAACAAGGGGAGCAACCCGCTGAGCGTCGTCACGGTGCGATCACTGGCCGATCTCGGCTATACGGTGAACGCAAACGGCGCCGATCCGTTCCAGTTGACGCTGTCGCTCCAGGCATTGAGCGCGACGGTTTCGAGCCAGCGAGCGTACGGCGACGACGTCATCCGTGGTCCGCTGCACACGATCGATGCTCGGGGACGAATCGTGAGAATTCGCTAATGCCGGGCGCGCGGCTCCTCGGCGCGTTCGCCATCGGGCTCGTGACGGTAGACGCGTGCGCCGCGAACCCGCAGCGGGCGCCGTCCGCCGCAAGTCCGGTCGCGGCGAGGCCGTGCGTGGCTGCGGACAGCACGAAAGGACTGCGGGCGAGTGCGCTGCAGCTCGCTGGCGAGTTCCGCCTGACGATGATCGCCACAGGCGGGGCTCGCACGGGCAGATCCGCGACGGGCCTCCTCACCTTCGACGGTCGCATCGGGCATGCGTCGATCGCGCTGGACAGTGTGGGTGCGATCGCCGCCGGCGACATCGGCTCCCGCGATCCGAATCGGCCGGGCGTGCTGCTCGTTCCAGCGCCTAACGATTCGGCTAGCGCTGCCGGGCCGATGCTCCGTTTCGGCGCTGATGCGAATCGGACGGACATCCGCGCCTTCGACAGCGCGTATCTGATTCTGCTCGTCGACGCGATAACAACGGCGGGATTCTCCGGCCGCTGGCGCAGTGGCGTGGGCACACAACTCTCCAGCGGTCACTTCTGCGCCGATCGCATTGCCTGATCAGGAGCGGAGTCGCAGCTCCTCAGCGATTCGATCCGCTATCACGTCCAAGGTGTCGAAGATCCGCGTCGCGAGCTGCGCGAAGCGCGTTCGATGTCCCCAGCCAGGCCGGCGCCATGGTTCCGAAAACCGGGCCGGGTTCGGCGGAAAGGCTTCGGCCGCGGCAGCCAGCGCGGTCGGCGGCTTCGGAGGGGGCGGCACGAGCGCACCTTCCGTCTGCGTCGGCGGCGCTTCGTCCGGCGAGAATGCCTCTGGTCCCGCGGGACGGTCCCCGTGGGGTTGTTCGTTAGGTATCGACATGGGACAGTGACTCCGGATGACTTCGTAAGCCGGTAGCGACACACGAGGCCTTACGGAGGTCCCCAGTCTCGAGTTGCGAGTGACTCGCTGGATCGCTTCGATCGCTCTCTACTCTCTGCTCTCCACCCTCAACCCTCAACCCGTCAATCGCTCCTCAGCGCTTCCACCGGATCGACCAACGTCGCCCGGCGTGCCGGCACGAGAGCGGCCACCAGCGACGAGACGAGCAGGATCACCGCCACAGCGACGAACGTTACCGCATCCGTCGGCGACGTGCCGTACAACATCCCGCGAATCGCGCGCGTCGACACGAGCGCGCCGAACAGGCCGACAGCGATGCCTAACGCCGAAACGAGCGCGCTGCGCCCGACAACGAGGGACAGAACGTCGCGTGCCGTCGCGCCGAGCGCGATACGCACGCCGAGCTCCGGCGTCCGCGCGCGCACAGTGTACGCGGTCACGCCATAGGTACCTACGATCGCGAGCACCAGCGACACCACCGCGAAGATCGTGAGGAGCAGCATCGCGAAGCGGCGGCGCGAGAGCGAGTCGCCGGCAACGCTGTCCATCGTCGTCACTCCAATCACGGCGACACCTCGATCCAGTTCGCGCACGGCGCTGCGGAGCGCGGGGAGCGTGCGCAGCGGGTCACCCGTAGTCCTGACCGCGAGCAGAAGGTGATCTTCGCCCTCCTGGCGATAAGAGGTATACGCGATCGGACGCGGCTGGGCGTCGAAGCCGTCCTGCCTGACGTTCCCGACGACGCCGACGACAATGTACCAGGCGCTCTTGGGATTGGGACCGAGCTGAATGCGCGCGCCGAGTGGGTCGCGGTCCGCCCAGAATCGGTGAACGGCTTCCTCGTTGAGGATCACCGAGCGTGAACCGGGGCCGCGCACCTCGTGCGGCTCGAAGCTCCGGCCGCGACGGAGCGGGATCGACAATGCGCGGAAATAATCGTCGCTCACCTCGGTGTAGCCGATGGTCGGCAGAGGACCGTTAGGCACCGGCTCGCCCTCGATGTGGAGCCCCGCGCTCCAGCTGCCTCGAAGTGGCACACTCGTCCCCGCACCCACTGCGCGGACGCCCGGCGCGGCGCGCAGCCGCTCGAAGAGCGTCTCGAAGAACCGCGCCGCGCCGACGTCGTCGTACGCCTTCCCGCTGAGCCCGACCTCGGCGAGGAGCACGTTCTGGGGATCGAAGCCGAGCTCCACGCGCTGCAGACGGTCGAGGCTACGCACGAGGAGTCCCGCGCCGGTGAGCAGGATGACGGTGAGCGCCGTCTGCGCGGCAACGAGGAGATTGCGCATGCGATCGGAGCGGCGGCCGGCGAGCGAGCGTCCCGTCTCGCGGAGTGTTTGCTCGAGGTCGGCGGCGGCGCCCATCCAGGCCGGGATGAGGCCGAAGAGCAGCCCGCCTCCGATCGAGAGTGCGAGCGCGAACAGGATGACGAAGGAATCGACGCGAACGTCGCCCACGGGTGGCAGTGCGTCCGGCGCAACCGCGAGGAGCGCCTTCGTCCCCGCCCAGCCCGCGGCGGAGCCGGCCATCCCGCCGAGCAACGCAAGGATGAGACTCTCGGTGAGGAGCTGCCTCACGAGTCGGCCGCGGCCGGCGCCTAACGCGGCACGCACGGCGAGCTCGCGCTGGCGGCCAAGGGTACGCGTGAAGACGAGATTCGCGAGGTTCGCGCAGGCGATGAGCAGGACGCACGCTGCCGCGCCGGCGAGCACGAGCAGCGGAACACGCGCGTCGCCGACCAGTGCCTCGTGCAGCGGAACGACGGTAACGAGATGACCGCGGTTTGACTCCGGATGAGCGACCTCGTTGCGGTGCGCAATCGTCGCCAGATCGCTCTCGGCTCGCTCGGCGCTTGCGCCGGGCCGCAGCCGGGCGACGCCGACCATGTTGTGGAACTTGCGCGCGCGGTTGACATCGGCGAGCTGCTGCTGGATGACGAACGGCATCCAGAACTGCTCCTGCCCGCCGAAGGTGAAGCGCGGCGGCATCACACCCAGGATCTGCATCGGCGCGCCGCTCATTTGCACGGTGCGGCCGACGACGCTGCTGTCGCCGCCGAACACGGTCTGCCACGTCCCGTACGACAGGACGAGGACGTTGTCGCGTCCCGGCTCGTCCTCGTTAGGCAGGAACGTTCGGCCGAGGAGCGGGCGCACGCCGAGTATCGCGAAGACGTTCGAGCTGAAGCGGAGGCCGCTGAGCGCTACCGGGTCGCCCTTGCCCTGATACGAGAGCGAGGCGTAGCTGACGACGCCGAGGTCGGTGAGCGTCGCCTGGTCACGGCGATAGTCGACATAGTCGGCGGCGGCGAGCTGGGATCGTGGCGAATGGTCCGGCCGATTATCCTCGTAGACGGCGATCAGCCGATCCGGTTCCGCGAAGGGAAGGGGACGGAGCAGCACGCCGCGAATGACGCCGAAGATCGCGCTGTTGGCGCCGACGCCGAGCGCGATGGTGACGAGGGCGATGAGGAGAAAGCCGGGTGAGCGGCGGAGGACGCGTACCGCCTGCGCGAGGTCGTGCGCGGCGTCCGCGAGCCAATCGCCTCTGCGCGTCGCGCGCTCGCCGCGCTCATCGAGGGTGCGACAGTAACGGCGCGTGAACTCGACGTCGCCGAACTCGCGAGTCGCCTCTCGGCGCGCGTCGGCCGGGCTCATTCCGCTGGCGATCAGCTCGGCGGTGCGCATGTCGAGGTGGAAGCGGAGCTCGTCGTCGACGTCGGCGCCGATTCGGTTGGCGGAGCGCCAGGGCAGTCGGAAGACGCGGCGCGAGTCGTTAGGCGTGGGCATGGAGCCTCGTCAGGTGGGAGCGAGGACGCGGGTCACCGCGGCCGAGTAGGTCTGCCAGGTGGTGGTCTCGGCGCGGAGCTGCCGACGCCCCTCGGCGGTGAGCTGATAGAACTTGGCGCGGCGGTTGTTGTCGGAGACACCCCACGACGGCGCTACCCAGCGTTTGCGCTCGAGCCGGTGGAGCGCCTGGTAGAGCGCGGCGCCCTCGATCGCGAGGAGGCCGTCGGAGCGCTCGCGGATCCAGCGCGAGATGGCGTAGCCGTGCATTGGCTGCCACGCGAGCGTGCGGAGAATGAGGACGTCGACGGTGCCTTGAATGAGATCGAGCATCCGAGTGGCGAGTGGCGAGTAGCGAGTCGAAGCTTCCAGTCACATGGTGACTGGAACGTGTCGTCGGTTGCGCCAGGAGTCAAGATCGATGTTGGGGAAGTGTACGGAGCAGGTGCGAGTCCGGTGAACGCCGTGACGTGTCGTTAGGAGACCGGGTTCAAGATGGCGAATGCCCGTGCGTCACTCGCCACTCGTCACTCGCCACTCGTCACTCGATATGTCGACGCGCCTCAGGATCGCCGTACTCGCCGCCCTGCTCGTCGCCGCGCCAGCGCTCACTCGTGCGCAATCGCGTCCGCCGACGCCCTCTCCGGAGCTCGCGCACGCCGACTCGCTGTACGCGCGGAAGGACTTCACTGGCGCCGCGAAAGCCTACCGCGCCGTGCTCACCGCCACGCCTAACGATGGACGCGCCTGGTATCGGCTCGGCTACTCGCTCTCCACCGTCAACGACAATGCCGGTGCCGCCGAGGCGTTCGAGCGGTCGGCCGCGATCGGGCATCAGCTGCTCGCGATGTACAACGCCGCCGCGATGCACGCGCGGCTCGGGCATCGCGATCGCGCGCTCGCCTGGCTCGACAGCACCCTCGCCGCGGGCTTCAGCGGTGATTCGATTTTGCGAAACGATGCCGATTTCGCGTCGCTCCGCTCGGACGCCGGGTTCCAGCAGCGTGTCGCCACGGCGGAGCGCGCATTCCGGCCCTGCCAGTCACGCCCTGAATCGCATCTGTTCGACTTCTGGATCGGCGAGTGGGACGTGACGACGCCACAAGGCCAGCCTGGCGGCAAGAGCAGCGTGCAGCAGATCCTCTCGCAGTGCGTGATCTTCGAGAACTGGACGGATCGGCAGGGCGGGCAAGGGAAGAGCTTCAACGCGTACAACGTCGATTACAACATGTGGCAACAGTTCTGGACGGATCAGTATGGTCGCGTCACCGAGTATCGCGAGAGCGAGCGAACTCCGGAGGGTGGGCTGCGCTTTCTCGCGCACCAGGGCGCGCCACCGCAGCAGTCGCTCATTCGCATGACGTTCACGCCGATCGACGCGAAGACCGTCCGTCAGTTCGGCGAGACCTCCAGCGATGGCGGCAAGACGTGGACGACGAGCTTCGATCTGTACTACCATCGTCGCGGCTAGCGGGTCGGAGGCAGGTGTTAGGTGTTAGGTGTTAGGTGTTAGGTGTTGGCTGTGCCGCAACCCGCAACCCGCAACCCGCAACCCGCGTCCCGCGTCCCGCGTCCCGCGTCCTTACTCGCGCCGCGACTTGCGATCGCCCCACCAGATGTGCAGCACCATGTACGCGGCCACCGCGCCGGCAACGATGAATCCCCAGGTGCCGAGCGTGCGGCGCGTGTCGATGAGCATCGCGCTGGCGATGATGATCGCGGCGAGCACCAGGCCGGAGAAGATCCGGTTCGCGACCTTCTGAAGGCCATTGAGCAGCACCGTCAACTGCGGTACGTCGATCCGCGTCTCGAAGTCGCCGGCCGCGAGGCGCTGCGTCACGAGATCCAGCCGGTGCGGGAGCGCGGAGAGGAAATCGCCGCCTTGCATTGCGAGCTGCAGCAGCTTCCGCGGGTTCAGCTCGCGACGCGCCCGTTCGGCGGCGATCTGGTTCCCGTACTCGCGAATCGTCGCGATCGGGCTGTAGGTCGGATCGAGCGCGCGCGTCACCGCGTCGAGATTGAAGAGCGCCTTCGCGAGCAGGGTGAGCTCCGCGGGAAGCCGCAGCCCACGCTGATATGAGATGTTGATCAACTCGTACAGAATCGCGCCCGCCTGGACCTCGCCGACGGCGAGATCGTAGTTGCGGGCCATGAGCGCGGCGATGTCGCGGATGTACTTGGCGCGATCGAAGCCGGAAAGCTCGTCGCCGATCTCGATCAACGTCGCGGCGGCGTCGTCGCCCCGGTTGTCGGAGAGGTCCATCAACAGCCGGATAATCTGGTCGCGGAGCGCGCTCGAGAGCCGCGCCGTCATCCCGAAATCGATGAGCGACAGGCGCACGTCGATGTCGGGCGGTTCGGGCGCCGCGTTCGCCTGCGCCTGCGCCTCCATGCGCGCGAGCGGCGTCACGGCCTGGCGTGGAATGCTCCGCCGATCGATCGCTTTCGCCTCGGACGGCGTCATCGGATTGTCGCTGTCGGCGAGGACGACGAAGACGTTCCCCGGATGCGGATCGGCGTGGAAGTGGCCGTCGATGGTGATCTGCTTCAGGTAGGCGCGCGTCAGATCGTCGGCGACGGGATGGAAGTCGTGCTCGATGCGGGTGAGCGGCGAGACCGCGTCGATCTTCACACCCTTGATGCGCTCCGTGGTGAGGATGCGGTGGGTGGTGTAGCCCTCGATGACACGGGGGATGAGAATTCGTGGAAATTCCGCCAGCGACCGGCGGAAGGACGCCGCGTTGCGTGCCTCGATCCGATAGTCCAGCTCGTCGGCGAGCGCGCGCTCGAGCTGCTGGATGATGCCGACCATGTCGATGCGCTCGCCGGCCTCGGTGTGCGCGGCGAGGAAGCTGGCGAACTCGCGGAAGTACTCGATGTCGCCGGCGAGCTGCTCGCGGATGTGCGGTCGCTGCACCTTGACGACGACCTCGCGTCCGTCGCGCAGCTGCGCCGCGTGCACCTGACCGAGACTGGCCGTCCCAATCGGGTCGTCGTCGAAGGTCTCGAAGAGCTTGCTCATCCGCGCGCGCAGCTCCTCCTCGATCGTCGCGTGCACCTCCTCGATCGGAAGCTTGCCGACGTCGTCCTGCAGCTTTTCGAGCTCGTGGATGTACGTCTCTGGCAGGAGATCGGGTCGCGTGGACAGGACCTGTCCGAGCTTCACATATGCAGGTCCGAGCTCGACGAGGCGCTTCCGAAACGCCGCGGCCTTCTCCGGCGACGGCGCGCCGTCGACCTCACCGCTTTCCAGATCGGGGGCGATGCCCTTGAGGCCCTGCTGCCTGGCGAAATCGGCGAGGCCGTAGCGCGTGAACAGCCCGACCGTCGCCGCGAGCTTCGGCAGGTATTTCGGTTCGAGGATCATTGCGGTGGAGCAAAGCAGGGAACATGCCCGGTTTTGGACGCGGGACGAGGGACGCGGGGCGCGGGTTTGAGACGAGGGACGGGGGCGCGTGGCGCGCTGCTGGATGATCGGTTAGCGTCCAGCGCATCCCGCGTCCCGCAGCCCGCATCCCGCGCCCCGCATGTCCGGTCCCGTAAACATCACCCACGTCCCAAAGCCCTGGGGACACGAGACCATCTGGGCGCGCACCGACAACTACGTCGGGAAGATTCTGCACATCAACGCCGGACAGGCGCTGTCGGTGCAGTATCACAACGTGAAGGACGAGACGGTTTATCTGCTCGCGGGGAAGATCATCTATCGCGTCTGGCAGCAGGGAGCGGATGGCAAGCCGACGGACATCGGTCTGAAAGTCGGCGAATCGTACCGCATCACGCCGCACACGATTCACCAGATGGAAGCCGTGACGGACTGCGACGTCCTCGAGGTCTCGACGAACCATCTCGACGACGTCGTGCGACTCACTGATCGTTATGGACGGGAGGGAACGAGCGCGCCATGAAGGTGATCATACCACTCGCCGGCAAGGGAACACGGCTCCGGCCGCACACCCACATCACGCCGAAGCCGATGCTCAAGATCGCCGGCAAGCCGGTGATCGATTACGTGATGGAAGACCTCCAGGCGCTCGGGAACGTCGACCAGGTCATCTACATCACCGGGCATCTCAAGGAGAAGGTCGAGCGCTACGCGCGAAAGAAATATCCCTTCGCGAGCGTCTTCGTCGAACAGGTCGAGCAGCGCGGTACGGCGGACGCGGTGGCGCTTGCCCGTCCGTACATCGATCAGCCGGTGATGATCATCTTCGTCGACACGATCTTCGACGCGGACTTCTCCATCGTGAAGCACAGTGACGCAGACGGCATCATCTGGGTGAAGGAGGTCGAGGACTATCAGCGCTTTGGCGTTGTCGTCACCGACGCCGACGGCAACATGACGAAGATCGTCGAGAAGCCGTCGACGCCGATCTCCAAGCGGGCGAACATCGGCCTCTACTATGTGAAGAACTGGAAGCTGATGCTCGACGGCATCGATTGGGTGCTGAAGCAGCCGCCGAACAAAGGTGAGTATTATCTCACCGACGCCTTCCAGTACATGATCGACAAGGGGGCGAAGATCAAAGTCGTCGACGTCGAGGGATGGTACGACGCCGGCAAGCTCGACACCCTGCTCGACACGAACCGCACGATCCTCGAGAAGCGGAAGGCGGCGCGTCGGCCCAAGTCGGTTCCATCGGGAGTGACGCTCGTCGATCCCGTCTACATCGAGGACAATGTCACGCTCAAGGCGTCGACGGTGGGCCCCAACGTCTCCGTGAGCGCCGGCAGCACCATCGAGGACTCGCAACTGCGCGACACGATCATCGGCGCCAAGTCCCTCGTCAGGCGGTCGACGCTCACGAACTCGCTCATCGGCGATGAGGCGGTCGTCGAGGGGATCCACGGCGAACTGACGATATCGGACCACTCCGAGGTTCGGGGGCGCTGAGCGCCCCGCGATGATCGTCGTCGACGGCTTCACGAAGCTCTACGGCGATCTCGTCGCGGTCGAGAATCTCTCCTTTGCCGTGGGGCCGAGCGAGGTGCTCGGTCTGGTCGGACCGAATGGGGCGGGGAAGACGACCACGCTCCGGGCGCTCGCCGGCATCATCGCGCCGACGAGCGGACGCATCGCCATCGCCGGTCACGAGCTCGCCCGCGAGCCAGTCGAGGCAAAGCGCCGGCTCGCCTTCATTCCCGACGAGCCGCAGCTCTTCGAGTACCTCACCGTCGAGGAGCACCTTCGCTTCATCGGGCGCATGTACGGGATCGTCGATGCGCCGACGCGCATCCCTGGCTTGCTCCAGGAGCTCGAGCTCCAGGAGAAGCAGCGCGCCCTGCCGACTGAGCTGTCGCGCGGCATGCGGCAGAAGCTTGCCATCGCGTGCGGCCTGCTGCACGACCCAGCGGCGCTCATCCTCGACGAGCCGCTCACGGGACTCGATCCCGCCGGCATGCGGCGGATGCGTGAGACGATCGCCGCGCGCGCGCGCGGCGGCGCCGCGGTGATCCTCAGCTCGCATCTCCTGCATCTCGTCGAGGAGCTCTGCACGAAGCTGCTCGTCATCCACCGCGGCCGGAGCATGGCTTACGGCGCGCTGGATCAGATCGTCGCCGAGCGACCGCAGCTTGCCGGCCGAGGCCTCGAGGACGTCTTCCTCGCCCTCACGAGCGACGCCAACGCACCGCCGCCGCCCAAGCCGTGATCGACGCGCTGCTCTACCTCACCCGGACGACGATCAGGAACCGGTTCGCCGTCCAGGCGCGGCGGCTCCGGCAGCCTCGTTATGCGCTCGCCCTCATTCTCGGCGCGGTCTACTTCTGGTTCGTGCTCCTCCGCCCCGCGGCGCAGCCGAGCCGGGCGCCGACGACGCTCTGGAACAACGCCGAGACGGTCACCTCGTTAGGCATCCTGCTCCTCATGCTGGGTGGCTGGGTGTTCCGCGGCGAGCGGATGGCGCTCGCCTTCACCGCCGCCGAGGTGCAGTTCCTCTTTCCGGCGCCGCTCACTCGCCGCGGGCTGATCTCGTTCAAGCTCTTTCGGTCGCAGCTCGTTATCCTCTTCAACGCCGTCATCTGGGTATTCGTGCTGCGACGCTCCGGCTCCGTGCTCGCCGCGCCGCTGCGATTCGTCGGCACGTGGATGCTGTTCAGCAATCTCAGCCTGCACCGACTCGGCGCCGCACTCGTCAGGACGTCGCTCGTCGAGCACGGACGCGCTGGGTTTCGGCGGCATCTGCCCGCGGTCATCCTCGGCACCGCGGGCGCCGTTGCGGTGTTCCTGATTCTGCGCGACGCCGTGCCCACGATCCGCGCCGCCCGCGGCGCGGGCGAGATCACACATGCCGTCGAGCGCGCCGCCGATTTGCCGGCGGCGCGGGCGCTGCTCTTTCTCCCGCGTCTCATCGTCGCGCCGTCGTTCGCGCAGAGCACGGGCGAATGGATGCAGGCCGCGGGCGCATCCATGCTCATGCTGCTGGTCCAGCTGCTCTGGGTGATTCAGAGCGACGTCGCCTTCGAGGAAGCGGCGGTGCAGGCCTCCGTGGAGCGGGCGCGCCGCCTCGACGCGCGTCGTCGCCGATCTGGCCAGTCCGCGGCTGGAGCTGGCAAGAAGGTGAAGCGCACGATTCCACTGCGGCCCAGCGGCCGTCCCGCCGGCGCGATCGTCTGGAAGAACACCTTGCTGCTGATGCGCACGGGACGGGTGGGGTCGGTGATCGGGCTCGCGATCATGGCGATCGTGCTTGCGCTGCCAACGGTCGAGTCGCGGGGCATCGACGGTCGCTTCGTCGCCATTGCTGCCCTGATGATGGTGGTGCTCCTGATCGTCCTCGGCTCGCGCGTGCTGCAGAACGATTTTCGTCAGGACGCGGAACACGTGCCTGCGCTCAAGACGCTCCCGATCTCCGGTGCGCAGCTCGTCGGCGCCGAAGTGGCGTCATCGGCACTCCCGATCTCGCTCCTCCAGATCGCGCTCGTGATCGTGGCGTACGCCGCGACGTTGGGCGACGAAGGGCTGCCCATTCCCCTCGGCCTCCGGACGGGCGTGTTGTTGATGTCGCCGCTGATGCTGATCACGATCAACGCCACCACGGTGACGATTCAGAACGCGGCTGCGCTGCTCTTTCCCGGCTGGGTGCGAGTGACGCCCGTCGTGGGCGGTGGCGTGGAGGCGATGGGGCAGGGCATTCTCGTCACGGGCGTGCTGCTCCTCACCTTCCTCGTCGCGCTCCTGCCGGCGGCGGCGATGTTCGCCCTCGTCTGGTGGCTGCTGGCGCCGCTGCCTAACGGCTGGATCATCGCTCTCGTCGCCGCGGCGGGCGTGCTCCTCGGCGAGACCTGGCTGGCGGTGCGTGGGCTGGGGCGGCGCTTCGAGAAGCTCGAGCCGAGCGCGAGCTGACGCCTAACGGCGCGCTTCCTGGAAGAGGTTGATGCCGGCGCCGATGAGGAGGGAGACGGTGCCGTTCACGACGGCACTGCGTGCCCGGTTGCTGTTACTCGGACGCCACGACGCCTGCGCAAAGCTGCCGACGTACGCACCGACGATGCGCGGTACGGCGACGGGGTGGCGTCCGTTGGGCATCGGATCCGTAACGCTGCCCCAGAGCGCCCAGCGCACACGATTCCACGCTCCGCGGCAGGGACAGCGCTCGTAGTCGAGTGGGCGGTGCATCGCGGCGGCCAATGCCTCGGTCGTCCCTTCCTGGATGACGAACTCGCCGACGCCGGACGCGGCGCGCTTGCGGTAGCCATCCCACCCCTTTCCCCACTCCGGCGGCTCATCGCGCAGCTGATCGACTCCCGCGTAGGCAAGCCCCACGGCGGTGCCGTAGATCAGATCGCGTCCGAATCGGTTGAGGCGCGTCGACGAGTCACGGCCGACGCGCACCTGCGCTCTCGCGTTACCCGTGGCGAGAGAGAGCAGCACGGCGAGCAGCAGCGCTCGGGAAACTCCGCAAGGCATTCAGTTCGCGACCGCGTACCCGGAGAGATGCCCCGTGGAGAAGGTGATCCGTCTCGACGCCTTGTCATCCGTGGCGTCCATGTCCTCGAGCAGCTCCTTCGTGACCGGATCGATGTGCCAGACGTGTAGTGTCTCCTGATCGAGGTCGCTGCGGGTGCAGCGCGAGTAGTCGATCGTCACCGAGACCGGCTGCTGAAAGAGGAAGGACGTGAATCCCACGGCGGTGACGTCGATCTCCATGTACCGCGAGGCGGGAACCGTGACCTGCAGAAGCGTGGGCGCCGTCAACGCGCCGCGGGGAATGGTGATGCTCGTTCCGCCGAGGTTGATGACGCCTCCGCGCAACCCCACAACGGCCGAGGTCGTTGTCGTCTCATTGGACGGGCACTCCACCAGCGACGGCGAGGACCCATCGCTTCGGGACGCCGACGTCTCCGGCGCGGTGGCACGGTGCTCGCCGCAGGACAATCCTGTGAGCACGATGGCCACCGTGACGAGAACGTCTTTGAAACGACCTTTTGAGCGTGAAGACATCGCGGGGCGAATTGTTCGAGTGGCGTGGCCCGTGGGCTGGATTTCGGGCAGGCGCTCCAGGTGCAACGGACGTGCCTGATACAAGCGATCTGATCGATGAAGGGAACGCAGCCGAGCGTCTCGGACTTCTCGACCGAGCCGAGTCGTGCTACTCGCAGGCTGCGGCGAGCGACGATCCAACACTGCAGGCGATCGCGCTCACCAAGCTCGCCGACGTCCATCGCTCTCGCGCGGAGTGGGACGCCGCATTGGAGCTCGCGCGACGCGCGCAATGCGTGGCGCATGCGGCTGGTGCGAAACTGATCGCCGATGACGCGGTCGTGGCCGAGGCGAATGTGCTCATGTGTCGTGGCGACTTCGCCGGCGCCACGAGTGTCTTCGAGTCACTGCTTGCGACGGCGACCGAGCCGCGACTCCGTGGAGTAGTGCTGCAGAACCTCGGCTCCATTCTCGCCCAGAAGGGCCAGCTCGGGGCCGCGGAACGGGCGTTCTCGGAGTCTTACGGATTCTTCCGCCAAGCTGGCTATCGCCGCGGGGAGGCGATCGCGCTGAACAACTACGGCCGCGTCGCGCTCGACCGCCGCAACACCGCGCTGGCGGAGCAGCTGCTGGAGGACGCCCTCGCCATCGCCAAGGAGGTCGATGATGGAGATCTCATCGCGCTCGCGACCCTGAACCTCGCGGAAGCGCTGGCGCAGCGCGGCGAGAACAAGCGGGCGCGTGACCTCGCCAGTGCCGCATTCGGCCACTTCGGCGGCTGCGGAAACCGCTGGCGGCAGGTCGAATGTTTGCGTCTCCTCGGCGCCCTCCACGAGCGCGAGGAATGTCTGGACGACGCGGAGCGCTGCTACGACCGGAGCCTCGCTCTCGCCCGCGAGATCGATGCGCAGGGCGAAATCGCCACCCTGCGCGATGCCCTCACCCGTGTCCAGGCGGCAAGGCGCGACAGGCAGTAAGCGTTTGTTAAATCGGTGGAAGGCGGGGCGACTCGGTCGCCGCTGATCAGGCGCGCGTTACGGCCGCCTCGAGGAACGCGCGGAGCTCCTCGTCCGTGCAGTTGGGCCAGCATTCGGGGATGCCGTCCAGGGCGCGCTGCTCCGACGGGTCCACGAAGGACGGACGCGAGAAGATCAGCAACCGCCCACGCTGAGGGTCGTTCGTGTGGGCGTCGACGGTCCAGACGTCACCCGTGCCGTCACGAAAAACGAGACCGAAGGCCATGGCTGTCAGCGTTTGGCGACGGGATCGAGTCGAGCGCGAGTGTGTGGCGCACAGGATGCGTAAGAGCGTTCACATGGAACGGCAATCGACGCAAACGAATGTTCCACCTGGCGAATCTCCGCTAACGGAAGCCGCGCGTGAACGGGCGACCTCCGCGCTGGGACGTCTGGAGCACGGCCAGCGTGACGCGATGGACGAGCTGCGGGAAGCGCTCTGCAGTTATGTCGGCGCATTGCGCCATGAAGGATGGACTCGCGAGGCGACGCTGGCAACCGTGCGGACGCTGATCGCGACGCCAGTGACGCCCGACGGCGCGATCGCGCTGACGCCGATCGTGCGCGACGCACTCGCCGAGCTCACGCTCGAGTGGTGCCAGGCCGAGTACGATCGCCTCGCCGCGGCCACAGCCTAACGAGAGTGGTCAATCCGCCATCTCGGCGGCGCCGAACACGATCGTGAGCGCGCGCGAGACGCCGCGCGAACCGTCGGTGTTGTCGAACCATTCGGTCTGGGTGTGTGCGTCGCCGCCCCGCCCGCCGGCGCCGATGGCGATCGCCGGAATGCCGCGCGCGATCGGCACGTTCGCGTCTGTCGATGCGGTGGCGACGTCCGGCTCCCGACCGACGAGGCGCGTCGTCGCCAGCGCGTGCCGCACGAGTGGATGCTCGACCGACGTCTCGCCGCACGGCCGCGTACCGATTGGCTGAATCGTCATCGAGAGCGGCCGCGTGCCTAACGCGCGCCGGGCGTTCTCCTCCTCGCAGGCGGAGCGCGCCGCGAGGTGGATCTCGCGCTCGTACCGGTCGAGCATCTCCGCCGACGTCGACCGGAGATCGATCTCGAGCCAGGCGTGATCGGGAATCGAGTTCACGGAGATGCCGCCGCTGATGCGTCCCACGGAGAGCGTCGTCCGCGGCTCGAGGGGGAGCCGCAGCGCCGCGAGTCGCGCCGCCGCGCCGGCCGCCGCGTGCACCGCGTTAGGCGAGCCGAACGCGGCCCAGCTGTGGCCCCCACTCCCGACGAAGCTCACGCGGAAGCGCCGGCTCCCGAGCGCGCGCGTGACGATGCGCTCGTCGCCCGCGCCGTCGATCGCGATCATGGCGGCGGCGCCGCGGCCGCGGTCATCGAAGTACCGCTTCGCGCCGCGGAGATCGCCGAGCCCTTCCTCCCCGGTCGTCGCGACGAAATCGATCGGCCGCTTGGTCGCGAGGCGCGTGCCGTCGATCTCCTCGGCGATCGCGAGCATCACGGCGAGTCCGCGACTGTTGTCGTTGATGCCGGGACCGATCAGCCGATCGCCGTCGCGCCGCACGTTCAGCGAGGTGCCGCGCGGAAAGACGGTGTCGAGATGCGCGCAGACGACGACTGGCGCCAGCTCGCGCCGTCCCGGTCGCCGGCCAACGACGTTACCCGCATCGTCGATCTCGACGTCGCGCAGTCCCAGGGCGTGAAAGCGGGAAGCGACGAACGCGCCGCGCTCCTGTTCCTCACCGGTCGGCGCCGCGATCTCGGCGAGGGTGATCTGCGCATGCACGATCGCGTCGTCGCGTCCCGCCAATCGCGCGCGCGCCGGCGCCAGCGCGCGAAACGTCGCCACGCTGTCCACGGGCGTGCGCGTGCCTCGCGCGGGGCCGTGTGAGGACATGCCTTGATTTGAACCGCGCTGGGATCGGGACGCAAGTGGGGTAGATTCCGCGATTCACCGGACGAAACCATTCGTGAGATGAACCGACCGACCCCGCGTCTGAGCCGGAACGTGTACGCGCTGACCGCGGTGAGCTTCTTCACCGACGTGTCGAGCGAGATGATCTATCCGCTGCTCCCGGCCTTCCTCACGCTTACCCTCGGCGCGAGCGCGAGCTTCATCGGCGCGATCGAAGGCGCGGCCGAGACGACGGCGGCGCTGCTCAAGCTCGCGAGCGGCTGGTGGTCCGATCGCGTGCAGCGGCGCAAGCCGCTCGTCCTCGCCGGCTATACCATTGCGTCGATCATGCGGCCGCTCGTCGCGATCGCGCAGTCCGCGACACAGGTCCTGGTGATTCGCGTCGCCGACCGTGTCGGTAAGGGAATTCGAAACTCACCGCGCGACGCGCTGATCGCCGACTCGGTCGATTCCTCCATCAGGGGCAAGGCGTTCGGCTTCAACCGCACCGGCGATCACACCGGTGCCGTGCTCGGTCCGCTGATCGCGTTCGCGCTTGTGCAATGGCTGCACAAAGATGTGCGCACCGTCTTCTGGTGGGCGGTCGTGCCCGGCGTGCTCGCAGTCTTGACGGTGCTCTTCGGCGTGCGCGAGGTCTCGCGGCGTCGGGACACAGCCGCCGCACCGATCGATCTTTCGCAGCCGCTGAGCGCGCGCTTCTGGGCCGTGCTCGGCGTGATCTTCCTCTTCACGCTTGGCAACTCGACCGACGCCTTCCTGCTCCTCCGGGCGCAGCAGTTGGGTATTCCCGTCGCTCTCGCGCCGATTCTCTGGGCCTTTTTGCATGTTGTAAAGTCGCTGTCGAGCGTACCGGGGGGCACGCTCTCGGACCGCGTGGGCCGCAAGCCGCTGCTCGTCGCGGGTTGGCTGCTCTATGCCGCGGTGTATTTCGCCTTCGGCCGCGCCTCGTCGGCGTGGCACGCATGGGCGCTCTTCGGCATTTACGGGATCTTCTTCGGCCTCACCGAGGGCACCGAGCGCGCGCTCGTCACGGACATCGTCCCCGCGGCACGTCGCGGTACCGCGTTCGGCTGGTACAACCTCACCATCGGCTTGGGCGCACTGCCGGCGTCGGTGATCTTCGGTGCACTCTGGGATCACAGCGGCTCGCGCATCGCGTTCGATTTTGGTGCGGCGTTAGCGTTGGCGGCGTCGTTAGGGATCGCGGTGGTGCCGATCGTCGTCCCCCCGCGACCCTCTCTTACCCGCGATGGCTCCTCGTAGATCAGGCATCAACTGGTGGAAAACACAGAAACTGCCGGACACTTCGCGGAAACTGCGCTGATGCGCACTTCACAAAGACTCTCGCCCGGCGACCGCATGAAGGCTCACAGGGCAATCCGCGCTTTTTCCGCGCCGTGTCCGGCAGTTTCCGTGTTTTTCAATTCGGTGATGCCAGCTCTGCCGAGGGGCTTTCGTCGGTTCTAATCCCCAAGCTCAGCAGCACCTCGCTCCCGGCTTCTCGTAGCGCGCCGCGAGCCGCTCCGCGAGAAACCGGTCGCGGCTCAGCGGGACACACTCGGGGTGCCGCTCACGCATGTGCACGAGATACCGCTCGTAATCCGGAACGCCGATCACGCGCCTAACGACGTCCGCCGCGCGCCGGGCCCATCGCATCGCGGAGCGCATCGTCAGTCGCCCGCCACGGCGACGCGCGCCTGGAAGGGAGCCTCCGTCGACGTCGCGGGCTTGCGGCCGCGCAATACTGCCGCCCACTCGCGAATGCTGTCGGCGAGGATGACCACAACCGACACCATGAAGAACGCCGCCACCGCCGCGTCGAGATAGTCGTTGAACGCCATGCGCAGCGCGTCGCCGGCGGTTTTCACGCCGGCGGGTAGCGAACCGGCCGCGGCGGCCGCGCGCAGCACCGAGGCATGCGCGATGAATCCGAGCTTCGGGTCCGACGAGAAGATCTTCGCCCAGCCCGCCGTCATCGTCACGATGACGAGCCAGGCGAGCGGCGCCATCGTCACCGCCGCATAACGAGCGCGACCCATCTTGATGATCACCGTCGTTCCGACGCAGAGCGCGACGGCGGCGAGGAGCTGGTTCGAGATCCCGAACAGCGGCCAGAGCGAGTTGATCCCGCCCAGCGGATCGATCACGCCCTGGTAGAGAAAGTGGCCCCACATCGCGACGAAGATCGCGCTCATGATCAACACGGCAGGGTACCAGGATACCCTGCCTAACGGCGCCCAGACATGCTTGGCGAGGTCCTGCAGCATGAACCGGCCAACGCGTGTCCCGGCGTCGAGGGTCGTGAGGATGAACAGCGCCTCGAACATGATGGCGAAGTGGTACCAGAGCGCCATCGCCGAGCTGCCGCCTAACGCGCGCGAGAACAGATGCGCCATGCCGACGGCCAGGCTCGGCGCGCCCCCCGTGCGCGAGAGGAGCGACTTCTCGCCCACCTGCTGCGCGAGCCGCGTCATCTCCGCGGGGTCGAGCGCGAACCCCCACTGCTGCACCGCCGCTGCCGCGCTCGCCGCCGTCGTGCCGATCGCGCTCGCCGGCGCGTTGATCGCGAAATACACTCCGGGCGTCAGCGCGCAGGCCGCGATGAGCGCCATGATCGCGACCAGCGACTCGACGAGCATGCCACCGTAACCGACCATTCGCGCGTCCGTCTCGCGCTCGAGGAGCTTCGGCGTCGTGCCCGATGCGATCAGCGCGTGGAAGCCGGACACGGCGCCGCACGCGATGGTGATGAACGCGAATGGGAAGACCTTTCCGGCAAACACGGGGCCCGTGCCATCCGTGAACTGCGTGAGGGCCGGCATGTTCAGCGGCGGCAGCACGAACAGGATGCCGAGCGCCAGCGCCACTACGACACCGATCTTCACGAAGGCCGACAGATAGTCGCGCGGCGCGAGTAGCAGCCACACCGGAAGCACGGACGCGGCGTATCCGTAGACCATCACGGCGATCGCGAGCGTCACCCCGCTCAGCGTGAACACCGGCGCGAGCGCCGCATTCTCGGCGACGGCGCGGCCAGCGTAGAGCGCGACCACGAGCAGCACAAGCCCGATCGCGCTCGCTTCGAGCACGCGGCCAGGACGGATCCAGCGGAGGTAGACGCCCATCACCATCGCGATCGGAATCGTGAGGCCGATCGTCACCGTGCCCCACGGACTCGATCGCAGCGCGTTCACCACGACCAGACCGAGTACCGCGATGAGAACGATCATGATGCCGAGCACCGCGACGAGCGCCGTGAACCCTCCCACCGGACCGATCTCTTCCCGCGCCATCTGGCCCAGCGTTTTGCCATTGCGCCGCACAGACGACGCGAGAATCACAAAATCCTGAACCGCGCCGCCGAGTACGACACCGACGATGATCCAGATGGCACCGGGCAGAAATCCGAACTGCGCCGCGAGCGTTGGACCGACGAGCGGTCCCGGACCCGCGATGGCGGCGAAGTGGTGACCAAACACGATCCACCGATTGGTCGGCACGTAATCGCGGCCGTCGTTCAGTACCTCCGCTGGCGTCGCGCGATTGGCGTCGAGCGCGAACACCTTCGCGGCGATCAGCTTGCTGTAGAAGCGATACGCGACGAGATAGCTGCAGACGGCGGCGGTGAGCAGCCACGCCGCGTTGATCGTCTCGCCGCGCGACAGCGCAAGCCACGCGAGCGCGCCGGCGCCGGCGAGCGCGATGACCGTCCAGACGATTGCGGATCCGAGCTTGGACATGATCCCTGCACTCCGATGAGTGGCCAGCGTGCGCAAAATGCCGGGCCGTCGAGCGAGGGTCAACCACCGCCACTCGCCACGATTCGCACCCGTGCCGTCTTTGGTCGGTCGCTGATTACCTTGAGTGACACACGCTCTCGTGCCGCTTTCTCGAACCGATCTCGATGCGTTCCGTTTCACTTCCCTTCGTGCTTTCGCTCTCGCTCTCTGTCGCTGGCTGCGGCGGCGGAACGGCCGCGACGACGCCGGCAACGGCGCCCGCGCCGGAGCAGCGCCCTCTTGCCGCTCTCGCGGCAACCGGTGCGATCGTCACTCCCGCCTCGATCATCCATATCGCGCCGGAGCTGAACTGGAGCGCGCAGCAGGCGCCCGCCCGTGAGACGCTCCGCGCACTGGATGACGACATCGCCGCGGCAATCGCGGAGCGCGGTCTCAAGGCCAACTGGGTGATGCCGGCCGATCTCGCCCTCAGCTACAAGCGAAACCCGACCTACGCCGCCGATCCATACGCGCTCGCCGAGGAACCGCTGCGGAGCTCCGCGTTCATCGTCGGCTCGCGACTGCAGGAGCCGCTCGCGTCGCAGCTGCGTACGATGATTGCCCTTCACGAGAACGCGCGCGCCGTGCTCCTCCCGATCGAGCTCCGCTTCGAGCGAGCGGACGCGTCGAGCGCGGGCGCGGCGCGCGCGACGCTGCGACTCGCCCTCGTGGATCCTCGCTTCTCCGAGGCGCGATGGGTGGGCGCCGTCAACAGCGACACGACGAGCGCGGACCCGCGCGTGCTCACGCGCGCGCTTGCCCGCGGCGTGGCGGAGCTGATCGTCAGTCGCCAGTAATTCTGCAGAGAGCACGCACAGAGGCATGTCGACCAAGGTCACTCTGATTCCCGGCGACGGCATCGGCCCGTCGATCAGTCGCGCAACCGTTCGGCTCCTCGAAGCCGCCGGTGCGGACATCGAGTGGGACGAGCATGTCGCCGGCATGTCGGCCGTCGCCAAGTATGGCGACCCGATTCCCGACGAGACGCTCGACTCCATCAAGCGCACGCGCATCGCCCTCAAGGGTCCACTCGAGACGCCCGTTGGCGAGGGATACCGATCGATCAACGTCGCGCTTCGCAAGAGTTTCGATTTATACGCGAACGTCCGGCCCGCGTATTCGATTCTGCCCGGAGGACGGTATCAGAATCTCGACCTCGTGCTCGTGCGCGAGAACACCGAAGGGCTCTACGTCGGCATCGAGCATTACATCAAGATTGGCGACGATCCCCGCGCCGCCGCCGAGGCGATCGCGATCATAACGCGAGAGGGCTCCGAGCGGATCGTCCGCTACGCCTTCGAATACGCGGTGAAGCACAACCGGAAGAAGGTCACGCTCGTGCACAAGGCGAATATCCTCAAGTTCGCGCAGGGGCTGTTTCTCGACGTCGGCCGCATGGTCGCGCGCGACTACGCGGGCCGTATCGAGTTCGAGGAACGCATCGTCGATGCGATGGCGATGAATCTCGTGCTCCATCCCGAGCGCTTCGACGTCATCGTCACTACCAACCTGTTCGGCGACATTCTCTCGGACCAGATCTCGGGGCTGGTCGGCGGCCTTGGCCTGGCGCCCGGAGCGAACATCGGAAAGCATGGCGCGATCTTCGAGGCCGTGCACGGCACCGCCCCCGACATCGCGGGCAAGAACATCGCGAACCCCGGCGCGCTGATGCTCGCCGCGTGCATGATGCTCGAGCACCTCGGCGACGATGATCGCGCGCGCCGCCTCCGCCGCGCCATCGAGCAGACCGTCCGCGAGGGGAAGACCGTGACGCGCGACCTCGGCGGGAGCGCGACCACGGATCAATTCACCGAGGCGATCATCGCGAAGCTCTGATGCCGCGCCAGGGAGAAGCGAGGGGCGCCGACGCGCGCGTGGACCAGCGGGAGGCCGACAGCCTAACGACGACCCTCTTCCACTGCTCGGATCTCCACTTCGGCCATCCGGCCGTTCCGGAGCAGTACGAGGCAATCGAGGCGATCATCGCCGAGCGCCGGTTCGACGTCGTCGCAATCTCCGGCGACCTCTCGCAGCGCGCGCGGTCGGGCGAGTTCCAGCGCGCCCGCGTGTTCCTCCAGCACGCCGAGCGCTTCAGCGAAGTCATCGTCGTTCCCGGCAATCACGACGTCGCGTGGTGGAAGGCCCCACTCGGCTTCGGCGATCCCCTCGCGATGGTGTCGAACTACCGCCGCTTCATCAGCGAGGATCTCGAGCCGGTGCTGCGCATTGCCGGCGCGACCATCGTCGGGCTCAATACGTCGCAGGGTGTCACGCGGCGCACGCTCACCTGGAACCTGCGCGACATCTCCATCATTGGCGACCTTCGCCGCGATCAGCTCGAGCGCGCGCGCGGAGAGTTCGAGCGCTCGCGCACCGGGGATGCACGCATCATCGTCATGCATCACAACCCTGTAATGGGGGAGCTTTCGCGCCGCCATGGTCTCAAGAACACCCACCGTATTCTCGGCGCGTTCGCGGAGATGGGCGTCGATCTTGTTCTCTGTGGCCACGACCATCAGGAAGCCGTGCATTACATCGAGCACACGAAGAAGGGAACGGTCATCTCGACGTCGGGCACGATCTCGAATCGTGCCCGCGGCGGCAGGCCTGGATCGGTGAACAGCATTCGCATAACGCCTGAGAACATCGAGGTCTCGACGCTCGTCTGGTCCGCTGACGCGCGAAGCTTCGTGCCGGGTCCCTCCAAGTGCTTCGAGCGCTGAAGCGTCTGCTCGGCGGGGCGACGCAGCTCGACCTCGGCCTCGATCGCGCGGCGCGCCCCGAGCCCTCCGGTGACCAGCGCGCTGACGTGCTGTTCGACCAGCTTCGCGCCTTCGGCCTCTCTCGCATCCAGCGATGCCGCCTAACGCGAAACCGCCACGTGATGGTGAGCTTCAGCGGCGGTGCACTGCGGGTGCACGAGGGATATCTCGGCGCGCCGCCAGAGGTGCTGCGCGCCATCGTCGTCTTCGTCGAAGGGCGGACGCGGGCCGAGCGTCGGGCGGCGCAGCGCCTCATCGTCTCGCATCCGATCGTCACCACGACCGCCAGTACTCGGCGTCCCCGCACGCGGCCCGAGGATCGTACGATGGTCGCGGAGCTCGCGAAATGGCACGCGCGCTACAACGCCGACCACTTTCACGGCCGATTGAAGTCAGTGTCGCTCAGGGTTTCGCGCCGCATGCGGAGCCGCCTTGGCCACTACACCTGCGCCGCGCACGGCGAGCCAGCGGAGATTGCGCTCAGCTGGCGGCACATCCGCCGCGACGGCTGGGACGAGGCGCGTCACACGCTGCTGCACGAGATGGTGCACCAGTGGCAAGACGAGAGCGGCCACATCATCGACCACGGCCCGAAATTCCGCGCCAAGGCGCGCGAGGTCGGCGTCGCTCCATGCGCACGGCGCACCTTGAGCCGCGGCGCGCCGCGGACCACGGGCGATCAGCGCATCGGCCGCAGCGCGGCGCGTGAGGACTGATCGGTGCACGGTGCGCGCTGGACGGTGAACCGTTCACCGTTCACCGTTCACGGACCACTCCACTACCTTTCCCCCATGCTCGACTTCTTCAACATCGACAGCCAGCTCTCCGAGGAGGAGCGCGCCGTTCGCGACAGCGTGCGCCGCTTCGTCGACGAGCGCGTGCTTCCCATCATTGGCAAGTGTTACGTCGACGGCCGGTTTCCGAAGGAGCTCGTACCGGAGATGGCGGAGCTCGGCGTCTTCGGCGCGAATCTCCCCGAGGAATACGGTTGCGCAGGACTCAACAACGTCGCGTACGGCCTGATCATGCAGGAGCTCGAGCGCGGCGACTCGGGCGTGCGCTCCTTCGCTTCGGTACAGGGCGCACTCGCGATGTATCCGATCTACGCATTCGGCAGCGAGGACCAGCGGCGCGCCTGGCTTCCAAAGATGGCGCGTGGCGACGTGATCGGCTGCTTCGGTCTCACGGAGGCGGACTTCGGGTCCAATCCCGCCGGCATGATCACGATGGCGCAGGAGCAGTCGGACGGGACGTGGCTGCTCAACGGCGGCAAGATGTGGATCACGAATGGATCCACGGCGCAGATCGCCGTCGTCTGGGCCAAGACCAATGGCGACAAGAGCGATCGCTCGATCCGCGGCTTCATCGTCCCGACGAACAGCAAGGGCTTCAAGGCGCGCGATCAGAAGGGGAAGCTCTCCCTTCGTGCCAGCGACACGAGTGAGCTGGTCTTCGAGGACGTGCACCTGCCTAACGATGCGCTGCTGCCGAAGTCGGGCGGGTTGAAAAGTCCGCTCATGTGCCTCACCCAGGCCCGCTATGGCATCTCCTGGGGAGCCATCGGTGCGGCGATGGCGTGCTACGAGGAAGCGCTCTCCTACTCGAAGAACCGCGTCATGTTCGATCGGCCGATCGGCTCCTTCCAGCTCCAGCAGGAGCGGATCGCGGACATGCTGACCGAGATCACGAAGGCGCAGCTCGTTTCGCTGCACCTCGGTCGTCTCAAGGACGTCGGCACGTACACGCCGCAACAGGTGTCGTTGGCCAAGCGCAACAATGTCGACATGGCGACCGACGTCGCGCGTGAGGCGCGGCGCCTCCTCGGCGCCGTCGGCATCCTCGCCGAGTACGGGGCGATGCGTCACATGGCCAACCTCGAGAGCGTGTACACCTACGAGGGAACTCACGACGTGCACACGCTCATTCTCGGGCAGGCTGCGACCGGGATGAGCGCGTTCCAATAGCGCTCTCGGGCAAGGGTCAGGCGCCGTCGACGAACCGGGCCTCGGCGGCAATATTCTTGCGTTCTTCTGTTTGCTCGAGCGCTATCACGCCTACGTCGTTGACGCTGCAACAGAGGAACGATCCCGGTGGCACGTCGAATCGACTCGCTTGACCTGGCACGCGGCGCCGCGATGCTGTTCGTCTGCCTGTCCCACTTCAGCGCGAATTATCTCGTTAGCGCGGCTAAGGGCGGCGCCGATGCCATGATGAGTGGGTCCGCGTGGATGGCGACCACCTTTTCGATGATCGCTTCACCGACATTCGTCGCGGTGAGCGCTCTCGTCGTGGGCTACCTGTACCGTGTGCATCCGGCGGGGATGCCAGAGCTTGCGCGGAAGCTCATCGACCGCGGGCTGTTCCTCCTGCTGATAGGTCATCTCATTCAGGTGCCGGTGTACGCCGCACCGGGCAAGATGGCCGAGGGTATCCACCTTCTGTTCATCACGGATGTCATTGCCTTGGCAATCATCATCGGACCCACGCTGATGATGCGAACGGCACCGAGAACTCGCCTCCTCGCCGGAGCGGCGCTCATAACGAGCGGTTGGCTTCTGACGGCGTTCTGGGTGCCAGGCACTGAGGTCGGCCGGTTGGTGGCACGATACGCTCTCGGGGCCGCCGATTTCACCGGCGGCTTCGTCGGCTTTCCACCCGTGCCATGGGTTGCGATTTACTTGCTGATGACCGTCGTTGGAGAGGAGCTCGGTGAGCATGCTCGAAGATCGGAGTTCCTCCAGGGCGAGTCATTGCTCAATCGAATTGGAGCCGCCTCACTGGCGTCGGGAGCGGCATTCGTGATCGCACGTCGAGTCCTGCGCGTCGCTGCTCCTCGGTTCCTCGCGGCACACGGCGCTCTCTCTTTCTGGACGATATCCCAGAAATTCCCACCGGGGCCGGTGTATCTGCTGTTCTTCGGTGGCGCGGGCTTGCTGATGGTCTCGAGAGCGTTCGCTCTTTCGCGCGCTGCCTCGTTCGGGTACCTAACGCGGCCGATCGCGACGCTCGGTCGCGCTTCGTTTTTCGTGTTCGTCGTCCAAGGCTATCTCTACTATTTGGTTTTGCCGTTGCTCAACCTGCCGTACCCGCATCTCTGGCCTATCTATTACGTCGTCACGATCCTGCTTCTCGTTGGCTCGGCCAGCATCTGGAACCGGTTCGACGCGAACCGCTATCTGAGCGTTGGCCTCTGGCGCGCCATTCCTCTCGTGCGCACCGCTGGCGCCAGGTTCCTCACCGCGCCAGTCGGTCACTAACCGATCTCCCGCGAGCAGTCAACGCGTGGCGGATCGTGGATGACCAGCGCTTGCTGCGCCACCGCGTACGGCTAAGTTCCGCACTGAATCTTTCCTGTGAGGACCGACGGTGAAGATCGCCGTCTGCATCAAGCGCACGCCCGACTCCGAGACGCGCTTTCGTATCGGCGCATCCGGCGGCGCGATCGATGAAGCAGGTGTCAAGTTCGACATGGACGACTTCGCGAGCTACGCGGTCGAAGTCGCGCTCCAGATGAAGGAAAAGGCCGGCTCCGGCGAAGTCGTCGTCCTCGCGCTTGGGCCGGACAATGTGCAGGAGACGCTGCGCAAGGCGATGAGCATGGGCGCGGATCGCGCCATCCAGCTCAAGGCCGACGCGGTTCCATTCGACGGCCTCGCCGTCGCAAAGGCGCTCGCCGCCGAGTTGAAATCGGGCAGCTTCGATCTCGTTCTCTTTGGCAAGCACGCCTTCGACACCTCCGCAGGCGTCGTCGGCACCGCGACCGCGGAGCTGCTCGACCTGCCCTGCGTAACAGCGGCGTCGAAGTTAGAGATTGCTAATGGCAAGGGATCCGCGCGGCGAGAGCTCGAGGGCGCGGCAGAGATGGTGGAGTTTGCGCTGCCGGCCGTCGTCACCATCGACGAAGGCATCGCGCGACCGCGCTATCCGTCGCTCAAGGGCATCATGGCGGCGAAGAAGAAGCCGCTCGAGTCGAAGCCCGCGCAGCTCGGCACCGTTCGCGTCGCGGTGAAGGGAATGGCGCTCCCGCCCGACCGGCCTCCGGGACGAATCATCGGCGAAGGCACCGCCGCGGTAGCGGAGCTGGTGAAGCTCCTCCAGACCGAAGCCAAGGTACTCTGAGGAGCCTAACGAATGGCGAACATTCTCGTCTTTGCGGAATCCCGCGGCACCGATCTGCGCAAGGTTGCGGGCGAGGCCGTCTCCGTCGCCCGGCGCCTCGCCGACGCGTCCGGCGGTGGTGAAGTGCACGCGCTTCTCGCGGGCCCGCCCGGCATCGCCCAGAAAGCGGAGGTGCTGGGACGCTACGGTGCCGACGTCGTGCTCACGATGGAACATCCGGCCCTCGCGACCTTCGCGCGCGAGTCCATCGCGGCGACAGTCGCGGCCCGCGCCAAGGCCGCGAGCTATCGCGCGATCGTCCTCGGCTTCTCCGCGCAGGGGCGCGATCTCGGGCCGCGCATCGCCGCCCGCCTCGACGCGCCGATCGCGACTGATGTCATCGACGTTCAGGTCACGGGCGACGTGCTCACCGTCAAGCACCCCGCGTACGCCAACAAGGTCGTCGTCACCCTCGCCATCAGTGGATCGCCGACGATCGTGAGCATCCGACCGGCCGCGATCACCGCGGTCGAGGCTCCCCGTTCCGCGCGCATCGAGACGATCCAGCCCGCGACCGATCCCGCCGCCTCACGAGTGAAGGTCACGCAGGTGGTGGAAGGAGCGAAGGGCCGGCCCGATCTCGCCGACGCGCCGGTCATCGTTGCCGGCGGTCGAGGACTCAAGGC
>JAJKIR010000189.1 GCA_021154325.1 Gemmatimonas sp.
AGATCGGGAGCGTGCCGAGCCCGCGGCCGGGCATGAGGAGCGGTAGCCGATATTCCGCGCTCGCGGCGACAGCGCGCGTACCGACGAGTGAGCCGGCCTCGAAGCCGCGGACGCCGAAGTCGCGCGCGCCCTCCCCCACCGTATAGCCAGCGATGATCGGTACGGTCCTTCCGCTCGTACCGCCGACCTCGAAGTAGTCGGTCGCCTGCTCGTCGCGCCAGCCGCCTGCTGCTCGGAGCGCCAGCACGTGATGCGCGAACCCTGGCAGGTTGAGTGACTTGTAACCAGTCGCCGCGCCGACGAGGCTCAGCGTGGCCGAGCCGGAGACGTCCGTCCGCCAGCGTTCGCGCGCCGTGGCCGCGACGGTGAACCCATCCTCGGGAGAGATGCTGTAGGGCGCCGCCTGCGTTCGTGCATAACGAGCGCCGAGGAGCACCCGCGGATAGAGTCGCGACCGGAAGACCCCCGTCGTGTCGATGAGCTGGATCGTGCCGTTCGGCACGCCGACATACTGGTACTGCTCGACGCCGGTGCCCGCGGTGATCGCGAACGAGCTCCGATAGCGCGGCCGGATCCACGACGCGTCCAGCTCGGCGTCGTCGATCCGGCGCCGGACCTCTCCGATCTCGCGCTGCGTCGCCTGGTCGAAGACTCGTCCACGCAGCGACCAGTCGCGTGACGCCAGCACGTCGATCACTGGCAATCCCAAACCGGCATATGAGTATGCTAATCCTCCGGTGACGCCGCTGTTGTCCGTCGGCACCTGAACCGCGAGGTCCCACGCGTGTCGGCCGATGATGTCGTTGCTTCCGGTTTCCGCGCCGATGCGCGGCTGGCCCGAGTGTATCCCCTGCGCGAACGATGGCAGCCAGTAGCGTGGCGCGAGCTGCCGCCATGGTGAGTACGGCCGCGCCAGAGACGAGTCGATCGCGATCGCGGGCAGCGTGCTCGCGGCGAGGCTCGGTCCGGCCGGATTGCTGGCGGTCAGGCGTGGCCCGGCCGCGACAGCCTGACAGCAGGTGCCGACGCCGAGATGATAGCCGTCGCCGCGCAATACGACGGCGGCGACGGCGTTCACCCCATTAGGACCGGGCACCGCGCGCAGCTGCGGATCGAAGAGCCCCGCGGCCGCGTCGCTCACGCGCACTTCGCCTTTGTCGCCAAGACTCGTCAGGTAGATCTGCGCCGTACCGGTGCGGTCGGACGTGTAGAACACGCCACCGTCGCCCGGCGCCCAGACTGGCGTCGCCTGGACGCTGTGGCCGCTCGCGAAGACGAGCTGCTCGCTGCCCGTGCTGTCGACGACCACGACCTCCGAGATACCGCCGCGCCGCCACCGGATCGCCGCAATGCGATCGCCGCGATGTGACCAGCGCGGCTCGTTCCACTGTTCGTCGAGACCTCCGCCTGTGATCGGAACGATGCGGCGTCCATCAGGCGAGACGCGAACGAGCCGCGTGCCGCCCGGTATCGTTTGCACCGCGACGATTTGTCCGTCGGCGCGAACGTCGGGCAGCGACAGCCGGGCGCCCCTGGTCAGCCGCCGCTGCTCGCGCCCGTGCTGCACGAACAGGTCGGAGCGCGTCTGGTACGGCGACGTGAGCTCGAGCTGCGCGAAGAGGAGGTCGCCGTTAGGCAGGCGCAGCTGAGGGGACTCGCTGTTGCGCCGGCCGAGGCGCTCGCGATGACCAGAGAGATCGATTCTCCACGCGGCATACGCCTCGCGCCCCGAGCTGCCCGTGTACGCCAGGGTCGTGTCGGTGATCCAGCGCGGCGCCGACACGACCACACCCTCGCGTGTCAGCTCCTGCCATCCGGGAAGCGGTGTCGCTGCCGGATCGAAGACGCTCACGCTGCGAAAGATCGAGTCACGCCACTCGCGATAGGCGCGCGTAAAGCTGATCCCGAATCCCTGTCGGGCCTGGAGGTCGATCCAGAACGGGATGATGTCCGCGCTCGCCTTGTCGACGAAGCGGCGCACGGCCGGGGCGCCCCGCGTCTTCGCCAGATAGTCGACGAAGAGCGAGCCGTACGCGTACGCGGCTTCACCGAACGGGAATCGCGGCGCCGCAAGACTCGCCTCCGCAAGCGACGGGAAGGAGTGAGCGATCGCGCTCGCCCGCGCGAGCATCCGGTGCTCCGAGCCCTCGATGCGACCCGCGCCCGTGAGCCGAGACTCGTAGTAGACCGCCAAACCCTCGGTGAGCCACGACGGCTCGTACTCGTTAGGGAAGAGGTAGGGCGAGCGGCCGAAGATGTACTGACCCACACGCCAGAGTCCGCGCGTCCGGTCGAGGTGGAAGATGTGCGTGAGCTCGTGGGTGATGACCATCGCGCCCCAGTCATCGGTGAAGCGCAGCGAGGAGCTCTGGATCGGCGGGTTCGCGTAGACGACGATGCGATTCGTCGGGAACGGCGTCGCCGAGCCGTTCGAGTAATCGACGTCATCGGAGATCAGGACGTCGATCGGGCCGCGCGGTGGATGGAGCTCGGACGCGAGCTGCGCGTACGCGCGCTCGGCGTCGATGGCGACGCGGCGCGCCGTCGGCTCGGTCTCGGTCGTGAAATGGATGTAGAAGTGCTGGGTGCGGATCGTGTAATAGCGCTTGTCAGGCGATACCTGCGCGCGAACGATGCCGGCACAGACAGAGATCGCCAGGCTCGGCGCAATGAGCTTGGCGATGAACCACGCACGCTCGCGCCAACTCATTGCTTCGCCAGCCAGCGGAAATACTCCTCGAGCCCCTCGACGATCCCCTCCGCATAACGAGCCTGGAACTCGGGCGTCCGCATCGCCGCCTCCTGCTCGGGAACGATCACGAACGCGCCCTCGGTGAGCACCATCGGCATCCACGACGGCCGCACCACCGCGAGATTGTCGTAGTACACGCCGAGGTTCGGCAGGCCCATGTGCCTCACGAGTCCGCGCTCCACGGGACGCGCCAGCGGCTCGGAGAGCTTGCGGAAGAAGTACGTCCCCGAGCCGTTGCGCGCCGCGAGCGGATTGACACCGTCGCCGTACGCGTTGAGATGGATGGAGACGAACGCGTGCGCGTTCTCCCGCCGCGCGATGATCGGCCGCAACCCGAGATCGACCGGGTCATTGGTGACGCGTGTCATCACCACCTTCGCGCCGCGCTCCTCGAGCAGCGCGCGCACCTTCTCACCGACTGGCAGGACCGCGACCGCTTCGTAGAGTCCCGTCGGACCGGTCGCGCCGATCGGCGGATGACCCGGGTCGACGGCTATCGTTAGGCCGCGAAGCGGATGGCCGCCGTCGATTGCGGGACGTCGCCTGATGCGGATGACGAGATTGCCGTCCTCCCACAGCACGAGATATCCGTAGACCGGCTGACGCAGCCCGATCTCGAGCTCGGCCCGATCGTCGAGCACCTGCTTCCACTCGAGAGTGTGCAGGAGCGTATCGTTCTCGGCGTAGTTGATGATGTCGGTGTTCGCGCGCGTCCCGTACAGCGTGACGACGAGCGAGCGCTCTCCCTCGTCGACGAAGAACGCCGGCCGGTCGCCTCCCTGGATCGGCACGATGACATCGACCCACTCCGGCGTCGAGCGGGTGCGCGCATTCAGGGTCACGCGGCGCGGCTGAGCGGTGCCCGCCGGCAAGGGCACGACGTCGCCGTCGGCGAGCCAGATCTCGAGGCCACTGTCGAGCCTAACGCGAGTGAATCCGGCCAGCCGGCCGGTCATCTCCAGCGTCGTGCCCGGAAGGAGAAACCATTTGTACGTTCCGCCCGGCACGGGCCGGCCAATGATGACACGGTCGGTGTCGGGGCGGAGCGGAACGTCGCCGGCGCGCACCAGACGCGCCGCGAGGGTGTCGACGAGCTCGGGCCGGAGCAGCCCGTAGCGCAGTGTGTCCGGACCGCGCGCGACGTAGAGCATCGCGCCGTCGCGCAGCGCGCGAGCCGCGATGTCCGCGCTGAAGCCCGCGCCGGACAGCGAGTCGCCCGCCGTCGGCACGAGCCACTGGCTGCCGCTCGGCCACACGGCCCAGACGCTGGCGTTCGCCGGAGCTCGCACCCCGACCCGTACCTTCTCGTCGCCGCGGAGGAACATCGGGCCCGTACCCGGCGCCCGCGGCGTTATGCTCGCCGAGTCGACCAGGAGAGGCCCCGTGAGCGGGAGCGCGGTTCGCGCTTCCTGCACCCGCACGGGATGTGACAATCGCGCGGTGTCCTTGCCGGCGGTTGCGACGAGATCGTAGCGCGGCGCCGCTAGCGGCGGGTTGGCGACGAACGCCAAGAACGCCCCGTTCGGGTACACGCGTGCCGGCGCGCCATTGATCGTGAGCGACGCCTGACCGTTGCCGAGCGATCCGAAGATGAAGTTCGAGTCGCGGGACTCGATGAGGTGCTGCGGCGGCGGATACACGACCCTGATCGCCAGCGGCCCAACCACGGCCGGCATCGGCGGGAGCGGCGGCGCCGGTGAGCTCGGCTCGCGCTCGTTTCGGGCCGCGGTGTCAGGAGCCGGAATGGGTGCAGGCGAAATGCTTGGGGGCGTCGGCTGACTGCACGCCGCGCCGACGAGCACAAGAAGACAGAGGAAAAGCCGCATCGAGGTACGATAGTGCTTGAACTGCGGTCCGAGAACCACGGTCCCAATTCCCTGATAACTATGGACTGATAGCTATGGACTGCCCAACGGACTGGCGGGCCACTGGCCCCTGCCGAAGGGCACTCCTATATTCGCGCGCCATGTGGGTTTCCCGCCTTGGAGGGTGACGGTTGACCGTTTGCTCGTTCTGCGGGCGAGAGAATGACGCGACCTCGCGATTCTGCATCGACTGCGGCAAGCCGATGACGGCCTCCGCGGCCCAGGTCGCCGCCCACAGCGGAGCAGCGATCGCCGCCAACGAACCCACGACGCCTCCCACGGTCCACAACCCCGGCGTCGCATCCGGTGGCGCGACCGCGGCCAGGGCCGCAGCGCCCCCCTCGCCGCGCAAATCGTCTCCCGCGCGCCCCGCACCAGCCACGACCATCCGGTGCCCGCGCTGCACCAAGCCCGCCGACAGCGGCCTGCCATTCTGTGGGTACTGCGGAACTCGCATCGCACCCGCGGGCGCTGGCATGTGCGCGCAGTGCGGCGCCGGCTTCCTTCAGGGTGTCGACCTTTTCTGCGCGCGCTGCGGGAATCGCGTCGGCCAACGGGTGTCGATAGAGATGGTTCGCGGCGGTCCCGCGCCCGAACCCAATGGCGCCGCAACCCAGGCGATGCTCGCGGCGCGGCGCGATACACAGCCCCGGCTCGCACTGCTCGACGACGAGGGCAACATCGCCAGAGTCTACGTCCTCGAGCGCGGCGAGGCCGTGCTCGGACGCGGCGACGCCGACATTCGCTTCGAGAGCGACCCCTACATGTCGCCGCTCCACGCGCGCATCGAGCAGCGGAACGGCCAGCTCTGGCTGCGCGATCTGGGCTCTCGGAACTCGACCTGGATCTTCATCGAGCAGCCGACGCGACTCACCGACGGCGATCTCGTTCTCATCGGCTCGCAGGTTTTGCGCTTCCGTCGACTCGGCTATCCCGGTCCGCACCCGCCCGAGGCAGACTCCACGCGCCGCCTCGGCTCACTCGTGCCGGCGGCCGATGTCGCTGTGCTCGAGCAGCTCCGCGCCGACTCGAGCGTGCGCGACACACTACATCTCTCACCCGGCCGCTCCGTGCTCCTCGGACGCGAAACGGGTGATTGGCTCTTCCCGTACGACCAGACCATGAGCGGCAAGCACGCCGAAGTCCGCTCGGAGGATAGCGAGTACTACATTCACGATGCCGGCAGCAGAAACGGCGTCGCCATGGCGGTCCGTGGCGAACGCGCGCTCCGGAAGGGCCAGCGAATTCTCATCGGCAACGAGATTCTGCGAGTGGAGAGCGCGTGAGCAGTCCCAAGATCTGTCCACAGTGCGGAGCGGAGTACGAGCTCGATCAGCGCTTCTGCCCGAAGGACGGCACAACGCTGCGGCTGCAGAACGCGACCGGTGATCTCGTCGGCGCGATCATCGCCGACCGATATCACGTCATCGGCAAGCTTGGCGAGGGCGGCATGGGTCAGGTCTATCTCGCCGAGCACGTGAAGATGGGCCGCAGGAGCGCGCTCAAGGTGATGAACCCCGCGCTGGTGAAGGACGCCGACGCCATCAGCCGATTCAATCGCGAGGCGGCGAACGCGAGCCGGATCAACCACCCGAACGTCGCCGACGTCTACGATTTCGGCGAGACGCGGGACGGGATCATCTACCTCGCGATGGAGCTCGTCGAAGGCCCGCCGCTGACGAAGGTCATCGAGGAGCAGGGCCCTCTCCCGCCGTCTCGCGCGGCGACGATCGTCCGTCAGACGTCCGAAGCTCTCGCGGTGGCGCACGACATGGGTATCGTGCACCGCGATCTCAAGCCCGACAACATCATGCTCGCGCGCAATCGCGATGGCAGCGATTGCGCGAAGATCGTCGACTTCGGGATCGCCAAGGCCGCCGACAATGTGGCGCAGAAGGTGACGAAGACAGGGCTCGTCATCGGCACGCCGGATTACATGAGCCCCGAGCAGCTTGCTGGCGACACGCTCGACGGCCGGAGCGACATCTATTCGCTCGCGCTCGTAGCGTTCAACATGCTCACGGGCAAGCTTCCCTTCCCGGCGGAGACGGCGCAGGAGTCGATGATCATGCGGCTCACGGAGCCGCCCCGGACGCTGGCCGAGATGCGGCCCGAGGTCGCATGGAGAGAGTCGGTTCAGGCGGCGTTGGACAAGGCCCTCCAGCGGGACGTGAAGGCGCGCTACACAAGCGCGACGGAGTTCGGCCGGGCGCTCTCCTCGGCGCTCGAGGCGATGTCCTCGGGCGCTCCGGCGGCAGCGGCGCGCCTCCCCGAGGCACGCGTCAGCGATGGCAACGCCACCCTTCCGGTGACGCGCGCGCGGCCCGGCGAAGCGCCGCGGGCGGCGCCGCGCGACCCTGGCCCCACAACAAAACCGATCCCGGCGCGGAGACGGTATGCTCCCGCCTACGCCGCTGGCGGCGCAGCGCTGGTCGTGGTCCTCATCGGTGCCGCAATGGTCATGAACCGGCCGGCAGGGCATGCGTCCGCCGCCGACAGTGTGACCCTCGCACGGCCGGCGACGTCCGATGTCAAAGTGTCCGATGCCAATCGCTTCGCCCGGCGCCTCGATTCCGCGCCGGCGCTGGCGGCTGGCGCCAATCCGACGAGCAGCGGCGCCCAAACCCCGCCCCTGGTGGAGGTGGGCGCAGCGCTCGACTCATTGGAGAAGGTCGTGAGCGGCGACGTCACGCCTGAGGAGGCGGGGCGCGTCATCCGGCGCGTGGAGCAGATGAAGAGTCGCATCGAGGGAAAAGAACAGCTGGTGCATGCCGCGATCGTGACCGCACTCGCCGAGAGCAGCCGCAATGACAATGCGGCGGCGTGCGCGGCTCTGCGCAGCGTTCAACCGATCGCGCCCGCAACGACGCGGGCGCGACAGGTCGAGCGGACGATGAGTGTCTGCAACTGACCCCGCCCCGTGTCCGTCAGCAATCCCTCTCTTCGGGCAATGAGCCATCTCGGCGACGCTGACCCACACGGCGACGTGATCGTCAGCGTCTTTGGACGGACTGACGTCGGACGCACGCGCGAGCATAACGAGGACGCCTTCGCGGTCGCCGATCTGTCGACGGACAACCAGTCATTGCTCCCCGAGGTTCGCCGCCACGTGCTCGGACCCAAGGGCACGCTGTTCATGGTTGCCGACGGGATGGGCGGCGCCGCCGCCGGCGAGATTGCCAGTGCGATGGCCGTGGAAGTCGTGCTCGCGGAGATGCGCGAGAAGTGGATCGGCGGCGGGTCGACGGACTCGGAAGAGTTCGTGCGCGCCATCCGGCGCGCCACCGTCGCCGCCAATCAACAGATTCATAACTTCGCGGGCAGCCACAGCGAGTATCGCGGCATGGGAACGACCGCGACCGTCGCCGGGCTGCTTGGTGACACGCTGTACGTCGCCCAGGTCGGTGACAGCCGCGCGTACCTGGTGCGCGACGGCGTCGCGCGGCAGATCACGAAGGATCAGTCGTTGATGCAGAAGCTGATCGAGGCCGGAGAGCTCACCGAAGAGGAGGCCGCCCAGAGCGAGCGGCGCAACATCATCCTCCAGGCACTCGGCCCCGAGCCGATGGTCAAGATCGACCTCACGCATCAGAAGGTTCGACGTGGGGACGCGCTCGTGCTCTGCAGTGATGGCCTCTCCGGCCAGGTGACCAAGGACGAGATCGCGCGCATCGTCACGGAGGAAGCCGACCTCGTCTCCGCGTGCAGGCGACTGATCGATCGCGCGAACGAGAAGGGTGGGCCCGACAACATCACCGTCATCGCGGCGCGCTTCGATGGCTCGCGCCTCGAGCCTCCCGTCACCACAGACGAAGTCGGGCACCGCGTCTTTCCACTCCCCGAAACGGGACAAACGGCGGCGGTGATCTCCGATGTGGCGCCGCCGGCACCTCCGAGGCGAACGTCACGCCCCGACGCGCCGCCGAGCACGCCCCCCGATGCTGCGGCACCTATACCTCCAGTGCCGCCATCGTTAGGCACGACGCCGCCCGAGGGCACCGATTTCTCGACCGCGCCGACGCCACCTGCCGGCTCCCCCACTGTCTCGCCGAAGCGGCGCCAGACGGGGACGGTAATCGCCGTGGTGCTGCTGGTGGCGCTGGTCGCGACGGCCGTCTGGTTCGTCGTGCGCACCGCGCAGAAGGTCGCGCCGGCCGGCGACAGCACTCGCGCAGCGCCCGCGCAGCCCGGATCGTCACCGGCACCGAGGGGCTGATGCCGATCGAGCTGCGCATCCTCACCGGGGCGCGCGGCGGACACCGCGAACGCTTCGAGAAGCCGATCGTCGCGCTCGGTCGCCACCTCCAGTGCGACCTGCGCTTCGATCCGAACACCGATCTCGACGTCTCGGCGCGACACGCCGAGATCATCGCCGAGGGCAACAGCTACCTCCTCCGCGACTGCGGCAGCACGAACGGCACCTTTCTCGATGGACGCCGCATAACGGGAGACGAGCCGCTGGCCGAGGGCGACGTGATCTGGCTCGGCGCGGAGGGGCCTCACGTCGAGGTGCATGTCATTGCGCCCTCGGTTTCGGCGGTACGCGGCGACGCGGTCGGCGAGACGCTCGTTAGGCCCTCGTCGGCGCGAGCATCGACGGGGGAGCGCGTGAAGCTCGCGGTGCGCGAGGAGACGGCGGGAATGCGGCGCTTCTTCGCGCTCGTCGCCGTGCTCCTCGCGGTCTTCGTCGGCGGCGCGGCATACTGGCTTGGTCACCGCGACTCGCACTCGCAGACGGCGGAGCTGATGCAGCTGCTCGCCCAGAGCGACTCGACGGCAGCGACGATCCAGGCACGACTCGCCGCCGCCGGCGACACTACCTTCGCCAGTGCGCTCCGGCGCCAGCATGCCGAGCTCGCGGAGCGCGTGCGCTCAGTGACTCCATCGGCGACGCAGGCCGAGGTGGATTCGCTCCGGAGCGAGCTCCGACGGCGGCAGGTGATGCAGCAAGGCATCGCGTTGCTCGATCTCTCGTCGATCAGCGTGAAGAACGATTCGGCGATCGCCTTTCTCGTGACGGAGCTTGACGGGAAGCCCTATGGCGGCACCGCGTTCGGCGTGACACCGAGCGGGCTTCTCGTTACTAATCGCCATAACGTGCGTTCGCCGCTCACCGGCCGCGGTCCAACCCGCCTCGCGGTGAAATACGCCAACACCGACGTCTTCCTGCACGCACGCGTCGCACAGCTCTCGCCCGATTCCACAGTCGACCTGGCGCTGATCCAGGTGGACGAGCCGGGCAGCTATCCGGTCGTCTCCGGCGTGGCTCGTTCGCTGGACTCCGTACGTGCCGGCGCGCCCGTGGTCGCGATCGGCTTCCCGCACGCGCTCGACCTGCCCATGGACGGCAACGTCGTCAAGACGAGCCTGACGGCAGGCACGATTAGCAAACTCTTACCAGACCTGCTCCAGGTCGACGCCTACGCCAGCCACGGCTCGAGCGGCACTCCGATCTTCGACGCGCACGGCTGGGTGATCGGGATCGTCTACGGCGGCGACGCGCAGAGCGGGGGCCGGCTGACGTACGCAGTGCCAGCCTCCAAGCTGGCGCCGATGCTTGCAGGCGGCGCGAGTTGGACTCTGCGGCCGTGAAGGCTTGAACGGCGTCTGGAAAGAGCGCGCGAGAAGGAGCGCGCGAGAAGGAGCGCGCGAG
>JAJKIR010000190.1 GCA_021154325.1 Gemmatimonas sp.
CTCGGCGCGCGCGACTTGAGCGCGAGGATCGCGTCCGACGCCGCGCTTGCCGCGGACATCGTCGTCGTGTACGACACCCGGTGCACGATCGCGCCCTGGCGGAGTCGGTAGTCGTCCATTTGCGAGTGCTTGCCTAACGGCGTGTTGATGAGCAGCTGGACCTCGCCGTTGACGAGCTTATCGTAGCAGTTCGGTCGACCCTCGTGAACTTTCAGCACGACCGAAGCGGGCACACCACGCCCGCGCAGGTAACGCGCGGTGCCAAGCGTCGCGAGGATCTTGAAGCCCATCTCGTGAAAGCGGCGCGCGATCGGCGTCACCGTCGGCTTGTCGGAATCGTTGACCGTGATCAACACGGTTCCGGAGAGCGGCAGCCCGTTCGAGGCAGCGATCTGGGATTTCGCGAACGCACCGCCGAACGAGTCCGAGATCCCCATCACCTCGCCCGTCGAGCGCATCTCCGGACCGAGAATCGGATCGGTGCCCGGGAATTTGTTGAAAGGGAAAACCGCCTCCTTCACGGAGACATACGGCGGCGCGATCTCCTCGACGAAGCCGAGGTTCTCGAGCTTCTCCCCGAGCATCACGCGTGCCGCATACGATGCCAGCGGCACGCCGATGGCCTTGGAGACGAATGGAATGGTCCGGCTCGCGCGCGGGTTCACCTCCAGTACGTACACGACCTTGTTCTTGATCGCGTACTGCACGTTGATCAATCCCACGACACCGAGCGCCTTGGCGAGCGCGATTGTCTGCTCGCGCATCGTCTCCATGTCCCTCTCGGTGATCAGGTACGGGGGCAGGACGCAGGCCGAGTCGCCCGAGTGAATCCCCGCGTCCTCGATGTGCTGCATGATCCCGCCGATGACGACACGCTCGCCGTCGGCGATGGCGTCGACATCGCACTCGAAAGCGTCCTCGAGGAACTGATCGATGAGAACGGGCTTCTCCTCCGAGACGCGCGCCGCGGTCGCAAAGTATTCCTCGAGGGAGTGCGGATCGTACACGACCTGCATGGCGCGGCCGCCCAGGACGTAGGATGGCCGCACCAGCACCGGATAGCCGATCCGCTCCGCCGCCGCCAACGCTTCGCCAACGCTCGTCGCGGTACCGTTAGGCGGTTGGTTCAATCCAATCTCGCGCGCGATCTCCTCGAATCGGCGGCGGTCCTCGGCGATGTCGATCGAATCGGGGGTCGTGCCAAGAATCGGGACATTCGCGGCCTCGAGGCGACGCGTGAGCTTGAGCGGGGTCTGGCCGCCCAACTGGACGATCACGCCTTCAGGCTGCTCGCGATCGACGATCTCGAGGACGTCTTCGAACGTGAGCGGCTCGAAGTACAGCTTGTCCGACGTGTCGAAATCCGTCGAGACGGTCTCCGGATTGGAGTTGATCATGATCGTCTCGAATCCTTGCTGCCGGAGCGCGATCACCGCGCGAACGCAGCAGTAGTCGAACTCGACGCCCTGCCCGATGCGGTTTGGGCCGCTGCCGAGAATGACCACGGACCGTCGTCCGCTGCGCGGCGCTTCACTTTCCTCGTCGTAGCTCCCGTAGAGGTACGGCGTCGCCGACGGGAACTCGCCCGCACAGGTGTCGACCATCTTGTACGCGGGGCGCACGCCTAACGACCAGCGCCGCTGCCGCACCGCATCTTCAGTCTCGTCGCGCAGCTCGCCGAGCTGGCGATCGGAGAACCCCATCCGCTTCATCTCGCGCAGCAGATCGGCCGACGCCGACCGTGCCGTCGCGTACCGGCGCTCGGCATCGATGACCTCCTGCATCTGACCGAGGAACCACGGATCGATCCCCGTGAGCTCGTACACGTCGGCGATGGGCATGCCGCGATCGAGCGCCCGCTTCACCTGGAAGATGCGCTCGGGCGTTGGCTGGCGTAGCGCGCTTCGCAGCGCCTCGATCGAATCGTCGGCGAGACCGTCGTCCGCGGCTCGTGCAGCGACGTTCCAGCCGTAGCGACCAGTCTCCAATGCGCGCAGCCCTTTCTGAAACGCCTCTTTGAACGTGCGCCCGATCGCCATCGCTTCGCCGACGGACTTCATCTGCGTCGTGAGGCGCGGATCGGCCTTGGGGAACTTCTCGAACGCGAACCGCGGCACCTTCACGACGACGTAGTCGAGCACGGGCTCGAACGAAGCGGGGGTGGTCTTCGTGATGTCGTTCGCGATCTCGTCGAGCCGATAGCCGACGGCGAGCTTCGCGCCGATGCGCGCGATCGGGAATCCCGTCGCCTTGGACGCGAGGGCGGACGAGCGCGACACGCGAGGGTTCATCTCGATGACGAGCATCTCGCCATCGCGCGGGTTGATCGCGAATTGAATGTTGCAGCCGCCGGCGGCGACACCGACTTCGCGGATGATGGCGACGGCCGCGTCGCGCATGACCTGATACTCGCGATCGGTCAGCGTCATCGCCGGGGCCACCGTGATGGAGTCGCCGGTGTGCACGCCCATCGGGTCGAGATTCTCGATCGAGCAGACGATGACGACATTGTCGTCATGATCGCGCATGACCTCCAGCTCGAACTCCTTCCAGCCGATGACGCTGCGCTCGATGAGGATCTGTCGCGTCGGCGACTCGTCGAGGCCGTGGCGCACCGCCTCCTCGAACTCCGCGCGGTTGTAGGCGATGCCGCCGCCAGTGCCGCCTAACGTGAACGACGGCCGGATGATTGCCGGGTACCCGGTTCGCTCGACGATCGCCATTCCCTCGTCGACGGTCGTCGCGATGCCGCCGGGCGCGATCTTCAGGCCGATGCGCTGCATCGCCTCGGCGAAGAGCTTCCGGTCCTCCGCGATGGCGATCGCGCGCGCGTTCGCGCCGATCAACTCGACCCCGAGTCGGTCGAGCACACCGGATTCCGAGAGTGCCATGGCGACATTCAGCGCCGTCTGGCCGCCCATCGTCGGAAGAATGCAGTCCGGCTTCTCCCGCTCGAGAATCAGCTCCACGTACTCTGGCGTCACCGGCTCGATGTAGGTCCGATCCGCGAACTCCGGGTCGGTCATGATCGTCGCCGGATTCGAGTTGATCAGAATGACCTCGTAGCCTTCCTCCTTCAGCGCCTTGGTCGCTTGCGTTCCGGAGTAGTCGAACTCGGCTGCCTGTCCGATGACAATCGGACCGGAGCCGATGACGAGAATGCGTTGCAGGTCAGCGCGTCGCGGCATGAATGAGGTCGTCGATGATGTCGGAACGGCTGCGGGTAGGCCGCCAGCCCGTGCTCCGTGCAAGTTTGGCCGGTGAGCCGACGAGGACGGGCACGTCGACACCGCGCACGAGCGCGGGATCGGTGGTAATCTCGGCATTCGAGCCGACTCGCAGCAAGACTTCTCTGGCCAGTTCCCCCGCGCTCACGCCCTCTCCGCTGCACACGTTGTAGACCTCACCTGGAATTCCCTTCTCCGCGAGTAGCAGATACGCCTCGACCACGTCCGCCACGTGAAGATAGTCGCGCACGGAGTCCTGATTGCCCATTGCCAGCCGGGGGTCTGCCTCGCCCCGCAGTGCCAGCACGCGGCCGACCAGCGCTGGCAGGAGAAAGTGCTCGGCGTGGCCTACACCCGAGTGATTGAAGCTGCGTGTGCAGATGACGCGGACGCCCTCGGCACGGCAGATCTGTAGGCTGGCGATCTCCTGCGCCGCCTTCGACGCGCCGTAGACATCCTGAGGCCGCTGCTCGGCCGCTTCATCGAGGGGCATCTCGCCCGCGTCATGGCGCCCGTACTGTGTGCCGCTGCCGACAATGACCACGATTGGATCCATCTTCCCCGTGGCTTTGAGCGCGGCGGTCGCGGCCAGCAATCGGACGGCGCCGAGAACATTGATCTCGTAGGCCGTCGCGGGCGCGTCACGCGCTTCGGGCACGAAGCTCACGCCCGCGAGATGAAAGATCAGCTCGGGTCTCGCGTGCTCGATCGTGCGTCGGAGCAGATCCGCGTCACGAATATCGCCCTGACGCCACTCTATGCCGCCAACTTCACTCGCCGAGAGAATGCCCGGAGCCGGAGGATGTAGGCTGACCGAGACGACGGCCGTTCCGCGGGCGAGGAGACCGCGCGCCAACCACTGCCCGACGAACCCGCCGCCGCCGGTCACGAGGGCTGTAGGGCTCACCGCAGGCCCGATCCTTCGTTCACCGTGCGGAGTATCGAGCGAGGTCGGCCTGAACCATCATCTCGATCAGCTGCGCGAAGCTCACGTCAGGTACCCATCCAAGGGCATCGCGCGCCTTCGATGCGTCGGCAACGAGGAGGTCGACCTCCGCTGGACGGAAGAATCGATCGTCCTGGACGACGAACTCACGATAATCGAGGCCGACGCAGCGAAAAGCCGCCTCGCACAGCTGCCGCACCGACCACGTCTTGCCAGTGCCGATCACGTAGTCGTCCGGCGTGTCCTCCTGCAGCATGAGCCACATCGCGCGCACGTAATCGCCGGCAAAACCCCAGTCGCGCCGCGCCTCGAGATTGCCGAGGCGGAGCTCCCTGGAGAGTCCGAGCTTGATGCGCGCGACACCGTCGGTGACTTTGCGCGTCACGAACTCGAGACCGCGTCGGGGACTTTCGTGGTTGAAGAGAATTCCCGAGACCGCGTAGAGCGCGAAGCTCTCGCGGTAGTTCACGGTGATCCAGTGGCCGTACACCTTCGCCACGCCGTACGGGCTGCGCGGATAGAACGGCGTGGACTCGCGCTGCGGCGACTCGTGCACCTTGCCGAACATCTCGCTCGAGCTGGCCTGATAGAAGCGCGCGTTAGGCGCGGCCTTCTTCATCGCTTCGAGCATGCGCGTGACACCGAGCGCGGTGAACTCGCCGGTGAGCACGGGCTGGTTCCACGACGTCTGAACGAAGCTCTGCGCCGCGAGATTGTAGATCTCGTCAGGCCTGCAGTCAGTGACGACGTCAGTGAGCGAAGTCTGATCGAGCAGGTCCGCTGACACGAGGTCGATGCGATCGACGAGATGGCTGATACGCTCGTACGGAGTGGTCGAGCTCCGCCGCACGATGCCAACGACTTTGTACTCCTTCTCGAGCAGGAACTCGGCGAGGTAGGAACCGTCTTGCCCGGTGATTCCGGTGATGAGTGCGGTAGGCATGTAAGAGCAGCTATCAGATATCAGCTAATAGTTATCAGTAACTTCGGTACAATTGGAGCAGGAGCGAGCGTCACGCGACAGCGCGCAGAAAAAAGGGGAGCTTCGAGAGCTCCCCTTTCCTTGTGGCCGCTGACGCTGTGCGAAATCACGCCGCGGCCGTGCCTCGCGGCGCCCGCTTGATCTTGCCCGCAGCGAGACAGCGGGTGCACACCTTCACCTTTATCGTCTTGCCGTTCTCGTCGAGCACGCGCGCCACTTGCAGGTTCGGCTTCCAGGTACGGCGCGTTGCGTTATTGGCGTGCGAGCGGTTGTTGCCGAACGCGACACCCTTCTTGCACGAGTAACAGCGGCTCCTGTCGATCGCCATCGGTCAGCCCTCGATCAATTCGATGCGCGCCATCTCGGCGCCGTCACCCTTGCGGTGCCCGGTCTTGAGAATGCGCGTGTAGCCGCCATTCCGAGTCGCGAACTTCGGCCCGAGCTCCTGAAAGAGCTTGTCGGCCGCCGCACGCTTGTGGATGTGGCGGACGGCGAGACGACGGGAGTGCAGCGTACCCGTCTTCGCCTTGGTGATCAACTTCTCAACGAAGGGGCGCAGCTCCTTCGCTTTCGCCTCGGTCGTCTCGATCGCGCCATGCTCGATGAGCGAGGTGGCGAGATTCCGCATGAGCGCGAGCTTCTGCTCGCTCGTCCGGCGAAGCTGGCGCCCCGCTTTGCGGTGCCGCATTCGTCATTCCTCCATGTCGTCAGGCGCGGCCGCGGCAGCGCGGCTCGCCGGCGTGCCCCAGTCGAGGATCCGGACACCATCGCCGTTCTCCTCGTACCGCATGCCGAAGTTCAATCCCTCACGCTCGAGGAGATCGGCGATCTCCTGCAGCGACTTCTTGCCGAAATTCTTGACCTGGAGAATCTGACTCTCCGTCTGGCGAACGAGATCGCCGAGCGTACGGATATTCGAGTTCTTCAGCGAATTCACCGAGCGCACGGAGAGCTCGAGATCGTCGATCGGCGTCTTGAGCAGCTGGGCAAGCCGGGCCGCGTCTCCACCGAGCGAGTCGTTCGACAGCGCCAGCGGCGCCGACGAGTGCGAGCCAAACTCGACGAAGTACTGGAAGTGCGTTTGCGCGAGGGCAGCCGCGTAGCTCACCGCCTCTTCCGGCGAGATGGTGCCATTCGTCTCGACCGTCAACGTCAGGCGATCGTAGTCCGTGCGCTGGCCGACGCGCGTCTCGGCGACGGTGAAGTTCGCCCGACGGACCGGATTGTAGATGGAATCGATCCGAACGAGATCGACGGGAAGGCCGCGATCGATCGGGTGCTGATCCGACTCGATGTAACCGCGTCCCTTGTTCACGTAGAGGTCGACGTTGATGTCGCGGTCGTCCTGCAGCGTGAAGAGATGATGCGTCGGGTCGACGATGCGCGCGCCGGACGAGACGACGATGTCCGCCGCCGTTACCGGACCCGCCTCGCCCTTCGAGATCCGCAGGACAGTCTCTTCGACGTCATCGGCGAGCGTCAGCGTCAACGTCTTGAGGTTGCCGATGATTTGATGGACGTCTTCAACGACGCCCGGAATCGTCTGGTGCTCGTGGACGACACCGTCGATGCGGAAGCCCCAGACGGCCGCGCCGCGGAGCGACGAAAGCAGCATCCGGCGCATGGCGTTGCCGAGCGTGTGGCCGAAGCCGCGCTCGAGGGGCTGGAGCCGGAACTCGGCGACATTGGGGTTGTCTTCGCGCTTGCTCGCTTCGACGAGCTGCGGGCGGACGAGCCCGCGGAGATCGATTGTAGTTGCCATTAGTAAATCCTCATGGTCATACCGGACATCGTCCGGCATCGCCCTGCCCCGCCCCTAACGCGCGGCAGGCTCGAATGGGTGTTAGGGACCCGACCGAACGCGGGGGTGCGGGATGGGGGCGCGGGGCGCGAATACCGTCCCCGCAGCCCACGTCCCGCAGCCCGCTACTTCGAATACAACTCGACTACCAACTGCTCCTGCGCCGCGATCGGGATGTTCGGGCGCGTCGGACGCTCGAGCATCCGGCCGCTGAACGACTCGCGATCCACCGCGAGCCAGGAGAGCGGCGCACCGCGCGAGGCCTGGTCCATCGACGCCTGGACCGCGACCATCTCGCGCGACTTCATGCGCACACGAATCTCCTGGCCGGGCTGAACCTGGAAGCTCGGGATGTCCACCGTGCGCTGGTTGATCTCAACATGTCGATGCCGGATCAGCTGCCGAGCGGCCTTGCGGCTCGCGGCGAAGCCAAGCCGATACACCATGTTGTCGAGACGACTCTCGAGCGCGGCGAGCAGATTGTGGCCCGTGATGCCGGGGAGCGTCGTGACGCGGTCGAAGGTGTTCGCGAACTGCGCCTCGCTCACGCCATAGATGCGCTTGATCTTCTGCTTCTCACGGAGCTGCTTCGAGTACTCCGACGACTTGCGTCGGCGCGCCGTGTTCTGTCCGTGCTGGCCGGGCGCGTACGGACGACGCTCGACAGGGCACTTCTCGGTGAAGCACTTGGTGCCCTTGAGAAAAAGCTTCGTTCCTTCACGCCGACACTGCTTGCAGCTCGGCCCAACGTAGCGGCCCATGACTCAGACTCTCCGACGCTTTGGAGGACGGCAGCCGTTATGCGGGATCGGCGTGACGTCCTTGATTGACTTGACTTGTAGACCGGCCGACGCGAGCGCCTGGATGGCCGACTCACGACCGCTGCCGGGACCCTGCACGCGCACATGCACGCGCTTCACGCCGAGGCCGAGCGCCTCACGCGCGCACTGCTCCGCGGCGACGGTTGCCGCGAACGGCGTGCTCTTTTTCGATCCCTTGAAGCCCGCCTTTCCCGACGAGCCCCAGGCCACGGCGTTGCCGTGGCTATCCGTGATCGTGACCGTGGTGTTGTTGAACGTGGCGCTGATGTGCGCCACACCTTCGGCTTCGACGACGCGCTTTGCCTTTTTTCCAGTTGCCATAATCCGTGTTTGTCATCCTGAGGAGCGGAGCGACGAAGGATCTGCTGTACTCACAGTAGATCCTTCGCTTCGCTCAGGATGACGAAGTAGCGCGAAGCGCTACTTCGTCACCTTCTTCTTGCCGGCGATCGCGCGGCGTGGGCCCTTCTTGGTGCGGGCATTGGTGTGCGTGCGTTGACCGCGCACCGGCAACCCGCGACGATGGCGAATTCCGCGATACGAGCCGATGTCCATCAACCGTTTGATGTTCATCGCGACTTCGGTGCGGAGCGCGCCTTCGACCTTGTAATCACGCTCGATCACCTGACGCAGCTTGTTCACGTCGGCGTCGGTGAGATCGCGAATGCGCAGCGACGCGTCGATGCCCGCCTTGCGCAGGATATCGACCGCGTTGCGGCGACCGATGCCATAGATGTACGACAGACCGATCTCGACCTTCTTCTCACGCGGGAGATCGACGCCAGATATACGAGCCATGTTCAGCCTTGACGCTGCTTGTGCTTGGGATTCCGCTTGCAGATGATGCGAGTGACGCCGTTGCGCTTGACCACTTTGCAGTGTTCGCAAATCGGCTTCACGCTTGTACGGACTTTCACAGGCGCTCCACGGAAATCGGAAATGCGTGTCGGAAATGATGGGAGGCCGTTCCGGCCAGACCCTAACAGTAGCCGGGGCATCGACCTCATGCAAGTGAGCCTGCCATCGCGGGATACTACCTCAGCTGCGACAGAATCTCCCGCATCGCCGCGACTCGATTCGGCGCTGCCGTGACCGCGCGTCCCACGATGACATAGTCGGCACCCGCGGCGACTGCCTCGGCCGGGCTCGCCGTGCGCGACTGGTCATGTGTCGCTCCTCCGGCGAGCCGGATGCCGGGGATCAAAAGCTGGAGCGACGCGCCGTATCGCGCTTTCACCGCGCGCGCCTCGCGCCCGCTGCAGACAACGCCCGCTGCTCCCCCGACCTTCGCCAGCCCAGCCAATCGCACGACCTCGGCCTCGACCTCCACGGACTCTTCCCGGCCCCAGATCCGCGCAACATCTGAGGCATCGAGCGAGGTCAGGAGTGTGACCGCGAACACAGCGCAATTGCCGGCGTCCCGCGCCCCCTGCACCGCGGCGCGAATCATGGCCTCGCCACCCGTAGCATGAATCGTCACGATGCGCGCTCCGAGCGACGCCGCTCCACGCACGCCGCCCCCGACGGTGTTCGGAATGTCGTGGAGCTTGAGGTCGAGAAAGACGTCGGCCTCCCGCGCTCGCAGCTCGCGCACCACGGACGGTCCACAGGCCGTGAAGAGCTCCGAGCCCACCTTGTAAAACCGGCAGCTCTCCCCGAGCGCGTCCACGATCTCGAGCGCCGCGGCGATGTCCGGGACATCGAGGGCGACGATCGGTACGGTGCTCAACGCGGCCTCCATTCCAGCGTTCCGACAAGATCGCCTAACGAACGGACGCCGTGGCGGGCGCACCAGGCATCGAGCTCTCGCACGATGCGCGTCGGTGCTCGGGGGTCTCGCATCGCGGCAGTGCCGATGCCCACCAGCGAGGCGCCGGCAATGATGTACTGCAGGGCGTCAGTTGCCGACGTGACGCCACCGACGCCGATGAGCGGCGCGTCGACGGCGCGGCTGACGCGCCACGTCGCGAGCACGCCGACCGGCAGCAGTCCCGGCCCGCTCACGCCGCCCGAGCCGAAGCCGAGCACGGGGCGTCGCCGCTCGACGTCGATGGCGAGTCCCGGCAGGGTGTTGACGAGCGTGAGGCCGTCGGCCCCCGCATCCACCGCGCACTTCGCGACAGCGCCGATGTCCGGCAGCGTCGGTGAGAGCTTCACGAAGAGCGGCCGACTTGTTTCCGCTCTGGCAAGCCGGATCAGTCGCTGGAGCGCGGCGGAATCCGCCCCGAATTCGAGACCACCCGCTTTCACGTTCGGGCAGCTGACATTGAGCTCGAATCCATCGATCGCACCTCGTCCGATGGATTCAGCCGACGCATCGAGCTCGGCGACGACCTGCGCATAGTCTTCGACGACATTGCCGACGACGTTCACGAGCTTGCGCGTACGCGGAAGGTGCGTCGCGAGCCAGGGCACGTACGTCGACTTCACGCGCTCCAAGCCCGGATTGGCGAGACCAACCGAGTTTATCATCCCCTCATCGAGCTCGGCGACGCGCGGCGCGGGGTTGCCCGCGCGCGGCTCGACGGAGACCGCCTTGGTCGTCAGGCCACCGACCGTGTCGAGGTCGATGACATCCGCGAGCTCGACGCCGTATCCTGCGGTACCGGAGGCGAGAACGATCGGATTTTGGAAGTGGAGCCCGGCAACGTCGACGGCGAGGCGTTCACCGTTCGTCACGCCCTGAGCCTCCACTGACGCGCCGCTCGTACCGACGCAGGTATTCCGCCGCCGCGTCAGCGACCGCGCTCGCAATCGCGGTCTGGCGACGTCCGTCGGTGAGATATGCCGCCTCGGCCGGGTTCGTGCCGAAGCCGATCTCGACGAGCACCGCCGGCATGAACGCGGTTACGAGGACCCTAAACCCCGCTTGCTTCACACCGCGGCTCGGGCCGGGATGCATGGTGCCGAGATGTTCCTGAACGAGCTCCGCCAGCTCCGACGATTCGCGCAGGTGCTCGTTCTGTTTCATGTCGCTGAGAATGTAGCTCAGTGCGTCATCCTTCGAGACGCTGGTTCCCGTCTCGAATCGGACGGACTCGTTCTCCATCTGTTCGACGCGGCGGGCGTCCTCCGTCTTCGCCTCGGCAAGGAAGTACGTCTCGAAGCCCCGGGCAGCCGGCGGATCCTTCCAGCCGAGATTGGCGGCGTTGACGTGCACGGAGATGAAGATGTCGCCACCCGCCTGGTTTGCGATCTTGCCGCGGTCAGAGAGCGCGATGAGGGTGTCCGTCGTGCGGGTGTAGAGGACCCGGAGACCGCGCGCCTTGAGCTCCGCGCCCAGCTTCTTGGCAACGGCAAGGGTGACGTCCTTTTCGTAGATGCTAATCGGGTGTCCGATCGGGCCCTTCATCCCGTTATCCGGACCGCCGTGGCCCGCGTCCACGACGACGAGCCGCGGCTTCGGCTTCGGCGCCGTTGCGCGCGTGAAGATCACCAGCTGCCGGGCCGCCGCATCCCAGCGAAGGTTGGGCGCCATACTCGGCAGGAGCTCGGAGACCAGCTGCAGCGGAACGAAGAGATTATGCTCACGGAGCCGAGGCGGCGTCGCGAGCGGTAGCACCTGCCCCGCGACCATCGCGCTCGGAACGCCGATCTCGAGCTCGAAGGTCGTGCCAGCGATGGTGAGCCGATAGTGACCTGCCGCCCCTGGGGTGACGCTGACAGGGAGCAGTGGTGCCAACATCTCTGGCCGCAGCAGCGGACCGGCACTGTCGGGGATGAGCGGTACTCGCTCGGTGGCCGTGGCAGTCCGGACGGTGAGCGTGCCGCCGCTCGCGGCTGCGCGCAGCTGGAGCCCGAGGAGCAACGCGATCAGCATCTACTCAACGTGAGCGGATGGCGCGCGCCATCTCGCGCTCGGCATCGCGGCGCTTCGTCGTCTCGCGCTTGTCGTGCAGCTTCTTTCCCTTCCCGAGCGCCAGCATCACCTTCGCCACTCCCTTCCTGAAGTAGAGCTCCAGTGGAATCAAGGTCAGCCCCTCGCGCTCCACGGATCCGATGAGACGACGGATTTCCTTACGGTGGAGCAACAGCTTGCGGGTGCGCTCGGGCTCGTGATTCGCGTAACCGCCGCGCTCGTACGGCGAGATGTGCATGTTGAGGAGAAAGATCTCGCCGTCGCGGACGATGCCGTACGCATCGCCGATGTTCGCCCGGCCGTCGCGGAGGGATTTCACTTCCGTGCCGGTGAGCACGATCCCCGCTTCCCATGTGTCGAGAATCTCGTAGTCGAATCGAGCGCGCTTGTTGCGCGCGATCGAGACCTTGTCGGTCGGTCGCTCGGAGTCCTTGGTCATCGATGATGGCCTGGGCGGGCCGGGGCCGCCGGCGGGCGTCGGATGGAGTACGACGCCGCAAGTTAGGCCGCGCTCCGATCACGAGCAACACGCGCCGCGTTGACCGAGCCGTAGGCGCCGTTTAATCTTCGAGACTTCGCCGAAGTGGTGGAACTGGTAGACGCGCTGGCTTCAGGAGCCAGTGGGTGCAAGCCCGTGGGGGTTCGAGTCCCCCCTTCGGCACTCCGGGCAGAGGGTTGCGGGCAGAGGGTGGAAACTGCGAAGGCCAGCGAATTCATCGCTGGCCTTTTTTATCTCTCCGCTCTCTACCCTCTGCTCTCAACTCGCTACCCTCTGCTCAAAGCCGATGGCGGCACGTTTTCCGGCAGCGACACCTTGCCGAAGGTGTCACGGAGCGCGGTATTCGCCTCCGCGAGGTATTCGCCAAGGAGCTCGCCACCCCGCGTGATGTGCTCGTCGACTTGGCGGAAGGAGCCGCCGGCGAACGCAAATAGCGTCTGGCCGAGGCGAGCACCGGTGGCGGCGCCGGCTCGCGCCGCGAGCGCGTCGCGATACGCGCTCAGGCGCGCGTTGAACTGACGCTCGGCGATCTCCTGCATCTCCGGCGCGACCTGGGGATCGTGCGCGGTGGCGTCTGCGAGGGCGCGCGCAACCAGCGAACCGGTGCGATCGTCGAGCGCGTCGCGCTCCGCCGTGATCAATCCGAGAGCGCGCCGTGCATAACGAAGCTCCCACCGGGAGTGGTCGGTATCGCCATGGGTCGCCGTTCCGGCGAGCCAGCGGACGTCGTCATCGGACGGCTCGGCGAGCAAACGCTCGACAAAACGCTGCGCCTTGCGCTGAAACTCGCGCTCACTGCGCCAGCGCGCGAATAACGTCATAATATGAAGTTCTGCGTACGACTCAGCCGCCGAGGACGGGTAGCGCGTGGCGGCCGGCGGGAACGGCTGGAGCGAGTGACCGGTCGGGGAGCCCGACGAGCGTTCGGACCATGCTCTCCTCGTGCAGCAGATCGGAGAGACGAATTCCCTCGAGAACGTCGTCGATCTTCTGCTGCAGAAGCTGCCAGACGGGCCTGATGCTGCAGGTGTGCGACGCCGAGCAGCGCTCCTCGCCGACAGGATGCGAGACGCAGTGCAGGTCGAACGTCGTGTTCTCCGACGCCGCGATCACCGCGCGAATGGAGATCGTGTTCGCCTCACGCGACAACTCGTAGCCACCGCGTGCGCCGCGCGTACTTCGCACGATCTCGGCCCGTCGCAACCGCAGCAAGATCTGCTCGACGTAGTCCACGGGCAGGCGCTCGCGAGCGGCGATGTCACGGCCGGTGATCGGCCCCTCCTCGGCGCGTCGCGCGAGGTGAAGGGCGCAGATGACGCCGTACTCGGCCAGAGTGGTGATGCGCACGATTGGACGTTATGCCTCAGCGCACGAAGTTACAAGGTCGACGAGCTCAACCGGCGGCGACGGCGCCATGTGCTCCGCCGGGAACGCCGATCTCGGTCATCTTCCGAAGATCCAGCACTTCGTCGATCTGTTCGTCGGGGAGCACGTGCTTCTGCTTCACGAGGTCGCGGATGAGAATGTTCTCCTTCACCGATTCCTTGCTTAGCTCGGCCGCGCGCGCATATCCAATTTGCGGCGCGAGCGCCGTCGCGAGAGCCGCTGAACGCTCGACCCAGTACGCGCACATGTCCCGATGCGCTTCGATGCCCTTTACGCAGCGCTCGGTGAGTACGGTGGCGGCGTTTGTGAGAATCCGCGTCGCGAGCAGCACGTTGAACGCGATGACGGGCATCATGACGTTGAGCTCGAGCTGGCCGTGCTCGGAGGCGACGGCTACGGTGGCATCGAGCCCGATCACCTGGAAGCAGACCTGATTGACCATCTCAGGAATCGACGGATTGACCTTTCCGGGCATGATGGATGATCCCGGCTGGACGGCCGGTAGCTTGATCTCGTCGATGCCAGTGCGCGGACCCATGACCATGAGGCGGAGATCACTTACGATCTTGCTTAAATCGATCGCCAGCACCTTGAGCGCGGAACTGAACCCGGCGACGTCGCCCATGCTCTGCATGAGCTGAATACGATCGCGGCCGACGCGGAGGTCGAGTCCCGTTATGCGCTTCAGGTGCTGGATCATCAGCGCGGGATACTGCGGCTCCACGGTGACGCCGGTACCCACAGCGCTGCCACCGATGCCGAGGTCGCGGAGGTAATCTGCGGCTTCCTTCACCCGCCGTATGCCGCGCTCGATGGAGCCTGCGTACGCCGTGAATTCCTGGCCGAGCCGGATGGGCATCGCGTCCTGTAGATGCGTGCGGCCGGCCTTGACGATGTCGTCGAATTCGCGCCCCTTCGAGGCGAGCGCGCTGCGCAGCGAGTCGAACGCCGTGAGAAGCCCGTCGAGCTGCGAGAGACACGCGAGACGAATGTTCGTTGGAATCGTGTCGTTCGTGCTCTGTGCGATGTTGACGTGATCGTTCGGATGCACGGGCTTGTACTCGCCGCGTTTTCCGCCGAGCAGCTCGTTCGCACGATTGGCGAGCACCTCGTTCACGTTCATGTTGTGCGACGTACCGGCTCCGGCCTGATATGGATCGACGACAAACTGATCCATGTGCTTTCCGTTCAGCACCTCGTCCGCCGCGGCGACGATCGCGTCCGCGAGCCGGGCGTCGAGACGACCGGTTTCCTTGTGCGTGAGCGCCGCCGCTTTCTTGATCCAGACCTGTGCGATCACGAAGGGCGCGAGTGGCTTGAGGCCGCTGATTGGGAAGTTCTGAACCGCGCGGAGCGTCTGCACGCCATAGAGTGCGTCGGCGGGGACCTCGAGTGTGCCGAGGGGATCTTTTTCGGTACGGGTGGCAGCGGTCATGAGAGTCGAAGAGAGAGAGCGCGGAGCGCCGTCATTTGGTCGGCGGAATGTCGAGCGCGACCGCGAAGCGATTGAAGTAATTGAACAGGCTGATCACGCCAATGATCTCGATGAGCTCGCCGGCACTCCAGTGCCGCTCGAGCTCCGAGTAGAGCGCCGGTGGAATTTCGCCCCGATCGCTCGTCATCGTCTCTGCGGCGCGGAGAGCTAAGCGCCACGAGTCCTCGAATCCGCTGAGATCGGCCCGAGCGAGCGCCGCGATCTGCTCCGGTGTCGCGCCCAGCCGCCTTGCCAAGGCGGTGTGAGAAGCCAGTCAATATTCGCAATTGTTGATCTGCGAGACGCGAACCGACAGCAGCTCTTTCAACAGCCGCGACACGTCACCCTCTTCCATGACGGCTCGCATGTGCTCGGCCAATGTGCGTGTGATCGCGGGGCGGTGCGCGGCGACACGGAAGAGGTTCGGCACCTTTCCGCGCTCGTCGATGAATCGCTGGAAGGACTCGCGAAGCTGGGGGTCGCCGCGCATTGCGTCCTCGGCGCTCAAGCGAGCAATCCGCGGTTCGCGATCGGGTGACCTCGGCGGAAGTTCGGTCATGAGATCATTGGCGCGGCGGTACGGCGCGTACGGCGAGCGTGAGTGCGACGATCGCCGCGAGCATGGCGAGGCCAAGCCATCCAACGCTTATCGCGTGCAGGCGGCCAAAGGCGACGCGCCGCGGATCGTCAGCGGCGAGGGCATCGAGTGGAACACCGATGGCCGTGCGGAGTCGATCGATCCGCGTGCCGACGACGAGCTGCGCGAGAGCGCAGGCCAGGGCGGCGACGGCGCCCGCGGCGCTGCGTCCCCACGCTCCCGTGCGCCCGACGATGTCGAGCACCACAATGAGCGAACCGGTCACGACCCCGGCGTAGAAGATCACCGGCAGGACGCGTCCGACGAGCGCGCCAGCGAGTGAGCGCGACGGGAGTACCGCGAAGGCCGCGGGCGCAACGACCACGGTGAAGAGAAACGCGGCGCCGATCCACAGCGCGAGCAGCAACGTCTCGGTGATCGGCACGCCCGCGCGCATTGTCATCGCCTGACGACGCGCGCAACGCCAGTGAGAAACGGATTCGTCGCGCGCTCCTGACCAATGGAAGTCGCCGGACCGTGCCCGGGATATACGAGTGTCTCTTCAGGGAGAGCGGCAACGCGCTCCAGCGACTCCGTCATGCGCTCCGGATCAGAGAGCGGAAGATCGGTGCGGCCGATCGAGCCGGCGAAGAGCAGATCGCCGCCGAGCATGCAGCCCTGCCTAACGAACGCGACGTGCCCCGGCGCGTGCCCGGGCACATGGAGGACGTCGAAGTCCAGCGAACCGACGGACACGACGTCACCCTCGGCAAGTTCATGATCGGGTGCTGGCGGCTGCTCGAAGGCGAGGCCGTAGACAGCGGCCTGCATCGCGCCGCGCTCATACAGCGGCTGATCAGCCGGATGGAGATAGATCGGCACGTCCCACGCGCGCTTCACGCCGGCGATCGCGCCGATATGGTCGATGTGCGCGTGCGTGAGCCAGATCGCGTCCAGCGTTGCCCCGGACGCGCGCACCATCTCGATGAGTTGCTCCGCTTCCGCGCCGGGATCCACGAGCACGGCGCGGCGGGTGACCGGATCAACGACGAGATAACTGTTCTCCTGGAACGCACCCACTGTGCGCCAATCGACCTTCATGCTGAGTAGCCTCCCGTGCCGATGATCTCCGGCACCTTTTCTCCGTCGGCAAGGCCCTTGAGATACTTCTCGACCGCGATCGCGGCGGTCGTTGCATCACCGACGGCTGTCGTCACCTGCCGCGTAAGCTGCGAGCGCAGGTCCCCCGCGGCGAAGAGTCCCGGGATCGACGTCTCCATCTTGTCGTCGGTGATGAGATAACCCATCTCGTCGTGTCGCGCGTGGTCGACGATGATTCCGGTGTTCGGGCGGAAGCCAACGAAGATGAAGATGCCCGTCGCGGCGAGATCGCGCTCCTCCCCCGTTCGCACGTTGCGGAGCTTGAGGTTGTTCACCAGTCCGTTGCCATCCGCCTCGATGGCGTCGACGACGCTGTCCCAGATGAGCTCAACCTTCGGATTCTCGAACAGCCGCGCCTGAAGAATCTTCGACGAGCGCAGCGTGTCGCGGCGATGTATCAGATAGACCTTGTCCGCATAACGAGTGAGGAAGTCTGCTTCCTCGGTCGCCGCGTCGCCGCCGCCGACGACAGCAATCGTCTGCTTCTTGAAGAAGGCGCCGTCACAGATCGCGCAGTAGGACACGCCCTTCCCCGCATGTTCCAGCTCGCCTGGTATGCCGAGCTTCACCGGTGTGCCGCCCGCGGTCACGATCACGGCCGGTGAGCGATACACGTCACCCTCGCTCGTTTCCGCATCGAACTGGCCGTCCTCGCGCTTGCGAACCGACGTGACGTGAACGCCATTTCGGAACTCGGCCCCGAACTTCTTCGCGTGCGTCTCGAACTTCTCCGCGAGCTCGTATCCGAGGACGCGCTCAAAGCCCGGATAGTCCTCGACAAGCTCGGTATTCAGCAGCTCGCCGCCCGGCGTGCCTCGCTCGAGGACGATGGCCTTCAGCATCGAGCGGCCGGCGTACAGCGCCGCGCACATTCCCGCGGGGCCGGCCCCGATGATCACCACATCGTAGGTGTGTGTCGTTCCCATGGACCTAATCTCATCAATGCCGCGAGCCGGCGAAACGGTCCCGCGCGGGTGGCCCGATGACCAGTCGCTCGAAAGCACCGTGGCAATGCGACATCGTGCCCACGAGCACATCGGCGGCGCCATGCTCCGCGGCGTCACGTACCAGGTCGTCTCCCGCAATCACCTCACGCGTGTCGAACATGCCGACGCCGTAAGCTCGATGCGTACAGTGGAATATCGCCGGTCCGGCAAGCGGGCGTCCTGCCCGGCGTTCATGGCTGACATATTCCATGGCCGTTTCGGGAAGACTCCACGAGCGAACACCGCGTGTGTGCGGACAGACGCGCGGCTCGATGCAATTGATGGGGCACGTCCACTCCGCGAAGCTCACGTAGTGCGGACCGTCTCCGGTAGAACGCTGCCATGGCGTTGGCGGTTCCGTCGCGAGTGCGCGCGAGCTGACGTCGCGATCCGGCCAGCGCGCCCGCGCCCGATCGCGAATCCATTCGAACATGAGATGCGGCATGAGCGGCGACGGCACGATCGCGTCGTCGCGCGTCGTTACGCGATCGCGCGACGCCTCATCGAGGTAGCGCCCGAAGAAGTGGCGCCAGTCGTCTGCCACGATCTCGATCCCATCAACTGCGAGCGTCGGATCGCCCCCTACCGCACAGGCTGCGTCGCGATCGACGACGAGCACGTGCTGCCACGCGACGGCTCCGGCTCGCGCGGCACGGCGAAGCTGGCGCACGTAATAGCTGCCGTAACACCCACCACCGACGACGACGATCGTGCCAAATCGGAGCGCGCGCTCCTGCGTCGCGGTGGTCTGTGACTCACCGGCGAACATGCCGGCCGCCGTCGACGATGATGGTTTCGCCCGTGACGTAGTCGGCGCGGAGCAGATACAGCATGGCTCCAACCACGTCGTCGGGCGAGCCGAGGCGCTGGAGCGGCGTCGATTCGCGCAGCTTCGCCGCGTCATCCTCGCTCCACTGATCGGGAAGGAGCACCGCTCCCGGCGCGATCGCGTTGACGCGAACGTCGGGAGCGAGCGTGCGCGCAAGCGCGCGCGTCATGTACACGATTCCAGCCTTGGAGATTCCATGCGGAATGTACGCCGGCCATGTCTCGAAGGCCGCCAGATCGGCGATGTTGACGATCGCGCCGTGAGCGCGAGCGAGGTGCGGCGCCGCCGCCTGAGCGAGGAGAAATGGCGCGCGCAGGTTGAGCGCCATCATCGCGTCCCACTGCTCAACCGTGACCTCGCCTAACGGCGTTCGCTCCATCACCGCCGACGAGTTGATCAGCACGTCGAGACCGCCGAGCTGGCGCACGACGTCGTCGATCAATCCTGCGGCCGTGGCGCCGGTGAGGTCGGCTGTGACGAGCGAACCCTTACCCCCGACACGTTCGATCATGCGCGCGGTCTCGCGCGCTCCAGCGTCGCTGGCGTGGTAGTGAACGGCAACCGTCATTCCCTCCGCCCCGAGCGCTACGGCCAGGGCGCGGCCGACGCGCCTCCCTGCTCCGGTAACCAAGGCGACTCGACCGCGGAGATCCATGATGAAGGCTCCCGCTCGGACGGCCGAGCGCGATGGCTTTCGTTAGGCGACGAAGGCCCGGTGATCGCCGTCGCCTGCCGCGCGCTGGCTGACGAATGCGTCCTGCCGCTCGAGCCAGGCGAACGGGATGCGCATCCCGCCGAGCGCTCGGCCACCCTCCGGCACGCCATGCCAGTCGGAACCACCGCTCGGTACGAGACGGAAATGATCGACCAGCGCCTGCAATCGAACGACATCCTCGTGCGAGTGACTCGGATGTCGAACCTCGACGCCATCGAGGCCGTGAGCGACGAGGGCTTCGATGCGCGCACGTGTGCCGGACGCCCCGGGATGAGCGAGAACCGCGACGCCGCCCGCATCGTGGATCATCGCGATCGCCTCCTGCATGGGAAGTCGATCCTTCGGCACGTACGCAGCCCGGCCGTTGGCGAGATAGCGGTCGAACGCATCCCGGAGATCCGTCGCCCAGCCGTCATTGACGAGCGCTCGGGCAATGTGCGGCCGGCCGACGGCACCGCCGGCGGATTGCCCCAGCACATCCTCCATGCTCACCTTCACGCCGAGCTCGTTCAATCGCGTGACGATGCGCTCCGCCCGGCTCAGTCGCATGGTGCGCAGCTCACCCAGCCGCGCGTCAAGGCGGTTCACGTCGCTGAGGTGCAGCCCGAGCAGGTGAGTCTCGACATCGCCTTCGACGGCGCTGAGCTCGACGCCGGCAACGACGCGCACGCCTAACGATCGACCCTCGGCATCTGCGTCGGCTAGCCCAGCAACGGTGTCGTGATCGGTGAGCGCGATCGCGGAGAGGCCGACCTCATGTGCCGCGCGCACGACCTCGCGTGGCGGCCGCGACCCGTCGGACGCGGTCGAGTGCGTGTGGAGGTCAACGAAGCGGCTCTCCGACGGGTTCATCGCGTCAGCGCGCGTAGTCCGCCTCGGGCGACGTCGCGCTCGGTTGTGAGGAGTCGTGAAGCCGAATCAGATCGGCGTCGGAGAGCTCGGCGAACGACTGCTCGCGCGATCGCGACCCTTGCGGCGAGTAGCGGGTGACGCGGACTCGCCGATCGGCGCCGTCGCCACTGATGAACATGAGCGAAAACTCATCACGATCGTTCTGGGTCACGCGCCCGGAGGGCATGACGCGCCAGAGACGGCCGTCGACAGTGATCGTACGCGTGGGCATTCTCAGGACAACTCCACTTCACGGTAAATACGGGCCGGATCGAGCGCCGGATCGGGTGCCGACGCGTGCGCCCGCGCCAGCGTCTCCGCGTCCGGCGCTTCGAAGAACTCGAGGAACGCGCCCGGAAGACTCGCCTCCTCGAAGACCCAGAAATGACATTTCGCGCGGCTGTAGTGCTGCTGTTTCCGCTTCATCCGCTCGAAGAATTTCTCCCGCTCGCCCGGCGTGACGAGCGTGCGCTGCACGCTGAGGGCTCTCGCCATCTCGCTCAGACCACTCCAGCCTCGGGGAAGCTCTCGAGTCCCTGCTTGATGAACGCGAGGAACTTGTCCGCGTCGGCGCCGTCGACGATGCGGTGATCGAACGAGAGCGAGAAATACGCACAGGTTCGGATGGCGATGGTGTCCTCTCCGTCGGGACCCGCGATCACCTTCGGCCGCTTCTCGATTGCGCCCAAGCCGAGAATGGCGGAGGTGTTCAGGGGGATGATCGGCGTTCCCATGAGCGAGCCGAAGACGCCGGGATTCGTGATCGAAAAGGTCGCCCCCTGCACTTCCTGGGGCTGGAGTCGCTTGCTTCGGGCCCGCTGCGCGAGATCGTTGAGCTGTCGCGTGAGGCCGGTGATCGAGAGCTCGTCGGCGTTCTTGATGACGGGGACGATGAGTCCCCAATCGAGTGCGACGGCGATGCCAATGTTGTACTGCTTGCGATAGATGATGTTGGTGCCCGAGACGGCGGCGTTGAGCACGGGGTGCTGCTTGAGGCCGTCGACGACGACTTTGATGATGAACGGAAGGTACGTGAGCTTCTGGCCGCTCTTCGCCTCGAACTCGGCGCGCGCCCTGGCGCGGATGCGCGCGATGCGCGTGAGGTCGATCTCGAAGAAGGAAGTGACATGAGCGGACGTCCGGCGCGCCGCGACCATGTGGTCGCTCGTCAGACGGCGGATCTGTGTCATCGGCTCGATGACGTCGCCCGGCCGGGCTTCGGCTGGCGGCCCGTGCTGTTCAGCCCCGGCGGGGGCGTGCATCGATGGCCGCGTTGCCACGCCGGGTGTCGCGTTCGCGCCAGACTCGATGAACTCGAGGATGTCGCGCTTCGTGACGCGGCCGGCAATGCCGGAGCCCTGCATCGCGCTGAGCTCGATCCCGTGCTCGGCCGCGATTTTCCGGACGAGCGGTGAGGACTTGGTGCGGAGGCGGTCGTGCAGGGAGTTGCCCCCGTTAGGCGGCGGCGTTGGGCTTCGGGGCGCGGTTGATTGGTTGGATGCGGACGCAGCGACGGGCGTATTTTGGACAGCGGGGGGGCCCCCCGCGGTAGCACCTGCGCCTCGCGCCGCCGCGCCGCCGGCAGCCGCTGCAGCTGGCGCCGATGTCGCTGCGCGCTCGGCCGGCGCACTCGGCGGCGAGCCAGCACTCACCGCGGCACCTTTCTCCGTCTCCAGACGCGCCACCACCGCCTGCACCGGCACCGTCTGACCCTCGGTGACAAGGATCTCCGCGAGCACCCCGTTCGACGGCGCGGGAATCTCCGCATCCACCTTGTCGGTCGAGATCTCGAAGATCGGCTCGTCGCGCTTCACCTCGTCGCCGACCTTCTTCAGCCAGCGCGACAGCGTGCCTTCCGCAATCGATTCCCCCATCTGGGGCATCACAATGTCTACGCGAGCCACCGCATCTCACCCCGTTTCAGTGTTGCCGGACGCAAGTTCACGCCGCTCACCGCGCCGCATGCGCCAGATCGCCACGCTCGGAATCACAACCAGACCTGCAAGCGCACCACAAACAGCGTAGATGAACCATCCGCATGGAGCGCCAGTCTCCGCGTCCGGAGAGCACCCACGAATCGCACCGACGATCTTCGCCACCAGCACCGCGATCATCCCGCCGCCTGCCAGACCGATCACGGCCATCAGACATCCCACACCAACATAAGCCGGACGACGCGACTCTGTAGCGGCGGCCGCCATCTCAGTAGGCGGCCAGCGTCCGCGCGGCTGTCACGATATCACTCGTCTGCGGCAAGACGAAGTCCTCCAGGGGCGGCGCATACGGCAGAGGCACGTCGTGCGCCGTCACGCGCAGCACCGGGGCATCCAGCCACTCGAAGCAGCTCTCGTTGATGCGCGACGTGATCTCCCCCGCGATCCCGCCGGTCCGAGTATCCTCGTGGACGACGAGCACACGGTTCGTCTTCCTCGTTGTCGACGTGATTGCGTCGTCATCCAGGGGGCTCAGAGATCGCAGGTCGAGCACTTCCACCGAGAGTCCGTCTTCGCGCTCCAGCTGCTCGGCCGCCTCGAGCGCTTTCCAGACGGTCGCCGCGTACGTGATGATCGACAGATCGCGCCCTTCACGCGCGAGCCGCGCCTTCCCGATCGGGGTGACGTGGTCACCGGCCGGCATCGTTCCCTTGATCCGGCGATAGAGATATTTGTGCTCGAAGAAGAGCACGCAATCGTCGTCGCGTATCGCGGCCTTGAGGAGGCCCTTTGCATCCTCGGCTGTCGAGGGATAAACGACCTTCAGCCCCGGCGTGTGGATGAATCCGGCTTCGGGATTCTGCGAGTGGAACGGCCCCCCGCGCACGTACCCGCCGCTCGGACCCCGAACGACCATGGGACACGGCAGCATCGCGCGATAACGAGCCGTCGCCACGTAGTTCGTGAGCATGTCGTAGGCGTTCGCGATGAAGTCGATGAACTGCATCTCCACCACTGGACGCATGCCCATGTGCGCCGCGCCCGCCGCCGCACCAACGATTCCGATCTCCGAGATCGGCGTGTCGATCACGCGCTGCTCGCCGAACCGGTCGAGCAGGCCCTCTGTCGCCTTGAACGCACCGCCGTAAGCGCCGATGTCTTCGCCGAGACAGAACACGTTGCCATCGCGGTCCATCTCTTCGATGAGCGCCTCGCGGATGGCTTCGAGGTATGTGACTTCAGCCATCAGTCGTTCTCGCGCGCGACTTGGCCAGCCTTGCCCGACCCGTTCGCGGACGAGAAGGTGCCCCACCCTTCTGGCCGCTCATTCGTCTCGACCGCCGAGCGCTTGCCGCGGCGATACCACAACGGTACCTCGGCCGCTGGCTCCGCATACACGCCAACGAGCGCATCGAGCGGCTCGGGGGCCGGGGACTGCTCCGCGATCTCGGTCGCCTCATCGACCTCGTGCCGCACACGCGCGTCGATCTCCGTCAGCTCTGCCTCACCAAAGCTCAGCTCCGATCGCAGTCGTGCGACGTAGCGATCGATTGGGTCATTCTCGCGGGCCCATTTGTCAATCTCGCCGGGCGGCACGTACGACTGGTTGTCGTGCTCCGCGTGCCCCTTGCGTCGATACGACATCAGCTCGACGATCGATACGCCTTCACCCGCGCGCGCGCGATCGACAGCACGTTTAGTAACTTCGTATGTCGCGATGACGTCGTTGCCGTCGGCCTGCTCCCCCGGCACACCATAACCGATCGCCTTGTCGACGAACTGCTGCGCGAGCGTCTGCTTCCGTGTCGGTGTCGAGTAGGCATATCCGTTGTTCTCGATTACGACCACGAGCGGGCAACGCTGCACGGCGGCGAAATTGATCCCCTCGTGGAATGCGCCCGTCGACGTGGCGCCGTCGCCGACATACACGAGGCCCACGCGCGCCTCACCGCGCATCTTGAAGGTGAGCGTCACGCCAGCCATGACTGGCACCATGTCACCGAGCGGTGAGATCTGCCCGATGAATCCGCGCTCGGTGTCGCCGAAATGGATGTTGAGCTCGCGTCCGCGGGTCGGCGAATCGCCCTTCGCCATGTACTGGCGAAGGATCTCTACCGGCGTCGCACCCTTCACCAGCATCGAGCCGAGGTTCCGGATGAGCGGCGACAGCACGTCCTCTCGGCGGAGCGCGAACGCGCTGCCCACCGCGTCCGCTTCCTGACCTAACGAGCGAAAGAGGCCGCCCACCACCTTGGTCTGTCGATAGAGCGCGACGAGCCGTTCCTCGAGCGTCCGCGTGAGCCGCATCCAGTAGTAGAGCTCGAGGAGCTGCGCGCGCGTGAGGCCAGCGGGGTGGACGTCGTTACGCGGCGTCGTTCGCGCGGCGCCGCGCTTTGCCCCGCCCGTTACTCGAGTCGCCATCAATAATTCGCTTCGAGCGCGTGGCCCGGGTCTTCGGTGCGATGGATCGTCACGAAGAACTTCTTGACGTTGCGATCCATTCGGCTCTCCCCCATCTGGTCGGTTTCGACCTCGACGAAGGTGTAGTGCCCGCCCTCCGCCCTCACGCGAACGCGCGCGACCCCCAGTGCACCGGAGAACTTCCGCGCGCGCGGCTCGGACTCGATCTGGGCCAGACCAAGACCCGGGAAAAAATTGTCGGCGGCGGCGAGCACCTCCGCCGGCGGTCGATGGCTGCGATAGAAGTGCCGCATTGGGTTGTCGTTATGCAGAGGCGAGGCTCACGGCGTCGCGGACGGCAGTTCGTTGAGCACCTCTTGCATCCACTCCTGCTTCTCGAGTGGGTGCAGCGAGTCGCGACGGAAACGAAAGCCGATTGCCCACAGGCCGGAGGTCACGAAGTTCAGCTTCCCGTAGTAGGTGCCGACCTCCGGCCCGTACTTGAAGCCATCCCACGTTTGCGCCCCTTCCTTGTTATTGGCGTAAATCTGCCCTTCGCCGTCCTGAATGGGCTCTCGCGTGTCGCGATCGCGAATGAAGAATTTGTAAGTGATGTCCCCGCGCGCGTGCGGCTGAGTCTCCGACGGCACGATCGTGAACGAGTAGGTCTTCGTGAAGTAGTGCATCTCGGGCTGCTTTGCTTCCGACCGGCCGCAGCTCGCCGCGACTACGCTCCCCACGACGATCGCCGTCGTCGCTCCAACCACGCGCAACCATGCCCGCGTTTCCCGAGTGGCTACCATGGCGCTCCTCCTACGACTGATAGTACTCCAGCCCCAAGTGCGTGATCTGTTCCTCGCCCATGAGATGGCGCAAGGTGTTCTTCAGCTTCGTCTGCTGAATGAAAAGATCGTGTTCAGGCTGCAGCGCGGGAGCGGCCATCGGGCTTTTGTAATAGAAGCTTAACCATTCCTGAATCCCCTTCAGCCCGGCGCGCTGGGCGAAGTCGGAGAAGAGCGCCAGGTCGAGCACGATCGGCGCGGCGAGAATGGAATCGCGGCAGAGGAAGTTCACCTTGATCTGCATCGGGTAGCCCATCCACCCGAAGATGTCGATGTTGTCCCACCCTTCCTTGTTGTCGCCGCGTGGCGGGTAGTAGTTGATGCGAACGACGTGCGAGAAGTCCTTGTACAGATCCGGATAAATCTCCGGCTGCAGCACCGTGTGCAGCACACTCAGCTTCGACTCCTCCTTCGTCTTGAACGACGCCGGATCGTCGAGCACCTCACCGTCGCGATTGCCGAGGATGTTCGTCGAGTACCAGCCGGCGAGGCCGAGCATGCGTGCCTTGAGGCCCGGCGCGATGACCGTCTTCATCCACGTCTGGCCGGTCTTGAAATCCTTGCCCGAGATCGGCACCCCGCGATCGATCGCGAGCTGCATCAGCGCCGGCGTATCGACCGCGAGATTCGGTGCGCCATTGCAGTACGGCACGCCCTCCATGATGCAAGCCCACGCGTAGAGCATCGAGGGTGCGATGAGGTCGTCGTTTCGCTCCATCGCCTTCTCGAACTGTTCGATGGTCGCGTGCTGCGGACCGGCCTTGATGTACGTCTCGGTCGATGCGCACCACACGGCGACCACACGATCGAGCCGGTTCTTCGATTTGAAATCGCGAATGTCCTGTCGCAGCTGCTCAGCGAGATCACGCTTCGTCTTGCCGCGCTTCACGTTCTCGCCGTGAATTCGCGTCACGTAGCGGTTGTCGAACACGGCGGGCATCGGCTTGATCTCACGGAGGAAATCGGAGAGCGGCTCGATGTCTTTCTGCTCGAGCACTCCGGCCTTGCACGCTGCCGTGAGCGCATCATCGGCGATCGGGTCCCACGCGCCAAAGACGAGATCATCCAACTCGGCGAGCGGAACGAAATCCTTGATCAGCGGGGAGCGGTTCTCAGTACGTTTGCCGAGGCGGATCGTCGCCATCTGCGTCAGCGATCCGATCGGCTTCGACCGTCCGCGGCGAATGCTTTCGACGCCGGCCATGAATGTCGTGGCCACGGCACCGAGGCCTGGCGTCAGGATGCCCAGCTTACCGGTAGCGGGACGGATAGCGGAACGAGCGCCGGATTCGGCGCTCTTGGAGCTCTTGGACGAAGCCTGCACGTACTCAATCTCCTTTCAGCAGAGTGCTCGTAACGCCACGCCGCCGCCGCAACCAACGCGGACGTTCTCCTTCGGCAAATCGCAGCGCTTCCGCCTCCGCTCGAGGTGCGGTCTGGTGATAGACGAACGCGACGCGCTGGACCACGGTGATCCACGCCGTCACGGTCAAGAAAATGATGATGAGCGCGAGCACCCATCCATTCAGTGCCAGGCCAAAAAAAGCCTGTGGCACCGAGAGCAGCACCACACGTTCAGGGCGCTGCAGAATTCCCACCTTGGCATCGAGGCCCAGCGCTTCCGCGCGCGCCCGCGTGTACGAGGTGAGAAATGATCCGATGATTCCGGCGAGACACACGACCACCATCGGCACGCTTCGATGGACCGGACTCAGGGCGTAGAACACACCGAGACCGCCGAGCACGGCGCCGTCGGCGAGGCGGTCGAGCGTGGAATCGAGAAACGCGCCGAAGGTGGAGCTGCGATTGGACCGCCGCGCGACGGTCCCGTCGAGGACGTCGAAGAGCGCCGTCAAGCCAAGAAAAAAGCCGCCGACGGAGATGTGCCCGGTGCCATAGATGACACCGCCGGCCACCGAGCAGGCCGTGCCGATCGCAGTGATGGTATTAGGATGAACTCCACGCCGGACCAACCAGTTGGCGACTGGGTCGATGACGCGCAGATAGCCGTTTTTCAGCCAGTCCGGGAGAATCTTCATTCGGTTCCGTCACGCAGCATAGCGAGCGGCCAGCAGGCGACACGGCAAGCGACGTCGCGGTTGAACCCAGCCGGGTAGAGCTCGACGCAATTGGCGGAAGGCGAAGCCCGGCAATCTTGATGCGAGAACCGAAGCGAATGCCCTGAGGCTCGCTTCGGTTCGTAAAGGTATCCCTTCCACAAACTTGTAGCAACCGCCGCCATGGAGGTCGCGCGTCTTCTGCTCAGGGCACTCTCCACGTGTACGTCGACGTCAGCGCGACGGGATTCTGCGTGTCGAACTGGCTCTTGCCGTCAACCGTGACCGCGCGCAACAACACCTGCGAGCCGAGCGCGATGCCGCGGACCGGCAGGTTTTCCGTGGTGTTCGCTCCGACCTGCCTGACGAATGTCTCGGTGCCGCCCTGAACGACATAGACGTTCACGGCCTGGTTGAGATTGTTCGTGAAATGAATCGTCGCCTCGGCTGCCGTCGGCGAGGTGCGCACCGAGGCTTGTCGTGGACCACATCCGGTACTCATTGCCGTGATCACCACGACGCCAAGCGCGACGCAGAATCTCTTCATGATCGTTCCTCCCAAAGGCGCGAGGCCACCATCGAGTGTAGTGAAGGACGCGCGTGCAAAAGAAGTGCACCGCGGTCCGACGACAAGCTAATGCGTGACCAACCCGGCTCGCCAATTTCGACTGTACCGAGTTCGCGCTACTCTCCCTATTATCCGTACGACGCGTCCGGCGCCCGCGACCATCGATCCTTCCACGCCCCGCCTGAACCAGTGAGCAGATGATCACAGCTGGTTTTCCCGGTCGTCAGCTACATCGCATAGTCAGCATCACGCTCGTCGTCGCAGCCGCCTCCGGCTGCGTGAGTCGTCCGTCGGCGGCCCAGGGCGCCAACTCGACGCCGAGCGAGACACGAATCACCGTGAGCTCGGCAGTCCGCGACTCTCTCCACTCGATATTCTCGCGCGCCGAGGCGGATAGTGCATTTCCGGGGGCGTACGCAGTGGTCGGCACACGCGACGGCGTCCTAGCCGAGGACAGCGTCGGCCACCTGGATTGGGCGGCGAGCCCTGTGCCTGACGAGCACTCGCTCTGGGACCTCGCATCACTCACGAAGGTTGTCGGCATGACTACCGCGGTGATGCAGCTGTACGAGCAGGGACGAATCGATCTCGATGCGCCGCTTCAACGGTACATCCCCGAATGGCGGGGGCCGCACAAGGAGCTCGTCACGATCCGGCATCTCATCACCCACACCTCGGGCTTGCCCGCCGACAAGCCGTACGATCGTATCACGCATGTCCCCGACAGCATCGCCAAGCTGCTCTTTGCCACTCCGCTCGACACGCTGCCCGGCGTGCGGATGGTGTACAGCGACATCGGCGCCTACATGCTCGGGAGGCTGGTGGAACGAGTGTCGGGCGAAACGCTCGATCAGTACGTGCTGAATCACGTCTTCCTGCCGCTGCGCATGACGGAGACGATGTACCGGCCTCCAGCGGCGCTCAAGCCGCGCATCGCGCCTACCGAGATCGACTCCATTCGCGGCGGCAAGGTCTGGGGCGTCGTTCACGACGAGCGGGCGTACTACCTCGGCGGTGTCTCGGCACACGCGGGGCTATTCAGCTCGGCGCACGACCTCGCGCGGTTCGCCCGTATGTACCTGAACGGGGGCGCACTCGACGGAGCACGTATCGTGCGGCCGCAGACGATCGAGCTTTTCACGACCCGCCAGCTACAGGATCGCGCACTCGGGTGGCAGAAGCCGGATGGAAAGAACTCGGCGGGACACTTCATGTCGGAGCGCGCGTTCGGCCATACCGGGTTCACCGGGACGTCGATCTGGATTGACCCGGCGCATGATGTGTTCGTCATTCTCCTCAGCAACGGCGTCAATCCCACGCGCGCGAATACCAAGTTCAGACGCGTGCGGGTCGCGCTGGCCGATGCGGTGATGTCGACGATCGCTCGCACCTCCACTCCCGCGCAGAGCTCTCACCAATGAATCTGACAGCCATCGATTGGGCGATCGTCGCGGCATACTTCATTCTCTCGGCCGGCATCGGTTTCGCATTCACGAAACGCGGCGGAGAGAGTCTCAGCGAGTATTTCATCTCGGGCCGGCAGGTACCGTGGTGGCTCGCCGGAGCGTCGATGGTGGCGACGACATTCGCCGCCGACACGCCGCTCGTCGTCACAGGGCTCGTCTTCTCCCACGGCGTCGCGGGCAATTGGCTGTGGTGGTGCCTGCTGATGAGCGGCATGCTCACCGTGTTCTTCTTCGCGCGGCTCTGGCGACGAGCACACGTCATGACGGACATCGAGTTCGCGGAGATCCGTTACCAGGGCCCGCCGGCGACCTTCCTGCGCGGCTTCCGCGCGATCTATCTCGGCGTCTTCGTCAACGCGATCATCCTCGGCTGGGTGACCAAGGCCATGGTGAAGATTCTGGGGATATCGCTCGGCGTGAACCCCTACGTGGCGGTCGGCATCTGCTTCGTCATCACCGTCGCGTATTCCGTGGCGGCGGGAATGTGGGCGGTGCTGTGGACGGATCTCGTGCAGTTCGTGATCAAGATGACGGCAGTGATCGTCCTCGCGGTGTTCGCGGTCAACGCGGTGGGCGGGATGACCGCACTGAAGCGCGGCGTCGCCGCGCATTTCGGCAGCGAGACGGCGGCGCTGTCGGTGCTTCCTGTGTCGATCCAGAATGGCGGCATCCACGCATACGTCTGGATGCCGGCCCTCACGATCGGGGTGTTCCTCTTCGTTCAATGGTGGGCGGCGTGGTACCCCGGCGCCGAGCCGGGGGGTGGTGGCTACGTCGCTCAGCGAATCTTCTCCGCGAAGACGGAGCGCGACGGCGTACTCGCGACGCTCTTCTTCCAGGTGGCCCACTACGCGGTTCGTCCCTGGCCCTGGATCATCACCGGACTGGCGACGGTCGTCCTTTATCCTAACGGTGTCATGGTGAACGGAGCGCCCGACCACGAGGCCGCCTACGTTCAGGCCTTCGTCGATCTCCTCCCGACGCCATGGCGCGGCTTCATGATGGCGGGCTTCGCCGCTGCGTATATGTCCACGGTCGCGACGCAGCTCAATTGGGGCGCGTCATACCTCGTGAACGACTTTTATCGTCGGTTCATTCGAAAGACCGCGACCGAGCATCATTACGTGAGCATGTCACGAATGGCGACGGTGCTGCTCTTTCTCGTGTCGATCGTGGTGACCTCGCAGCTCGCGACCGTGGAGCAGGCCTGGAAGTTCCTGATCGGGCTCGGCGCCGGCACGGGTCTGGTGTACATCCTGCGCTGGTACTGGTGGCGCATCAACGCGTGGAGCGAGATCAGCGCGATGATCGCCTCGTTCGTGACGTTCAGCTATGTGAGCGGATCGTTTGCGCTGGTGTTGTCGAAGCTGCACATCATTGGGGCAGACCAGGTCGCGTCGTGGACTCCTTCTGTGGTCGTGAACGCGGGACCGGACGCGGATGCCGTCACGCTCCTGATCACGGTCGCGGTGACAACGGTCATCTGGGTGGCCACGACGATGCTGACGCAACCCGAGTCCCCCGCGGTGCTCGAGTCGTTCTACGAGAGGGTCCGCCCCGGCGGTCCAGGCTGGGCGGCTATCTCGACGAAGCTGGGCTACGGCCGCGAGCCGATTCCGGGCGGCTCACTTGCATGGACAAACTGGATCGCCGGGATCGTCGCTGTGTATGCTTCACTCTTCGGCGTTGGAAAGATCATCTTCGGAGAGCCGATGGCCGGGACTGTGATGTTGGTCATTGCCGCTCTGGCGTTTGTGTGGATCGCGAGGTCGTTCCGTTCGGAGCTGCCGCCTCCGGTATTGAGGCAACAGGACCCAAAGCCCCGCGAAGCGGTGGCGGCGGATTGATGGGGAGCTTATCTTGCACGTAACCTGCGGCACGGCAACACTTGGCCGCTTCGGAGGAGGGTACGAATGAGCACAATGAATCAGCCCGAGCTGGCGGTGGTCATTACACCGAACGCGTCAGCCGAGGTCATGAAGTTCATGGAGCAGGAAGGCGTCGATCCCGCAAAGGGTGGACTGCGGGTCAGTGTCCAGCCCGGCGGATGTAGCGGCTTCAAGTACGGCCTGCTCATCGAGGACGCCGCTGCGGACGACGATCTCGTCATCGACCAGAGTGGATGGCGTGTGTTCGTCGATCCGTTCTCGGCGCAGTACCTGAATGGCGTCATCATCGACTACGTCACGTCGATGATGGGATCGGGCTTCACGTTCAAGAATCCTAACGCGACTGGGGGCTGCGGTTGTGGCAGCTCGTTCTCAGCCTAACTAGGCAATAAACGATGGCAGAGTCGGTCACAGGCGTCCGCCGCGACGCCGTTGCCGAGAAAGAGGCCCGCGATCGCTCGCCGACTCGCGGGCCTTCTCGTGTGCCCCACGTGCCCGCCGGCCTGGAGCGCATTCGTACGCTCGTGGTCGACGATCACGAGCACATCGCTCGGCTCGTGGCGAATCGCATTGCGACGCTGGTGCGCGAGAAGGACGCCGCCGGTGAGACAGCGGTGCTCGGACTCGCGACGGGCTCGACTCCGATCGGGGTCTATCGGGAGCTCATCCGCATGCACCGCGAGGAGGGACTCAGCTTTCGTCACGTCGCCACGTTCAATCTCGATGAGTACTACCCGATGTCGCGCGAGAGCATCCACTCCTACTACCGGTTCATGTGGGAGAATCTGTTCTCGCAGATCGACATCAGGCCGGAGAACGTGCACATCCCGGACGGTACGATCCCGCGGGATCGCGTTGACGAGTACTGTCGCCGCTACGAGGACGCGATCGTCGACGCCGGCGGGGTGGACTTCCAGATCCTCGGCATCGGGAAGACGGGGCACATCGGCTTCAACGAGCCCGGGTCGGGGAGCGACAGCCGCACCCGGCTCGTGACGCTCGACGCCATCACGCGGCGCGACGCCGCCGCCGATTTCTTCGGCGAGGAGTTCGTGCCGCGCGAGGCGATCACGATGGGCGTGGCGACGATTCTGGACGCCCACGAGATCGCGATTCTCGCAACCGGCGAGCACAAGTCCTCGATCGTTAGGCGCGCGGTGGAAGGGGACATCGACGTCGAGGTTGCGGCGACCTTCCTCCAGCGGCACCCCGACACGACTTTTTATGTCGATCGCGCAGCAGGGGCAGAACTTACCCGGAACAAGACGCCGTGGCTCATCGACGAGGTGCAGTGGACGCAGGACCTCATGGTTCGCGCCGTCATGTGGCTGTCGCAGCAGACGAACAAGGCGATTCTCAAGCTCACGCAGCGGGATTATGCGGAGCATAAGATGTCGGCGCTCGTGGCGAAGTATGGCTCGCCTGGCGAGGTGAATGGGAAGGTCTTCAACATCCTCGGCGCGAAGATTCGCGGGAAGTCGAAGCTGCCGACTCACCAGCGCATCATCTGCTTCTCGCCGCATCCCGACGACGACGTCATCTCGATGGGCGGCATCCTTCGGAAGCTTGTCGAGAACGAGAACGAGATCACCGTCGCGTACCAGACGAGCGGCAACATCGCGGTCTTCGATCACGACGTGCGCCGCTATGTCGACTTCCTCGTTCGCACCTCGGGCAATGGCCTGATCGATTCCGCAAAGGTCGACTCGCTCGCCGCGACGGTCTACGCGTTTCTCGATCGGAAGCGCCCGGGCGAAGTGGACATTCCCGAGGTCCAGGACATCAAACGGATCATCCGGGAAGCGGAAGCCGTGAGCGGCATCGAGACCGTTGGTTTGCCGCGGAGCGCGGCGCGCTTCCTCAACCTTCCGTTCTATCAAACGGGCAAGGTTCGCAAAGAGGAGATCGGACCGAAGGACGTCGCGATCGTGCGCGCTCTGCTCGAAGAGATTCGGCCGCAGCAGATCTTCGTCGCAGGCGACCTCTCGGATCCGCACGGGACGCATCGCATGTGCAAACAAGCGATCGACCAGGCACTCGCGGAGATTTACGGGAGCAATGGCCAGGGGCCCGAAACCTGGCTCTATCGGGGCGCATGGCAGGAGTGGCCGATTCACGAGGCGTCCTGGCTCGTCCCGCTGTCGCAGGAAGAGCTGCGACTCAAGATCCAAGCAATCTTCAAGCACCAATCGCAAAAGGACTCAGCGCCATTTCCGGGCGGATACGACGAGCGCGAGTTCTGGCAGCGCGTCGAGGCGCGGAACAAAGGCACCGCGGCGGAGCTCGACCGGTTGGGATTGGCCGAGTACTTCGCGATGGAAGCGTATGTCGTGGAGTAGGAGCAGATCCCTCGTCGCTTCGCTCCTCGGGATGACTGGTGGTAGTCATCCCGAGCGCAGCGAGGGATCTGCTCTTCGTTAGGCATGCCTAGCGGGATCTCGGCGCTCGACATCATTGTCATACTGCTGTACCTCACCGGCACGACCCTGCTCGGCATGTGGGTCGGTCGGCGACAGCGTGACGCGAAGGATTATTTCGTCGCCGGCCGGTCGATTCCCTGGTGGGCAGTGATGTTCTCCGTGGTCGCCAGCGAGACGAGCGCGCTCACGTTCATCAGCATTCCCGGACTCGCGTACGTCGGCAATCTCGGATTTCTGCAGGTCTCCGTCGGCTATCTGCTGGGACGCATCGTGATCGCGGCGGTGCTCCTCCCGCGGTATTACCAGGGTGAGCTCGTCACCGCGTACGCGCTGCTGGAGCAGCGATTCGGCCTCGCGACGCGCCGCTTCACCTCGATCGTGTTCATGGTGACGCGCGGTCTGGCGGATTCGGTCCGCGTCTTCGCCACGGCGATCCCAATCGCGCTCATCCTCGAGGGAGTGGTGCCGCGGCAGTGGGTGATGCCGACGGCCGTGCTCGTCCTCGGGACGCTGACCATTGCGTACACGTATCGCGGTGGCATGCGCGCCGTCGTCTGGACGGAAATTCTTCAGGCGACGGTGTACATCGTTGGCGGCATCTCAGCGCTGGTGTTGCTCGGCCACCTCATGACCGGCGGCTGGTCGCAGATCATCAGTGTCGCCGGGCCCGCGGGCAAGCTGCAGTTTATAGACTTCTATACCGGTTTCGATCGGCCGCACACGATCTTCGCGGGGCTGATCGGCGGGGCGTTTCTCTCGATGGCGTCACATGGCGCGGATCAGCTCATCGTGCAGCGGCTGCTCTCCGCGCGCACGCTGCGCGACGCCCAGACGGCCGTCATTGGCAGCGGCATCGTCGTCACGCTGCAGTTCGTGCTCTTCCTCATGATCGGCGTCGGGCTCTGGGCGTTGTACGGTCCGAATCATGGTTTCGCCAAGGCGGACGACGTCTTTCCGACGTTCATCTTGCAGTACATGCCGCATGGTCTGCTCGGTCTGGTGCTCGCGGCCATCCTCGCGGCAACGATGAGCACGCACTCGGGCGCCATCAATTCCCTGGCGGCAGCGGCGACGCACGACATCTACCTCCCGCTCACGGGGCGTCAGGCCGACGATCCGCGAACCCTGCGCGTCGGCAAGATCTTCGCTCTCCTGTGGGGCGTCGTACTTACCGGCGGCGCCCTGCTCTTCCCGCAGAACCAGCAGACGCCCGTCGTAGTGATCGCGCTCTCGATCGCGTCGTTCACCTACGGTGGACTTCTTGGTGGATTCTTCCTCGGTATCTTGTGGCGTCGCGCGACGCAGCCCGACGCTATCATCGGGATGTCGGTGGGCATTCTCGCGATGGCGTTCGTCGTGTTCGCCAAGCAGATCGCCGCGGCGGTCCCGGCGTGGCGCGGGGTCCTTCAGCCGTTAGGCACGATCGCCTGGCCCTGGTACGTTCTCATCGGAACCGTGATTACGCTCGTGATTGGAATGCTTGCTTCGTACGCCCACGTCGCGCCGCCGCGCGACGCCCTGGCATGACGCCGATCGTCATCGGCATCGACGGCGGCGGCTCAAAGACGCGCGCCATGGTCGCCGACGAGCATGGCGGGATGATCGGAGACGTCGTCGGGCCGGGAAGCGCCGTCAGGCCCGGACGCGTCGAGGAGTCCGCGAATGTCATCGCCGATGTCGTTCGCGACGCGCTCGCGTCGTGCGAGATGACGCACGTCATGCCACGCGTGCTCTGCGTCGGTGTCGCGGGCGTTGGACGCGAGGCTGAACGACAGGGGCTCTGGCAGGCGCTCGCGAGCCGCGAGCTCGCCGACGAGGTGGTGATTCATTCCGATTTCAGCGTCGCGCTCGACGACGCGTTCGGCGACGGCCCTGGCGTGCTCCTCATCAGTGGGACAGGCTCAATTGCGTTCGGCCGCGGACCCACGGGCAGCACGGCGCGGTGCGGCGGCTGGGGGCCCGTATTCGGCGACGAGGGGAGTGGCGCGTGGATCGGCCGGAAGGCGCTCTCCGTGGTCGCGGCGGCGAACGACGGGCGCGAGCCGGAGACCGCCCTCACCGGCGCGATTCTCACCGCCGCACAGGTGAACGAGCTTTCGGATCTGATCGGCTGGGCGGCGCAGGCGGCGCCATCGATGCTGGCGTCACTGGCGCCGGTTGTGATGAGCGTCGCCGACACCGGGGATTTGCGCGCGAACTCGATCGTTAGCCTCGCCGTCGAGGAGCTCTCGCTTCACGTTCGGGCTCTCGCACGCCAGCTCTTCGTCGACGAACGCGCCACCCTCCCGGTCGCGCTGAGCGGCGGAATGCTGCAGCGCGGCTCCACAATGCGTCGCCGCCTCGAGCATCGACTCAAGACCGCGGTTCCCGGAGCTCAGGTGAGCACGGACGAAGTCATCCCGGTTCGCGGCGCCGTTCGCGGCGCATTGCGCTTCGTCGGTTAAGCGCAGCCGATGCTGCAGTCCATAGCTATCAGTCCATAGTTATCAGGGACTTTGGAACGAAGCGTTCATTGGGATGAAAAGCAGATCCCTCGCTACGCTCGGGATGACAGGCACACCTCTGTCATTCCGAGGAGCGTAGCGACGAGGAATCTGATGGGAGTCGCGCGCTGCTCGCGCGCTCCTGCTCCTCTCACCCATCAACGCTTCGTTCCGTACTCCCTGATAACTATGGACTGATAACTGATAGCTGCTCCTAAGGCGTTTCCACCGCAGGCGCCTCGAGGCGTCGGCCTGCCATGGCATCGGCGACAGGAACTGATGCTCCGGGGCGATCGAACTCGCCGTCCCATCGGGCCATCACGACCGTTGCGAGGCAGTTGCCGAAGAGATTGATCGAGGTGCGCGCCATGTCCATCAAGGCGTCGACGCCGAGAATGACGGCCACGGCCTGCAGCGGAAGATTGAACTGCGTCAAGGCGCCGGAGAGGATGACCAGCGACGCGCGCGGGACCGCCGCAACCCCTTTGCTCGTGAGCATCAGCGTCAGCATCATCACGAGCTGCGTCGAGATCGGCATGTTGATGCCCGCCGCCTGCGCGGCGAACACCGATGCGAGCGCGAGATAGAGCGTGCTGCCGTCGAGGTTGAACGAGTAGCCGGTGGGCAGCACGAAGGCGACGATCCTGCGCGGAACGCCTAACGCCTCCATCCGTTCCATTGCCAGCGGAAGGGCCGCCTCCGAGGACGCAGTCGTGAACGCAATCAGCCAGGGCTCGCGGACCGCACGGAGGAATCGGCCGATCGGCACGCGCGCGAAGATCATCACGGGCACAAGCACCAGCAGCACGAAGATGACGAGCGCGCCATAGAGCGAGAGCACGAGAATGCCCAGGTTGCGCAGCACCCCGAGGCCGCTCGTCGAGATCGTGACGGCGATCGCGGCGCCGATACCGATCGGCGCGAACTTCATCACGATCCCGGTGAACTTGAACATCACCTCGGACAGGCTTTCACAAGCGCTCAACATGAATGTCTTCGCGCGATCCTGCCGCACCTGCGACAGCGCGACGGCGAAGATGATCGAGAAGAAGACGATCTGCAGCACCTCGTTCTTCGTCGCCGCCTCGAAGAAGCTCTGGGGCACCGTGTGCTCGAGCACGCCGCTCAGTGTCGTCTGATTCGCGGCGAGCTGGGTTCCTTCGCGCGACGATGCCGCGCCGAGGTCGACACCGCGCCCGGGCTTCACGACGTTCACCACGATCAGACCAACGGCGAGCGCCAGCGTCGTCACGACCTCGAAGTAGATGATCGACCGGAGCGCGAGCTTGCCCACCCTCTTCATGTCGTCGCCGTGACCGGCGATGCCCACGACCAGGGTTCCGAACAGCAGCGGCACGATCAAGGACTTGATCATGCGCAGGAAGACGCTGGACAGCACGTTCAGATCGGTGGCCGCCCAACCGCGATGGGCTTCGCGCGCGCTTTCGGGGAAGAGCCAGCCGACCGCGATGCCAATCACCATCGAGATGATGATCCACTGCGTCAGCGAGCCGCGCGAGCGGCGATGCGGCGGGGCCACGACGGCGCCGTTGGCCGCGAAGGGAACGTCGGAGTGCGCCATGGAGAATTGTGGGAAGCCGCTCAGTCCTGGTCCGGCGACACCGGTGCGGTGCCGCGCCGAAGCGTGGAGTTCGAGAAGCCGTAAGCGAAGTAAATCACGAGCCCGATGAGGAGCCACCAGCCGAACCGCTCCCAGGCCGAGCGTGGAAGGCCGTACATCGTGATCGCGCAAAGCGCCGCCCCGCCGAGACCGACCACCCAGACGAAAGGCACCCGGAATGGGCGCGGCCGATCAGGGTCCGTGTAGCGGAGGACGATCACGCCGATGCAGACGAGGACGAAAGCGAAAAGCGTCCCGATGTTGGTCAGATCGTACGTCTCATTCGCATCCCCGATGAGCGCCCACAGCGCGACGAAGATCCCGGTAATGATCGTCGTCACGTGCGGCACGCGGTGCTTCGCGCTGACCTTCGCCGCCCAGCGTGGAAGGAGACCGTCGCGCGCCATCGCGAAGAAGATGCGCGGTTGGCCATACTGGAAGACGAGCAGCACCGCCGTCATCGAGAACACCGCGCCGAGGGCGACGATCTTCGAGATCGCCGTCAGGCCGGTCGCGGAGAGGGCATACGAGAGCGGGTCCGCGGTCTTTCCGAGCTCGGAATACGGGACCATTCCGGTCAGCACGGCTCCGATGACGATGTAGATGACGGTACAGATGGCCAGCCCGCCAAGGATACCGATCGGCAGATTCCGCTGCGGATTCTTCGTCTCCTCGGCCGCCGTCGATATCGCGTCGAAGCCGATGTAGGCGAAGAAGACGATCGCCGCTCCCTGATGGATCCCGGTGAAGCCGTTAGGCGCGAAGGGCAAGTAGTTCGCCTTGTTGATGTGCGTCACCCCCATGACGATGAACAGGGCGAGCACGACGAGCTTCACGGCGACCATGATGTTATTCGCGCGCGCACTCTCCCGGACGCCCATGAGGAGCAACCAGGTGATGAGCATGACGATCGCGAATGCCGGCACGTTGATGAGGATCGCGAGTCCGCCGACGTGTGGCGCGGAGGCGAGGAGACCGTGCACTGCCGGATCAGAGCTGAGGAGTGCCGTCCGGTAGCCGGTGGTCAGCCAGGCGGGCAGCTGCAACCAGCCGCCAGTGAGCGTCTTGAAGTAGTCGCCCCAGGAGATCGCGACAGCGACGTTCCCGACGGCGTATTCGAGGATCAGATCCCAGCCGATGATCCAGGCGACGATCTCGCCCAGCGTTGCGTACGAGTAGGCGTACGCGCTCCCGGCTTGCGGAATCATGCTCGCCAGCTCGGCGTAGCAGAGGCCCGCGAGCGCGCAGGCGGCGCCGAGGAGGAGGAAGGAGAGGACGAGTGCCGGGCCGGCACCGAGGCGAACCACGTGCCCCGCTGCGTCGGTCTGTCCTGCGGCGGCCGAGCCGATCGCGCCAAAGATGCCGGCTCCGATCACCGCACCGATCGCCAGCATCACGAGGTCGCCGGCGCCCAGCGCGCGCTTCAGCGCGTTGGGGTGCTCGCCTTCGACCAGCAACTCGGCGATCGGCTTTCGCGAGAAGAGAGATGGCATCTAGTGCGTGTTGAGGAGCGTAAATGGCATCCGGAGCAAAGCGAATGATCTAGCGCCTCTTGTTAGTAGCATATCACTAACCAGAGGCGCCAGATCCTTCGTCGCTAACGCTCCTCAGGATGACAGCAGTGGCCTAACGAGCGGGTACGCGCTCCGGCGTGGCCGCCGGAATCTCGGTTGGTGCCTCCGACTCGATGCGCATGCCGTAGAACGAACGGTAGACGAAGAAGAGTGCCGCGAGGAGGAAGAGGGCCGCCAGCACCAGCGTGAGCTGCACGCCGCGCGAGCTTGCCAGAGAAACCGCAAGTTCCACTGCCAAGAGGCCAAAGAGCGTCGTGAACTTGATGATCGGATTCATCGCAACCGACGACGTGTCCTTGAATGGATCGCCGACCGTATCGCCAACGACCGTTGCCGCGTGAAGGTCCGTGCCCTTCGCCTTCAGTTCCACCTCGACGATCTTCTTCGCGTTGTCCCACGCACCGCCGGCGTTGGCCATGAACACCGCCTGGAACAGCCCGAAGAGCGCGATCGAGACGAGATAGCCGATGAAGAAGTACGGCTCGACGAACGCGAACGCGAGCGTGGCGAAGAAGACGGTGAGGAAGATGTTGATCATCCCCTTCTGCGCGTACTGCGTGCAGATGGCAACGACTTTCTTCGAGTCGCTCACCGACGCCTTGGTCGTGCCCTCGAGGCGAATGTTGGCCTTGATGAACTCCACTGCGCGGTAGGCGCCCGTGGTCACGGCTTGAATTGAGGCGCCCGTGAACCAGTAGATCACCGCGCCACCCGTGATGAGGCCGAGCAGGAATGGTGGATGGAGCAGCGACAGGTTGGCGATGAGCTCCGGGCGGAGACGATCGGTCAGTGCGACGATGATCGAGAAGATCATGGTGGTCGCACCGACGACCGCCGTACCAATGAGCACCGGTTTTGCTGTCGCCTTGAAGGTGTTCCCCGCTCCGTCGTTCTCCTCGAGGAAGTGCTTCGCACGCTCGAACTCCACGTCGAATCCAAAGTCTCGCTTGACCTCGGCGCGCACGTTAGGCACTTCCTCGATCAGCGACAGCTCGTAAACCGACTGGGCGTTGTCCGTCACCGGGCCGTACGAATCCACCGCGATCGTCACGGGACCCATGCCGAGGAACCCGAAGGCGACGAGTCCGAAGGCGAACACCGCGGGCGCAATCATGAGGCTGCCCAAGCCAAGCGTGCTGACGCCGTAGCCGATCCCCATCAGGGCGACCATGACCAGGCCGAGCCAGAATGCGCTGAAGTTGCCCGCGACGAGGCCGGACAGGATGTTGAGCGAAGGCCCACCCTCGCGCGAGGATGTGACGACCTCACGAGTGTGGCGCGAATCCACCGAGGTGAAGACCTTCACAAACTCCGGAATGATCGCGCCGGCGAGCGTGCCGCAGGTGATCACGGTCGACAGCTTCCACCAGAGGCTGCC
>JAJKIR010000191.1 GCA_021154325.1 Gemmatimonas sp.
AATTGCGCGCCACTGCCAGCTCCATCGTCTCCCCACTTCGCTTCCCAGCTCGCAATGCGCGGAACGCCCGCCGGAAATCCGGAGAAATCCAGCTCCATGATTGGAAGCGCCTGCGCGTTCGCGTTGCCCAGCACACCGACGTAGAACTCCCGACCTTCGACGAATTGCTCCACCAGCACCGGCTGCTGAAACTCGGACTGCAGCGCGTCGATGCGCGTGAATAGCTCGCGCAGATCGTGCACGACGGACTTGCTGCTGATGCCGAGCGACGCGTCTTCCTGCGGCGGCTTCACGATGACGGGAAACCCGATGTCTCCCGCCCAGTCGAGCGCGCCACGGAATACCGTCGCGAACTCCGGCGTTCGAACGCCGTGAAAGCTGAGCACCTTCTTCGTCAATGACTTGTCACCGGCCAGCAGCAAACCCGCGGGGCTCGATCCCGTGTAACGCAGCCCGAGAAGATTCAGCAGCGCCGCGACATTGGACTCCAGCGCGCTCTTCCCGCCAAACGATTCAGCCAGATTGAAGACGAGATCCGGCGCGGCCTCGTGGAGCACGCTCACGAGCGGCTCCACCCTGTCGCTTACCGCCAGCAGATCGACATGATGATCGCACGCTTCGATTGCACCGCGCAGCTGATCCAGGACTGGATCGACCGGCGGCTCCAGCGCATCAGCCGAATGCATTACGACGATCTTCACGTTCCCGCCTCGCTGCTCTGACTCGCGGCACTCGCGCGTGTCGTCCGGCCGAGCGACTGCGTGTGCCGGTAGTTCATCACGACCGCCGTGCCGAAGGCCGTGAGCTCGATCAGCGTCGCGGCCTCGAGCCCGCTCGCGTGCAGCGCGAGGGCACGTGCACGCGTGATGAGATGATCGAGCAACGACCGCACGACCGCCGGTGGCTCACCTGTCCAGTACGATAGACGCACCAGCACCTCGCGGTAGTGACGCTGTATGAATTCGGCTGCCGGCATCCCACTGGGCGCGTCAGAGGCCGACGCGAAGATTCGCTTCAGGTCGGCGTCGAGCTGACGAGCGTCGCCAATCGGAATCGGCTCCCAGCCGCTGTCGTAATGCTCCGCGATCGTGTAGTTCATCGACTCGACCGGCAGATCCTCCGCGGTCGGCGGCGGCACCTCGAGCGCGAGCTCCTTGATCTCCGTCATCACTCGATCGACGTACTCCAGTTTCTCCAGTGCCGGCCAGTCGGCATACTCGCTGCGCCAGTCGAGATCCGGAGTCAACCACACAGCGAACGTCTCGGCGAAGTCTTCGTCCGGATGCTTCTGCGCATACCACGCGAGAATGTGCCGGACGTGCGCGCGTGAGAACGGATCGGCGCGGTAGCGTTCCCGGTAGGGCCGATCGAATGAGCCGAAGATGCGGCGCCAATCGGCCCGTTCGTAAAGATGGAACGCGTAGTTGATCGCATGCCCGCACTCGTGCCTCATGTACCGCATCGCTTCCGCGTCGTTCTCGACCGCGCCCGACATCTCCTCCTCCAGCTTTTCCAAACGCTCATCGACCAAGTAGAACGGCACGCCGATGAGTGGCGTGCCGTCGGGACAACCCCATTGATCGCTGAGATACACGGGCGGTCGAAACGAGATCGATCGTGCGGCGAGTTCCTTGTACAGCTGGTCCACTAAACGCTCAACTCGCGAGCCGCGGATCTGCAGCCCGAGGTCCGAGATCCGCTTCCCGAGAAGTGCCTGGCGCTCCTCGTCCCACGTGGTCGTGCTGTTCACGACATCGACGGGGGCAATCCCCGTACCGAAGCGAGCGAAACAAAAAGGCACCACCGAAACGGTGGTGCCTTTGACCTGCAAGGTCGCTTGTTAGGCGGCCTTGGTATCCTGCGGAATCGGCGTCAGCTCGGGAGCCGCCCCCCACACGAATGCGCAGAAGATCGGGGCGGGTTCGGCGCGCGAGCCACGTGAGATCACAATGCCCACGGGCTCGCTTGGACGCTGCTGCTCTGTCGGTGCCTTCATATATAGTAGATGCGATCGAGTGGGATGAGTCGGGAGGAGACGAGCCAAGCCGGGGCCAGCGACGAGAACGGTTCGCCGCTATGCACCCGGCCGCTCAGTCATGACTGCGCCTGAGCATAAAGCACCCTCGATGCCAGGAATCCGACGGTTCATAAGTGCCGTACTACCAACAACCTGGAAAAAATAAGGCCGACGCGGAGCGCCGGCCTGTATTGCTTCGACACGATCGTTTCTCGTAAAGCCGTGTCATTCCGCCATGCTCACGTGATCTCCTTTCGCGCTAAAAGCATCTCGCTGCTGCCATCCTTTTCGAGCGAGAGCGACCAGCCTTCGTATCGACTTTCGAGCTCTCGCAGGGTCGATACACGGAGTTGCGTATCTGCTGCCTCGACGAGGTGAATTCCGCCATCAGCAGTAGCACTCTGCAGCAGCTTGATCACCCTGGTTCGCTGCGCGGCCGAGAGCCCGCCAAGTGCATTCGAGGTAACGATCACAGCGTCGAGCACGGCATCGGGCGTCCACGCGGACCAGTCCGCTCGCTCTGCATGAATTCGCTCACCCAGCCCCGCCGCCGTCGCGGCCGCGAGCACACGCTCAATGACATCTTCCTCGTTCGCTACCGCCGTTACCTCGCATCCGTTCGCCGCGAGATAGAGCGCGCGCGCCTCGGCGGCAAGGCCGGCGACGAGTATTCGGGCTTCGCCCGTGGGTCGGACCGCCCGTACGACGAGATCGTCAGCCTGCAGCCCCCAGTGCTCCGGTCGGCGCATCTCCCGCAGCAGCTTCAGTCGCCGCCGGCGCCATGTTTGATAACTCGGTAATCGCAGCCGGCGGAAGATGATCCTGTCGACTTCCTGAGCGAGCAGGAGCTCGGTGAGCGCGAACTGAGCTTGTTCACCGAGGGAGGCAACAGCCTCGTCCCCGATGCCGAGTAAGGCGCCGCGAGGTATCGACTCTTTGTAATTCTCGATCTCCTCTTCGACGAACAGCTCGTATTCGTATCTGAGGGAGCGTGCTGGTCGATTCGCCATGCGCTCGAGGTAGGTGCTTCGTGTCCAGAAAGTAGAGGCGCTTGGGAGTTACGCAAGTGCGAAACGCCGCGTTCGCTACTTTCAGGCCGGCTCGACGTGGACGGTTATCTCCGCGGCTCCGTATTTCCTGCCAACGGCATCCTCGACGCGGTCGGCGAGCGCGTGCGCGACATCCACTGGCGTTCCCCCAGGCACTGCGATCGTGAGCTCGGCGAAGAGCACCCCGGAGGCCGAATACCGCGACCGTATACCACGTACCTCGCTAATCCCTGGGATGTCGGCGATGATGCGGCGAAGCTCGGTTGCTTCGACGGCTCGCTGATCGACAAGGATGGGGATCGATCGCTGCAGAATCCGCCAGCCGCTCCACGCGATGATGAGCGCCACGGCAATGGCGAGGCTCGCGTCGATCTGCTTGCCGCCGTGACGGCCGAGAAAAAGCGATACGAGAGCCAGCACCGTGACGAGAATGTCACCTCTCGTATGCTCCGCGTCCGCCAACAGGAACGCGCTGCCCATCTCGCGCCCGCGCCGGCGCTCGTACCAGACGACGAACGCGTTGATTGCGAGTGTCATCATGATCGTGGTGACGTCGGCCGGGGATGCTCGCGTCGCCGCTCCGCCACCCGCGAGAACGGTGACTCCTTCGCGCATCAACTCGAAGCACGAGATGGACAGGAACCCCACGATGCCGAGCGCGCCGAGCGTCTCGAACTTGTCGTGACCGTACGGATGATCCTCGTCAGGCGCCCGCGCGGCGATGCTGACGAGAAGCATGCCGATCACGTTGTTGAGCGCATCGAGGCCGGACTCGAGCGCTGCGCCGAGCACTGTCAAAGACGCCGTCCGAATACCCACGACGAGCTTGATCACGACGACGAGCGCGTTGAGCCAGAGGACATGCATCAACACGCGCCGCACGGCCGGAGACCGGACATGCCGGACCGGCCGACCAGACTCGAGTTGAGGGTTGGCGGACATCATGGCAACTTCACCTCGTCCGCCGAGTCCAGTCAACAACACCACTCATCGAGAGAGCTCGTGCCGGAGCTTCCCGAAGTCGAAAGCGCCGCGCGACTGCTCCGCTTGGCGATCGAAGGAAAGACGCTTCTGAGTGCCCGCGTGTTGCACCCGGCGCTGCGGCGACGGCTGCCTCGCGGTGCGCTGCGCGCGCTTGCCGGCGCGCGAGTACGCTCGGTCGAACGGCGAGGAAAGCATCAGCTCATTCGTTTCGACGACGGCCGTGTCCTTCACGTTCATTTTCGCATGAACGGAGATTGGATAATCGGAAGGGCATCAGAGCCGCTTCCGCGGTTCGCGCGTGCCATCTTCCATTTTGGACCGGAGATTCGGGTTGTACTCGAGGATTCCCGCGCGCTGTCAACGATCGATGTGCATGCCGCCGGTATCGAGCTGCCCCTCGATCTTGGCCCGGAGCCGTTCGATCCGCTACTCACGCCGCCCGCGCTTCGGGCCGCGCTGTCGCGCCGTCGCATTCCAATCAAGGCTGCGCTTCTCGACCAGCGTGTGATCGCTGGACTCGGCAACATCTATGCGGCCGAGTCGCTCTGGCGTGCGCGAATCGATCCGCGTTCCATGGCCTCCTCGCTGGACCTCGCGGCGAGTCGGCGCCTGCTGTCCGCGATCCGAGCGGTGATCAGGCGGGCAACCGGCGGAAGGTATTCACAGCTCGCCGGTGCACGCCTCGACGTGTACGATCGCGAAGGCAAAGCCTGTCGCCGCTGTCGCACGCCCATCGAGCGGGTCGTTCAGGCCGGCCGTTCCACCTATTTCTGTCCGCGGTGCCAGTTTGCGCCGAATTTAGTATCTGTTAATCGAGGGCTTCCAGGACGGCGCTCTTCAGGTAGGAGGTCTCGGGCACCGTGACGATCCCCGGATGATCGAGGGGCTGGCCGCGCACCTCGCGCAGTGCGAGTCGGCGCCCGGAATCGGCAGCGGCGGCGCGCAGCATATCGAGGAAGAGCGGCATGCTCAGGTGAAAGCTGCAGCTCGCGGTGAAGAGCGTTCCGCCGCTGGTCAGCAGTCGCATCGCGCGGAGATTGATCTCTTTGTAGCCACGGATCGCGGACGGAACCGAGGCGCGGGTCTTCGCGAACGCCGGAGGGTCCAGTACGATCGTGTCATAGCGCTCGCGCGCGCGTTGCTGCGCTTTCAGAAACTCGAAGGCATTTGCCTCGACGAGCTCGATGTTGGTGAATCCGTTGAGGGCGCTGTTGCGCGCGGCGCGGCCGAGCGCCTCCGCCGAGACGTCGAGCGCGATGACGTGCTGCGCCCGTGCGGCGAGGTGAATGGCGAATGAACCATGGTAGCTGAAGCAGTCGAGGGCCCGACCTCGGGCGCGCGCGGCCGCCGCGACGCGGTTTTCGCGCTGGTCGAGGAACGCGCCGGTCTTCTGGCCGTCCCAGGGCGCCGCGAGATACCGCGCGCCGTGCTCGATTATCTCGATCTCTCGCGGGACTTCGCCGGCCAGCAGCTCCACTTCAGTCGCGAGTCCCTCCTTCGCCCGCAGCGGAACGTCGTTCCTGGCGAGAATGCCTAACGGTTCCGTCAGCTCCATGAGGACAGTGACGATCTCGTCCCGGAACTGCTCGATCCCGGCACTCATCAACTGCACCACCAGCCATCGGTCGTACCGGTCGCAGACGAGCGAGGGGCACATGTCGGCCTCCCCGTGCACGAGGCGGTACGCATTGGCATGCTCGCCAATCGGCGCTCGCCGCGTGATCGCCGTTGCAAGCCGGTCTCTCCACCAGGTGAGATCGAGCGGAGCATCGGGGTTGCTGTCGAGCAGTCTCAGCGCAATTTCCGACATCGGGCTCCAGAGCGCGACACCTAACGGACGGCCGCGCTCGTTATGCACGAGCACGGCGCCGGGTGGAGAGACTGGTCGCTTGAGTACGTCACTCCGATATATCCAGGGATGACCCTGCTCCCAGCGTCGCGCTCCGTTTGCGGAAACTGTGGCTGAGTCGGCCGCAATCGATTGCGTTCTCATCCTGTATGCGATGCGCCGCCGAGGGGTTGAATTCTGCTTTGGAAGCTGGTACTATACGGACCCTTTCGCATTGCCTCGCGTCGGTAGACATCTCGATGTCAGCTGACTTGAGGGAAGCGAAGGGGATCGATAAAATTCGAGGCTCGGCGCGAGCGACAAACGCGCCAACGCTGTTTGAAAAGTGAAGTCAAGGTAGATCGTGGGATGTGAATCCAACACCGACGGACTGGCAACGTGTTTCACGTTGTTTGTTCACGTCGATGCGAAAGATTGCAACTCACTTGTAGCGCGTGCTCTGCTTTACTAAGGGTTGTATGTAGTCAAGCAGACGAAGGCATGTGGGGGATGCCTGGGCACACGGAGGCGATGAAGGCCGCGGTAAGCTGC
>JAJKIR010000192.1 GCA_021154325.1 Gemmatimonas sp.
AGATTCGCTGCGCCGCGAGCAGGCGCGCCACGTGCGCGAGCGCGAGGACAGCGTGCGCCGCAGCGAGACGCAACGCACTCTGGAGCAGACGAAAAAATGAATAAGATGCTGATCATTGCCCTCGCGATCCCCTGCCTCGCGCGGGGGATTTCTGCGCAGGGGACTACCCAGAGCCGGCCGACGGCACGACTCGTCGCTGGCACTGATACCGTGCGTCGGTTGTCGATCGACAGTGATTCCGCGTTTCATCCGATCGACCTGCAGCACGCGATCGAGCTCGCCCGGCGCAATGCGCCCGCCGCTGTGCAGGCGCGCGGGCAGATTCGCACCGCGAACTCGCAGGTTCGTGCCGCGTATTCCGCCTTCCTTCCCAGCGTCACCATTACCGCGGGGCAGTCGAATCAAACCGGCGATCGCATTGGTCAGAGCGGCAACATCGTGCCGTTCAACCCCAAGCACCCGTGGTCCTACTCGACGGGCCTTCGATCATCATTACGTCTCTTCGACGGTGGCCAGCGATTCTATCAGATCTCGCAGTCGAAGGCGGATGTCGGCGCCGCGGAGGCAAACGAGGTTGCGCAACAGTTCAACGTTGCGCTGCAGGTAAAGACACAGTATTACACGATTCTCGCGGCCCGTGAATCGGAAGGCGCCGCGGCTACGCAGTTGGGGCAGGCAGAGGCGCAGTTACGGGCGGCCGTGGCTCGCGTACGCGCTGGCGCGGCGACGCTCTCCGACTCGCTCCGCTCCGTGATTCAAGTCGGCAACGCCCGGCTGGCGCTCCTCACGGCGCAGAACAATCTGCGCATCGCCAGCGCCGCGCTCACCCGTCTGGTAGCCGCCCCCTACCTCGTAACGGCCGAGGCCAGCGATACCCTCGAGAGACCGCTGTCGGAAGTCGACAGCGTTGCACTAATGCAGCTCGCCTTGCGCGGCCCGGCTGTCGAGCAGGCGACCGCGCAGTCGCTCTCCGCACAAGCCGCCGTCCGCTCGGCTCGAGCGCCATATCTGCCGACCATCGATCTCTCGTTCAACCGAGGCGGAAGCGGCTTCGCGCCCTATGGCACTGGCGCGAGCGGCGACACGTCGCTCAATCGGCAGTATCCGTACGCCAATACCTTCCAATTCAGCGCGTCGTACCCGCTATTCAACAATTATCAACGCGAGAACGCGCGGACGCAGGCGCAGGTTGCCAAGGAAAATGCGGACGCCGCGCTACGCGATGCACGCTTCGCCGCGCAGCAGAACATCGTCCAGCAGCTCGCGTCGCTCCATGCCGCTCTGGAGCGCATTCAGATTCAGCATGCATCGGTCGCGTCGGCCGAGGAAGATCTCCGCGTCCAGCAGCAGCGCTATGCGCTCGGCGCTTCGACACTCCTCGATCTCCTCACCTCGCAGACGACACTCGATCAGCAGCGCGCGGCCCTCATTCAGGCGCGCCAGGACTATCGCCTCGCGCGCGCCCAGATCGAGGCGGTCATCGGACGGGATCTGCAGTAGTCGGTGAACGCGGATCGGTGGACCGTGGTCGGTCCACGGTCCACGGTCCACGGTTGATCGTTCACCGATCCTCAGCAGATCGAGCCCCTGGCGCGTATTATCCGGGAAGCTCTTCCCCACCTGGAGACCCCCTCGTGAAGCGAACTCTCGCGCTGGCGCTGGCCATTGGCGTCGCGACGGCCGCGTGTAGCGGAAGCAAGGATAAAACACCGTTCGTTCAGACCGCGGCCGTCACCCGTCGCACGATCGTCATCGACGCCGAAGCCACGGGCGCGGTCGAGCCCATCAACGTCGTCGAGGTCAAATCGAAGGCGTCTGGCCTCATCACGAAGATGCCCGTCGAGACCGGAACGCTGGTCAAGCCTGGCAACCTCCTCGTGCAGATCGACACGCGCGACGTGCAGAACCAGTACAACCAGGTCGAAGCCGATCTCAAGGCGGCGCAGGCGAAGTTGCAGGTCTCGGAGCAGCAGAAGAAGCGCAGCGACGAGCTGTTCAAGGCGCGCGTCATCACCTCCCAGGAGTATGAGAGCGCCTCGCTCGACCTCGAGAACTCCAAGGCGGCGGTGATTCGCTCGGCGGCGAACCTCGATCTGGCGAAGCAGCGCCTGGAGGATGCCACCGTCACCGCTCCCACGGCCGGCACGATCCTCACGAAGACCGTCTCGTTAGGCCAGGTCATCACCTCGGCGACGAATTCGGCGAATGGCGGCACGACGCTGCTCACGATGGCTGACCTCGGCCGCGTCCGCGTCCGCGCCCTGTTCAACGAGACCGACATCGGCCAGGTGCGTCCCGGCCAGACCGCGAGCGTCACCGTCGATGCCTTTCCCGACCGCCGGTTCCAGGGCGTGGTCGAGAAGATCGAGCCGAGCGCCACCGTTCAGCAGAATGTCACGATGTTCCCCGTGCTCGTCACGCTCGACAATAGTGAGAGCTTGCTCAAGCCTGGGATGAACGGTGAGGTCGCGGTCCTCGTCGACCAGGTCAACGACGTGCTCGCCGTGCCGAACGACGCCGTGAAGAACGTCCGCGAAGCGGCCGCCACCGGCCAGATGCTCGGCCTCAATCCCGACAGTGTCACCTCCGAGGTGCGCGCCCAGATGCAGAACGGCTTTGGCCGCGCGCGCTCCGATGCCGCGACCGAAGCCGCTGCTCGCGTCGGGTCGGCGTCCGGCGAGGTCGCCCTCGCGTCGCAGACCACGCAGCAGTCGCAGCAGCCGCAGCAGCCGCAGCAGCCGCAGCAGGGATTTGGACAGGGCCGCCAGCAGATCGAGGTCACCGATAAGCAGTGCGCTGACGTCAAGGCGGCGCTCGCGAAGAAGCCCGATCTCCAGAAGAAGCTCGACGACCTTCGCACGAAGGCACGGTCCGGTGAGATCGACTTCTCGGCGATGCGCGAGCAGAGTGAGAAGCTGTACGCCTCGGCGGGAATCGACATGCGCGTCGCCGGTGGCTGTCGGCGGAAGGAGATGCAGGCCGGTGGTGCGGGCATGGGTGGTTCCGGAGCAGTGGCCGGCTCCGGCCAGCGTGGGAACCGCGGGCAAGGGCAGCAGCCGCAGAGTGGCGCGCAAGGCAGTGGCAATTTCCAGCTCTCCACACCGGAGATGGGTGCTGTCACCCGACGCACGCGTCCCGGGCTCGTGTTCGTCTCCGACAGCGCGAAGAAGACGTATCACCCGCGCGTCGTGATGCTCGGCGCCGCGAACTTCGATTACACGGAGATCGTCAGCGGCGTGAAGGAGGGCGAGCGCGTCGCGCTCCTCACCTCACTCGCACTGCAGGCACAGCGGCAGCAACAGAATGACCGGCTCCGCCAGGGAATGGGCGTCCCCGGCCTCACGCCTAACGGCGGTCCGGGCGGCGGCGGCGGCGGTCGTCCGGGCGGTGCCGGTGCTGGCGGCGCCCCGCCGCGCGGCGGCGCACGCTGACGACGGAGCCCGACCCACCATGCTCTTCGGCGAAACCATCACTGTCGCGCTCAGCGCGCTCCGCGCGAACAAGCTGCGCTCCGTCCTCACGATGCTCGGCATCGTCATCGGCGTCGCGGCCGTCATTGCGATGATCGCGCTCGGCACGGGGGCGCAGGCTGCGGTGAAAGATCGGATCGCCGCGCTGGGGACGACGCTGCTGACCATCAATCCGGGCCAGCAGCGCGGCTTTGGGGTCGCCATCGCGGATGCGCAAGCCAAGCTCACGATGGATGACGCCAAAGCGCTCGACGAGCGAGCCACCGCGCTCCTCGCCGTGCAGCCGGAGATGAATCGCAGTCTCCAGGTGCAGTGGGGAAACAAGAACGCGAATACGCAGATCGTCGGGACGTCCGCCAACTACCTCGAGGTCCGCAAGTACGCGCTTCATTCCGGGCGCATGTTCACGACGGCCGAGGACGAGGGCCGGCAGCGGGTCGCGGTCGTCGGTCCGACGGTCGCCACGAACATGGGGCTCGACACGCCCGACGCGCTTCTTGGTGAGAACATTCGAATCCGTGGAATCCAGTTCACGGTCGTTGGCATCCTCGAGTCGAAGGGACAGGCGACGCCGTTCGGCAATCCCGACGACCAGATTCTCATCCCGATCAATACCGCCCGCTTCCGCATCATCGGCAGCGACCGCCTGCGCTCCATCAGCGTGCTCGCCGAGACCGAGGACAAGATTCCCGAAGCAATGGCGGACATTCAGCGCGTGCTCCGCCGCGAACATCGGATCCGCCAGGGCCGCCCGGACGATTTCCAGATGCGCAGCCAGGCGGATTTTCTCAATACGCTGGGCGAGACAACCCAGGTCTTCACCTTCCTGCTGTCGGGGATCGCGGCGGTGAGTCTGCTTGTAGGCGGCATCGGGATCATGAACATCATGCTGGTCTCGGTCACCGAGCGCACGCGCGAGATTGGCGTGCGCAAGGCGCTCGGCGCGACGCGCCGCAACATCCTTTTACAGTTCCTCATCGAGGCCGTCGTGCTCTGCTGCCTCGGTGGGATCGTCGGCATCCTCCTCGGCGCCACCGGCGCGACGCTGATGAGCCGGACGGCGGGCTGGAACACGCAGGTGTCGCCGGCCGCGGTTGGCCTGGCGTTCGCCTTCTCCGCCCTCGTCGGCGTTCTCTTTGGCGTCTGGCCGGCGCGACGCGCCGCCTCGCTCGATCCGATCATCGCGCTTCGCTACGAGTAGCGTCGCCGCCGCCTGCGTCGTTATGCAGCGTTAGGTGGCGTTAGGCCGACGGTTCTGTCCGGAGCGGTCGGTCAACCTTGCCGATCTGTCGTTTTTCGTGACAGCACGCGCCCGCATCGCACGCGCCGTGTGAGCGAAATTGCTGGCGTGTCGTGTCGCCGATTGCTATCTCCTAGGTCACGCGACACGCTGCTCGCTTTCCGAGCGCGTGTTTCGTAAACGCTGATTGACGATCGTTGACCTTCGCGCTCGTGCGGCACGCTCGACGTCCGCCGGGGGCATATCGGAGATCTTTCGATGCGGAAACGTCTTCTTGGCATAGTGGGTGCCGCGCTCATCGCGAGCGCAGTCGTCGCGGGCTGCGCGGATCGCGCCCCGACCGCCCCTGTTGTCCCCTCGGCCGCGACCCAGCCGGCGAATAGCCTGCTCGGTGGTCTGCTCGGTGGCGTCATCGGCACCGTCGGCAAGTTGCTCAACATCGTCGTCTCGCTCGTCGAGCGGCCGGCGGCGTTGCAACAGGACATCGTCTGGTCGTTCGACGCCGGCCCGGGTGGAGCAATCTCCGCCAATCGTGCGGCGGGCCTCTCGATCGCCGTTCCGCCCGGCGCGCTGTCACAGCACGTTCGCATCACGGTTACGGTCAAGGCGGGGAACGTCTACAACTATCAGTTCGCGCCTGAAGGTCTGAAGTTCGCGCTGCCCGTCGTCGTGACGCAGGACGTCTCCGACAACTCGCTCATTGGCTCGCTCCTCGGTGGTTTGCTCGGGTCGAGCAAGACTGCAAAGGGCGCATATTACTCGGCGCCGTCGCTCCAGTACGATCCCAAAACGGGAAGCGCGACGGTTAATGAGCTGGAGCCGACAGTTAGCGCTGGCGGCTTGCTGAGCTTCCAGATCCGGCACTTCTCGGGGTATACGATCGCGATGTGCGACAACGGCGGCTTCGGGGGCTTCTAACCACGATGTCTCGCACGCCGCCCGGTTTGAACGGGAAGCACGACGCCGCCTCGAAAGAGGCGGCGTCGTTGCCTCAGGGCAGTCTTGCCCTGGGACTGATGGAGGAGGCGCGCGTTGCCGCAGCTTCCGGCCATCGCGAGCTCGCCCGTCGACGATTCGAGAGCGCGCTGTACCTGCTGCGCGCACCCGAACAGGCTGGCGAAGCGGCGGCGATCTTCCGAAACATTGGCCACCTGTACTTCGAGGACGGCGAATTCAGTGCTGGCGAGGATTGTCTGGAGGTTGCGCGCGCCGTCGCGGAGGCGACCGGAGATGCATCCGCGCTCGCTCGCACGACCAACGCCCTCGCCGGCGGATTCTGGCTTCGCGGCCGCCTCGACGACGCGCAACGTCTCTACACGCAGGCAGGTATCGAGGCGCGACAGGTTGGCGACGTCAAGCTCGCCGCGATGGTCGAGCAGAATCTCGGTACCATCGCGAATGTGCGCGGCGACCTGGCAAGCGCCATTGCCCACTACGAGACCAGCCTCTCCGGCTATCGTGAGCTCGGCCTCGACGACCAGGTTGGCAATGTGCTCAACAACGTCGGCATGGCGCACGCGCACCTGCAGCAGTGGGAGGAGGCAGAGCGCACTTATCTGGAGGCCCTCGCGATGTGTGCGGCTTGCGGCGACGTGCGCACGAGCCTCATGATCGAGGTGAACCGCGCCGAGACACTGATCGCGCGTGGCCGTTTAGCGGATGCAAAAGTCATCTGCGAACGCGTGCTCCGGCGGGCTCAGCCCATCAACGATCTGCGTGCCATCTCCGAGGCGCAGAAGAATCTCGGCGTCGTTGCCCGCAACTCGAAGTTCTTCGACGTCGCCGATTCGTTCCTGCGCGATGCCTTCTCGTCGGCCACGACGCGGGAGGATCTCCTGCTCGCCGCCGAGGTCGCGCGCGAGCAGGCCGAGCTCTACTCGGCGATGCGGCGGGAGCGCGAGACGCTGCAGGCCCTCAACACGTCGCACCGCCTCTTTGGCCAGCTCCGCGCGCAGCGCGACATCGCCGACGTCGCGCGCCGCATGCGCGGGCTCGAGCAGCGCTTCTATGACATCGTCAGTGCCTGGGCCCGCTCGATCGAATCCAAGGACCCCTATACGCTTGGCCACTGCGAGCGCGTCGCGGACTACGCCTGCGCGATCTTCCGTGAAGTCGACCCTAACGAGGGCGCCCTCTTCTGGTTCCGTATCGGCGCTCTCCTCCACGACGTCGGCAAGACCACCGTGCCGACCGAGGTGCTCAACAAGCCCGGCAAACTGACGCCAGAGGAGCGCGCGCTGATGGAGAGCCACCCCGCGGCCGGCGTCGAGCTGCTCAAGGACGTGGAGTTCCCGTGGGACGTGCTGCCGATGGTGCGCAGCCACCACGAGCGCTGGGATGGCAAGGGATATCCGGATCGCCTAACGGGTGACGACATCCCGCTCAACGCTCGCGTGCTCGCGCTCGCCGACGTCTTCGACGCGCTCACGACCGACCGGCCGTATCGGCCAGCGTTCTCTCCGGAGGAAGCGCTCCGGATCATGCGTGTGGACATGAGTGGCGCTTTCGATCCGTCACTCCTCCCGATCTTCGAGCGGATCGTGCCGACGTTCCAGGGATTCGTCGCGGCGGCGGCCAGTCGGCCCGAGGTCAAACAGGCCGCTGCCTGACGAGCAGTTAACGACCAATTGAGATGTTTTGTTACTTCTCATCTGCCGTGACTCGCGTCACGGCCGGTGATCGGTACGAAGGGTTATCTCCTGTTGTGTTCGCTTCATGCGTATTTCTCGGCCCTGACGAGGGGCCGCTACTTGATCGACGGAGATCAGATGAAGTCGAAGCGCCTGAACGTCTCACATGCTGCGATCCTCACCGCCGCCGCGATCGTCATCGCTTGCGGCGGCGAGCAGGCGCTGCTCGTGTCGCCGCCAGTGCCGGGCGCGCCACCGTTAGGCGTCGTCCAGAATCCAAGCGGCGCGCTCGTCCATCCGATACGTCGCCAGCAGCCGATCGCGCGCGAGGTGAGCTGGAGCTTCGACGTCGACGCGCGCGGCACCAGTGTTCGCCATCCTGGGACGGGTCTCACGATCACCGTGCCCGCAGGCGCCGTAGCCGGTCCAACGCATATCACCGTGTTCGCCCTCCGCGGCGCGCCGCTCGCGTATCGATTCGAGCCGCACGGATTGCAATTCGCGCAGCCGATCCAGCTCACGCAGTCGCTCCACGGCCTGCTCCTCGGTGCCTCGCGGCCGATTCCGCGACTCTTCGCTGGCTACTTCGCGGATGACACGCTCGCCGTCGACGCCGCCAGCGGGAATGCGCCCGTGATGGAGATTCTGCCCGTGCAGATCGACGTGCGCGCGCACACCGCGGTCCTCTCGGTCCGGCACTTCTCCGGTTACACCGTGGCATCGGCCGCGAGCGACTCCACGTCCGACGGTCGTTCCTCCTGGGAACTTCGCTGATGCGGCCGACGAGCGCCCCGCGCCGGGCCGCGCGCGGTCGCCATGCGACCGCCGTCGGCACGCTCCTCGACGAGGCGCATCGCGCCGAGCGCGCGGGCCAGCGCGAGCTCGCGCGGCGCCGCTACGAGAGCGCGCTCTATCTCCTGCGATCCGATACGGACGCGGAGGAAGCGTCGATGATCCTGCGGCGCATCGGCCGCCTCTATCTCGACGACGGCGATCTCGAGGCGGGGCTCGATTGCGTGACCGCGGCGCTCGCCGTCGCCGAGATCCGTGGCGACTCCGCGGCCGTCGCGAACGCGAAGAACATCATCGCCATCAGCCATTGGCAGCGCGGCCAGCTCGACGAGGCCGAAGCGCTCTATCTCGAGGCGGGGACGATGGCGCAGCTGGCCGGCGACGCGCGGCTCGTCGCGATGGTCGAGCAGAACCTCGGGGTCATCGCGAGCATGCGCGGCGACGTTCCGCGCGCGCTCCGCCACTACCGGACGAGCCTCGCCGGCTACCGCGCGCTCGGGCTCGATCACTGCGTTGCGAACTTGCTCAACGACATCGGGCTCGCCTACGCCGATCTCGCGCGGTGGGACGACGCCGAGAGCACCTATCGCGAGGCGCTCGCGCTCTGCGAGGTCTGCGGCGACGCGAGTACCGCGCTCATGGTCGAGGTCAACCGCGCGGCGATGCGCATCGCCCGCGGCGACTATGTCGACGCCCAGGTCGTCTGCGAGCGCGTGCTCCAGGAAGCCCGGCCGCTGAACGACATCCGGGTGTTGAGCGAGGTCTACAAACACTGCGGCGTCATCGCGCGCGAGCTCGGGCGAACGGAAGAAGCGGAGGAGTATCTTCGCGTGGCGTTCGAGAGCGCGCTGCGGCGCGAGGACCTCCTCCTCGCCGCCGAGAGCGCCCGCGAGCAGGCCGAGCTCTTCACCACGCTCCGCCGCAACCGCGACGCGCTGCAATC
>JAJKIR010000193.1 GCA_021154325.1 Gemmatimonas sp.
AGTCACCAACCACCAGTCACCAACCACCAGTCACCAACCACCAGTCACCAGTCAGCACGTGCGTCTTCTTCGAAAAAAAGACGAGCTTCCCAAGCGCTCTCTCTGGCAGCGCATCAAGGAAGTCGCGTTGATGGATGTCGGCGTCGCGGTGCGCGGCGTCGAGACGGGATCGCTCGAGCGGCTCGAGGAGCTGCTGCTCGAGGCAGATTTCGGCGTCCCGGTCACATTGCGCCTCGTCGAAGACGTCGAGCGCCTCGCGAAGCGCGCCGACGTGAAGACGCGCGACCAGTTTCACGAGGCGCTGCGCAGCGGCGTCGAGGAGGCGTTGCGAACGGGTAACAGCGATCCGCGCCTAACGATGGCGCCCGCCGCGCCGACGGTCATCCTCATCGTCGGCGTCAACGGCGCCGGCAAGACCACCTTTATCGGGAAGTTGAGTGAGCGCTTTCGCCACGAGGGCAAGCGCGTCCTCGTGGCGGCTGGCGACACCTTTCGCGCGGGCGCAATCGATCAGCTGCGTCTCTGGGCAGAGCGGACCGGCGCCGAGTTCATCGGCGCCCGCGCCGGCAGCGACCCCGCCGCCGTCGCCTTCGACGCGATCGACGCTGCCGTCGCGCGCCAGGTGGACGTCGTCATCGTAGACACCGCGGGCCGACTGCACACGAGCGAGAACCTGATGGACGAGCTGAAGAAGGTCGCTCGCGTCATCGCAAAGCGCCTGCCTGGCGCCCCACATGAGACTCTGCTCGTCCTCGACGGCACGATCGGCCAGAACGCCGTGCAACAGGCGAAGATCTTTTCCGCGGCCGTGCCGGTGACGGGTCTCGTCGTCACGAAGCTCGATGGCACCGCGCGCGGCGGTATCGTCGTCGCCGTACACGAAGCGATCGATGTGCCGGTGAAGTTCCTCTCCGTCGGCGAGGGCGCGGAGGACCTCGTCACGTTCGACGCGGCGGACTTCTCCGAGGATCTCCTGAGCGAGGAGTGAGCGCACCGCGCATGGCGCAGCCGCAACCTCGATCCGGCCAGCGCCTCTACCTGGATACGAGCATCTCGTATCTCAAAGGGGTTGGCCCTGCGCGCGCCGATGCCTTCCGCCGCCTCGGCGTGATCACCGCGGGCGACCTGCTCTACCACATTCCGCACCGCTACGAAGACGCGAGCACCGTAGCGCCGATCGCGTCCCTCGAGCCGGGGATGCACGGCACCGTCATTGGTCGCGTGATCTCGAAGGGAATCATCCCCACGCGCCGCGGCTTGCGAATCTTTCAGGCGGTGCTTCGCGACGATACCGGGATGATCGAAGTCTCCTGGCCCGGACAGCCCTTCCTCGACAGGACGATCGCGAAGGGTGACACGCTGCTGGTCACGGGGAGCGTCCGCTTCTTTCACGGACGCCAGCTCCAGCCACGCGAGTTCATCAATCTTGGCGACGACGAGAGCGCGACGACAGAAGGACGGGTGCTCTCGGTGTATCCGGCGACGGAAGGTCTGTCGTTCAAGGTCATTCGCTCGATCATCGAGGCACACCTCGATTCGCTGCTGCCGCTCGTCACCGAGTATCTGCCTAACGAGGTGCTATCCGCGGCGGCGGTGCCCGCGATTCGCGACGCGCTGCGCATGGTGCATCGCCCGACCTCGCTCGCCGAGGCGATGCAGGGACGCGAGCGGCTCGCGTTCGAGGAGCTCTTCTTCGTCAACCTCCTGCACCTGCGCGCCAAATCGCTGGCGCGCGAAGAACGGCGCGGCATTCGCTTCGAGAACAAACGGGACCTCACGACGCGCCTCAAGGACGGACTCCCGTTCCAGCTCACCGGCGCACAGACACGCGCCACCCGCGAGATCGTCGCCGACATGTGCAGCCCGCGGCGCATGCAGCGACTGCTCCAGGGCGACGTTGGCAGTGGCAAGACGATCGTCGCTCTCTTCGCCGCGCTCCTCGCGGTCGAGAATGGCTACCAGGCCGCGATCATGGTTCCAACAGAGTTGCTGGCCGAGCAGCACTGGCGGACAATGACGGCGCTCCTCGAGCCTCTTGGGGTCGCGCCACTCCTCCTCACCGGAAGCCTCCCCGCGCGCGAGCGAAAAGCGATCGCGCAGCGCTTGGCCAGCGACGAGGCGCTGCTCGTCATCGGCACGCATGCGCTCGTGCAGGACGCGACGCTCTTCGCCAGGCTGGGCTTCGTCGCCGTCGACGAGCAGCACCGCTTTGGTGTCGAGCAGCGGAAAGCGCTCGCCGCCAAAGGCGAGGCTCCGGACGTGCTGCTCATGACGGCGACGCCGATTCCGCGGTCGCTTGCGCTCACGCTCTACGGCGAGCTCGATCTCAGCGTCCTCGACGAGCGGCCTCCGGGCCGCCAGCCAATTCTGACGGCGATGCGTGCCGAGTCCGGGCGAGCGCGCGTCCTGTCGTTCGTCGACCGGCAGATCGAGCAGGGTCGGCAGGCCTACATCGTCTATCCGGTGATCGAGGAGTCGGAGAAGACCGATCTCAAGGCGGCGACGACGATGTACGAGGCGCTCGCGTCGGGGCCATTCGCACAGCGCCGCGTTGCGCTCCTTCATGGACGGATCGACGCGTCGGAGCGGGACGCGATCATGCGCCGCTTCCGCGACCGCGAGATCGACGTCCTCGTCGCGACGACGGTGATCGAGGTCGGGATCGACGTGCCTAACGCGACAGTGATGCTGATCGAGCACCCGGAGCGCTTCGGCCTGTCGCAGCTGCACCAGCTGCGCGGCCGCGTGGGCCGCGGCGCCGAGGAGTCGTTCTGCATCCTGCTCGGAGACGTGAGCCCGGAGGCCGCGGACCGCCTGCGCATCTTCGCCGCGACGGACGACGGGTTCGAGATCGCGCGCGCCGACCTCCGTCTTCGTGGCATGGGCGACCTGTTCGGTGAGCGCCAGAGCGGCGTCCCGACGTTCCGCATCGCCGATCCGCTGCGCGACGAAGCGTTAGGCGAGCGCGCCCGCGCCGCCGCCGAGCGCCTGCTCGAGAGCGATCCCGATCTCGTCGAAGGCTCGCACGCCGGACTCCGTCGCGTCCTCGGCGAACGCTATCGGCGATCACTGGAATTGTTCAGAGTTGGTTAACCACAGTTATCAGCTATCAGTCCATAGTTATCAGGGGATTTGGAACGAAGCGCTCGTTGGACTGAGTGCAGATTCCTCGTCGCTGCGCTCCTCGGAATGACAGTCCCCTGTCATCCCGAGCGCTAGCGAGGGATCTGCTTTCATCCCATCAACGCTTCGTTCCTTGCTCCCTGATAACTATTGACTATGGACTGATAGCTGCCCCTAAGGCTTTGTCGGTGCCGTTAGGCGGCGCTTGATGCGCTCCAGCTCATCGTTGGCTTTCGCCAGCTCGTCCTTGAGCCGCTGGATCTCGGTGTCCTTTGCTCTAAGATCCGCGCCAGAGGGTGAGGCGGTGGAGGACGAGCCTATGGGCGACGCGATCGCGACGGCGGCAGAGCCGGTGCCCTGAAGCCGGACAGCGACGTCGTGCAGGATGTTCGCTTCCAGCCGGTGCGGGAGGGCGCCGCCGGCGCGGCTGTACGTCTCGAACAGCGCCGCGGCGATCTGCGGCGATGCGTCGCGATTCGACGGCTCGAGCGCGATGACGCCGCGCCAGTACGCGCTCTCGGCCGCCCCCTCGCTCGTCGGATACCGCGCGGCGAAGTCGGCGAGGAGCCGATCGGCGTCCGCATAACGATGGTCACTCGCGGCAGCCGTGGCCCGGGCGAGCGTATCGCGCCAGTCGCTCGACGTGGCGCCGCCCAGCGAACGACCCGTCACGCACCCGGCGGCCACGAGAAGCGCGGCCAACGCCATACGCCTAACGATTGTCGAGAGCATGATGCCGGATCTCAGGCCGCCTCCGCGGGAACGCGTCGAGTGAGCGAGGTGCGTCGTTTGGCCCGCGTCGGCATCAGGATGCTGAATGTCGTTCCAACTCCAGGCGTGCTGTCGCACTGAATCGTGCCCCCATGGGCCTCGACGATGCTCTTCGAGATCGCGAGCCCCAGCCCCGATCCCTTTGCGGACGCCGCGCCCTGATTGTCCGCCTGGAAGAACTTCTCGAACACGTGCGGCACCTGATCGGGCGGGATCCCGGCGCCGGTGTCCCGCACGTCGATCTGGATCGACCCGTCGAGCGCCTCCACACTCAGCTCGACCTCGCCCCCACGCGGCGTGAACTTGAAGGCGTTCGAGAGCAGATTCCCGAGAACCTCGTTCATGCGGTCGGCATCCCACATGACTTCGGCGGGTACCTGATCGCCGCGCCTAACGACAAAGTGGACCTCGCGCTGGAGCGCCAGCACCTGGAATGCCCGCTCGAGCTGATCCAGAAACGGAGCCAGCTCTATCCGCCTCAGGTCGAGCTTGCCGCCGCCAGCCTCGAACCGGCTCACGTCGAGCAGCTGCTTCACGAGACGAGCGAGGGACTGGATCTGAGTCTCCAGGGTCTGCAGCACGCCGCGCTGCTGCTCGCTGAGCGCGCCGTAGACCCCCTCGTCGAGCAGCTGCACGTAGCCTTGAACGACGTTGATCGGGGTCTTGAGCTCGTGTGAAGCAACGGACACGAACTCGGCTTTGAGCTTGTCGAGCTCGGTTAGCTGCTTCGTCATCTCCTCGAAGCTCGACGCGAGCCGACCGAACTCGTCAGCGCGAGAGGTCGAGAGCTGGAGCTTGTAGCCCAGGTTGCCGTTGGCGACCGCGTCCATTCCCCGCTCGAGCGCGCGCACAGGGCGCGAGATGTAGCCGGTGAGCCAGACGCCGATCAATGCAGCGAGGACAAGCGCAGCCACCTCCGCCGTCGCCGAGACGTTTTTGGCTCGCGAAATTGCCGTTGCGGCCGATGCGACGCGCTGTGCCGTCCGCTGCCGCAGCGCTCGCTCCGCCTCGAGTACGCTTCGGTCCGCGGCGGCCAGGGCGGGAACCAGGTGACTGGCGGAGATCTGATCCGCCTCCTTGCCGCGACCCTCGAGCGCGGCCGCGTACTCGTGCGGCGCCCATGTCTCGATATCCGCGATGCTCTTCGTCACGCTATCCGCGGACCGATCGAGATCGAAACGCTTGAGCGAGTCGACGGTTCGCGCGACGACTGTGAGCTGCTTCTCCATGAGATCGCGCGTCTGCGCGTCATGAACGAAGAGGAGTGCCGTCTCCTGTCGTCTGAGATCGTTCAACCCTTCGCGGAGCCGGCCGAGCAGCAGGGACGCGGCGAACTCCTTATCGCGAAGGGCACGAGCGTCTCGATGGAGTCGATCCATCGCCTGTACCGCGATCAGCAGCGGTATGACGAGAATCACCGCTATGGTGAGGAGGCCCACGATGAGCCTCGATCGCAAGGTCATTTCCGCGGCGCTTTGGTTGGTCAGAGTTACTCCAGACAGTTGCAAGTACGGCGCCGTGAGGATCGTGAACGGTTGTCGGTGACCGGTGATCGGTGATCGGTGAGCAATCGCCGATATCCGGGTTGGGTCATCCGCGAGCGGTGATCTATGTGACTCAACCGATTACTGTTCACCGTCCACCGATCACGGCTACCGACCCCCCATGCACGACTCGATTCTTCGCATCGCCGGGCTGCGCGAGCACGTCGGCTCAACGGTGACGTTGCACGGATGGATCACCCACCTGCGATCGTCAGGCAAGGTCGCGTTCGCCGTCGTTCGCGACGGGACCGGCATTGCGCAGGCGGTCTTCGTGAAGACCGCGCTCCCGGCCGAGACATGGGAGCGTTTCTCGTCGCTCACGCTGGAGACGTCGGTCCGCATTCGCGGCGAGGTCCGCGCCGATGCGCGTGCCCCCGGCGGGTTCGAGATCTCCGTGGCGGATCTCGAGATCATCGGCCCAAGCCCACTCGACTACCCGATTCAGCCGAAGGAACACGGGATCGATTTCCTCCTCGATCACCGGCATTTCTGGCTGCGGAGCAATCGCCAGCGGGCGATCTTCACGGTGCGCAACGAAGTGGAGCAGGCGATCCACGATTTCTTCTACGAGCGCGGGTTTCTCCGGGTCGACACCCCACTGCTGACGGCCGCCATCGGCGAACGGAGCGGTCTCTTCGAAACGAAGTACTTCGATGAGGGAATGGCCTATCTGGCCCAGACGGGTCAGTTGTATGGCGAGGCGGCGGCCGCGGCGTTTGGAAAGATCTACACCTTCGGTCCGACGTTCCGCGCCGAGAAGTCGAAGACGCGGCGCCATCTGACCGAGTTCTGGATGATCGAGCCCGAGGTCGCCTGGTACGACTCCGCGGCGAACATGCAACTCCAGGAGGAGTTCGTCTCGTACCTCGTTCAGCGCGCGGTCGAGCGGTGCGCCGATTCGTTGCAGCTGCTCGAGCGGGACGTGAGCAAGCTCGAAACCGTCAAGCCGCCGTTCGTTCGGCTCGAGTACTCGGACGCGCTCGCCCTCGCGCAGCGGAAGGGGAGCTCGGCCAAATGGGGCGACGACCTCGGCGCGGAAGACGAAGCGCTCATCGTCGCTGACTATGACAAGCCGGTCTTCGTGATGAACTATCCGAAGGAGGCGAAGGCGTTCTACATGAAGGAGAATCCCGCCGATCCGCGGACGGTGCTCTGCGACGACTGCCTCGCGCCGGAAGGCTACGGCGAGATCATCGGGGGCTCACAGCGCGAGGACGACTACGACAAGCTCGTTAGGCGCATCAAGGAGGAGGGGCTGCCGCTCGACGCCTACGACTGGTACCTCGATCTCCGCCGGTACGGCACCTTCGTGCACTCCGGCTTCGGCCTGGGACTGGAGCGCACCATTGCCTGGATCTGCGGCCTGCAGCACATCCGCGAAGTCATCGCTTTTCCGAGGATGATGCATCGATTGAAACCGTGAACCGTTCACCGTTCACCGTTCACGGGACTTCACCTCATCCCAGATCTTGTCCAGCTCCTCGAGCGTCGCGCTGCCGACTTTCAGGCCGCGCTGAGTGGCGAGTTGCTCCACCTCACGAAAGCGGCGCGCGAATTTCACATTTGCTCTATCGAGCGCGAGCGCCGGATGCACGCCCGCCTTCCGGCAGAGGTTTACGACGGCGAACAGCAGGTCCCCCAACTCGTCCTCGAGCCGCTCGTGATGCTCGTCGTACCGCGGTGCCGCCGCGCGCGCCGGAAGATCCGGATGCGCCGCGATCTCGGCGCGCACCTCGTCGAGCTCCTCGCTCACCTTCGCCATCGGCCCTTCGACGTCCGGCCAGTCGAAGCCAACGCCCGCCGCGCGATCCTGAAGACGAAACGCGCGATGCAGCGACGGCAGCTCCGCGGGCAATCCGTCGGCGATGCTCTCGCGCTTCTTCGCTTTCATCCGCTCCCACGACTCACGCACGCCATCGCCGTAGAGATGCGGATGCCGGCCCTTCATCTTCGTGATGAAGGTTTCGGCGACGTCGTGAAAATCGAACGCGCCGCGCTCCTCGGCGACGACGGAGTGGAACAGGACCTGAAGCAACAGATCGCCCAGCTCCTCGCGCAGCATCCGGTCGTTCCCGGATCGAATCGCATCGTCGACCTCGTACGCTTCCTCGATGAGATACGGCCGCAACGATTCGTGAGTCTGCGCGGCGTCCCACTCACAGCGTCGTCGCAGATCGCGCATCAATGACAGCGTATCTTCAAGTGTCGGTTTCGCTTGCATGGCCTCCTCGGCGCTTCTATACTTCGCGACTCGCGAATCTTAGCGCATGCAGAGTCAACTGACACGCGCCTGGGTCGAGATCGACCTGGGCGCGTTGCTGCAGAATGGAGCGCGTGTCGCGGCACACACCGGCTCACGACTGCTCCCGATGGTGAAGGCCGACGCGTACGGACTCGGCGCCGTGCGCGTTGCCTGCGCGCTGCAAGAGCTCGACCCGTGGGGATTTGGCGTGGCGACCGTGCTCGAGGGCGACGAGCTGCGCCGCGCCGGCATCGAGCGGCCGATCATCGTCTTCACGCCTCTGCTTGCCGAGGACTTCGACGCCGCGCGTCGCGCGCGCCTAACGCCAGCGCTGAGCGATGCAGCGTCCATTCGTGTCTGGCAGCGATTCCGGCTGCCGTGGCACCTGGCCGTCGACACGGGAATGAACCGCGCCGGCGTCTCCTGGCGCGAGGTGAGCGCGCTGCATGACCTCATTGCCGCGGCGCCGCCCCAAGGAGTGTTTACTCATTTCCACTCCGCCGAGCGGGAGGACGGCTCGCGTCGCGAGCAGGAGGAACGCTTCGCCGCGGTGCTCGACGCGCTGCCCACACGGCCGGAGATGGTGCACGCCGAGAACAGCCCGGCTGCTTCGCGGCGCCACGGCAGCCACGCGCGGTGGACGATCGCGCGTCCCGGTGTGTTTCTCTATGGTGTGGGGTTCGGCGATGGCGCGGAGATCGCTCCCGAGCCGGTCGTCACGGTGCGGGCGCGCGTAGTCGATGTCCGCACCATCGAGCCCGGCGATACCGTGAGCTACGGCGCCACCTTTCGTGCCGAGCGGCAAACCCGCATCGCCACGCTGGCGATCGGCTACGCCGACGGCTACCGCCGTGCGTTGAGCAACATTGGAACGGTGCTCATCCGCGGGCGCAAGGCACGCGTCGCCGGAAACGTCACGATGGACATGACGATGGCCGATGTGACGGAGATCGAGTGCGAGGTGGGCGACGTGGCGACGCTCCTTGGCCGCGACGGCGACGAGCTGCTCACGATCGAGAGCGTCGCCGCGACCGGCGGTGTTTCCCCCTACGAGCTGCTCACCGGATTGCGCTCGCGGCTGCCACGCCGGTATCGTCACGACACCGATGAGTAAACGCGCAATCATCATCGTGCTCGACGGTGTCGGAATCGGCGCCGCGCCAGACGCTGCCGCCTACGGCGACGTCGGGAGCAACACGCTCGGGAATGTTGCGCGCGCTGTTGGCGGCATGCGCCTGCCGCATCTCGAGCGCGCGGGCCTCGGCAACATTGCGCCGCTGGCGGGGGTCGCGACGATGGATGCCCCGACGGGAGCGTGGGGACTGCTCGTGCCGGCATCCGCGGGTAAGGACAGCACGACCGGACACTGGGAGATCGCCGGCGTCCATCTTCCGCGCCCGTTTCCGACGTACCCGAATGGCTTTCCGGCCGCGATCGTCGACGAATTCGCGAAACGCACCGGGCGAGGGGTCATCGGCAACATCGCCGGCAGCGGCACCGACATTATCGATCGTTTTGGCCAGGAGCAGGAGAGGACCGGGAGTTGGATCCTCTACACGTCCGCCGATTCCGTCTTCCAAGTGGCGGCGCACGAGCGCGTCATTCCGCTTTCGGAGCTTTACGCCGGCTGCACAACGGCGCGCGAGATGCTCGTCGCTCCCAACGACGTCTCACGCGTGATCGCGCGGCCATTTCTCGGCCGGGCGGGGAAGTACGAGCGCACGAAAAATCGCCGCGACTTCTCGATCCCGCCGCCGCGCGAGACGCTTCTGGATGCCCTCGCGGCGGCGGGGGTTCCGCGCGGCGGCGTTGGCAAGGTGGACGATCTCTTCGCGGGCCGGGCGATCAGCGCCCGGCACACGGCGAGCAACGCCGACGGGATCGCAGCCATCAGCGAATGGCTCCGGAACGCCGAAAGTGGGTTGCTGTTCGCCAACCTTGTAGATTTCGACCAGCAATTCGGGCACCGAAACGACGTTCCGGGGTTTTACCAGGCGCTGCGTGAGTTCGATGCCGCCCTTCCATCATTCCTGGCTGCACTGCACGAGGACGACCTGCTGTTCATCACCGCCGACCACGGTAACGATCCGACCACGCCGTCCACCGACCATGCGCGCGAGTGTGTACCCCTCCTTGCGCTCGGCCGTCGCGTTGCCGGCGTAACGATCGGCCGGCGCGAGACGTTCTCGGACCTCGGCGCCACCATCTCGGACTGGTTCGCGGTACCGTTCGCGGGCGCGGGGCAGTCGTTTCTTCCGACGCTGCTCGCTCATTAACATGGCGAACGATCAGCTCCCGATCGTCGAAGCGCGGAGCGCGGACGACCGCGTGATGACGATGCTCCGCGAGCGCGCGCTGGGCGCCATGGCGCGGGCCTATGCACCCTACTCGGGATTTCGCGTCGGAGCCGCGCTCCTCGCCGCCGATGGCAGCATCACCGAAGGATGCAACGTCGAGAACGCTTCCTTTCCCGCTGGAATCTGCGCCGAGCGTGGCGCGGTGGCGGGAGCAGTCGCGCGCGGCAATCGCGATTTCGATTCGATCATGATCGCGACGGAGGCGGAAGAGCCAACGCCGCCGTGCGGCATCTGCCGGCAGGTGCTGGAGGAGTTCTCACCGCGGCTTCTGGTCGTGAGCGTCACGACTGGCGGCCGCGAGGCACGCTGGTCGCTCGAGGAGCTCCTGCCGCGCGCCTTTACCCCAAAGTCCCTGGACCGGCGATGAACCGGAGATTCGATTTTCGTTCGTCAGTGCCCGCCATTTCGAGATTGCTCATCGCGCTCGGTCTCTTCGGCGTCGCCGCGCTGAGCGCGTGCGGCGAGAAGCTGGAGGCCGGCGCGGCGTGTCCGCTGCTCTGTCCGGCGACGAAGGACGTCAACCTCAAGGACACGACCGTCGATGCAGTTTCGATCGACACGAGCGTTGCCGGATTCCCGACGATCGGTGAGGAGGCGCCGCTCCTTCTCGCGGCGCGCGGCGACACGCTCGACACGCGGGTGATCTTCCGCTTCGATTCGATCGGAAAGACGTACCCCCATCCGACCGTGCCAGCTGACACGTTCGTCACGCACGTTGACAGTGCAACGGTGCGCGTCGTTCTCGACACGTCCACGGTCACTGGCGTGCCCGGGTTGCCGACACAGCCGGTGACGATCGAGCTCTACGACGTGGACTCGCCGGCCGATACGGTCGCCGCGGATCTGCTGCCCCTCTTTACGGCGAGCAGGCTCCTCGGCTCCAAGACTTTCGCGCCGGAATCGCTCGCGAAGGATACGCTGTTTCTGCCGGTCGCTCCGGCGGCGGTGCTCGATCGGGCCATTCACGGCACGAGACTTCGCATCGGACTCCGGCTCGTCTCCCCGACGTCGACGCAGCTGCGCATCGTTTCGTCGGCGACCGCAGGCGCGGTCCTCCGGTTCAAGCCGGCCGCCGATACGGCCGTCACCGTGGCGCTCCGCTCGATGACGCCGACCGACAGCAGCCTCGTGACGCTCCAGGGCGACCTCCGGGACTACGTGATCACCGCCAAGGGGATCACCCCCCCGCCGCCGAATACGATCAGCGTTGGCGGGTATCCGGCGCGGCGCACCTTCCTGCGCTTCGATCTGCCTTCGCACATCGTCGATTCGTCGACGGTGGTGCGGGCGACGCTCACGCTCACGCAGTACCCGATGCGCGCGAGCCCCAGCGCGCTCGATTCGCTCGGCATCTATCCGTTCGCCGTGACGGCGGGGACCGTGGTCACCGACATCTCGCGACTGCTTCGTCTCGTGACGGTGAACACCCTGAGCGCCGCCGATTCGCTGCGCGTCGTCCCCGCGGACTCGGGAACGCGGAAATTAGAGCTTGTCAATCTCGTGCGCATCTGGCGCAACACGAAGCCGGAGCTGACACAGCGGGCGCTCGTGCTCGCGATTGGCGAGGAGGGTGTGAACCCGGCCATCGCCGCGTTCTTCGCGAGTGAGGCGCCGATCGATTTGCGACCCCGCCTGCAGCTGACGTACGTTCCCAAAGTCACGCTCGGTCTGCCGTGACGATGCCCTCGTCTTCCTCAGCCGGACGCGTGATGCGCAAGCTCTCGACAGCTGGACTCCTCGTCGCCGCGGCCACGGTCCTGCACGGTGCGTCGTTAGGCGCGCAGGCGAACCTCAGCGGTCAGGGGCTCGGCTTTCCGACGGGCCAGATCAGCACCCGCGCCGAAGGCGCCGGCGGTGCCACCGCCGAGCTGGACCCGCTGTCGATGGTGAATCCGGCGGCGCTGGGGTTCATCGGCGCGACAACACTGTTTTTCCAGATCGAGCCCGAGTACCGGCGGGTCACGATCGGCTCGAGGACAGACAATACGACGACCGCCCGTTATCCGCTCTTCACTGCGGTGCTTCCCGTTGGACCGAAGTGGGCGTTCAGCGTCTCCTCGGCCACGCTGCTCGATCGCACCTGGACGACGTCAGTCGACAGCAACGTCGTATTTGGCAGCGACACGGTGAGCTCCACCTTTAATTTCGGCTCGAGCGGCTCGATCAACGATCTCCGGATCGGCGCTTCCTGGGCGCCAAACACCTATTTGCGTCTCGGCCTCGGCGGACATCTCATCAGCGGCAGCGATCGCGTCTTTGTTGGCCGCACCTTCGCCCAGAGCTCGGCGTTCGGCAATTTCGCCGACAGCACGACGTTAGGCTTCGATGGGGGCGCCGTCTCGGCAGGCATTCAGCTCGTTGCACCGGGACTGGCCATCGCGTCGGCGTCCTTCCGGAAGGGGGGCAACCTGAACGCGACGCGTAACGATACGGCGCTCGGCTCCGCCCGTGTTCCAGATCGTCTGGGCTTCTCCCTTGCGTACATCGGCGCGGCCGGATCGCAGATCGCCGCCCGAACGTCGCTCGACAAGTGGTCGTCACTGAACGCACTGAGTCAAGGCACCTCGCAAGCCGTGGACGCGTGGGATACCAGCGTGGGCGCGGACCTCGCCGGCCCACGGCTCGGAAGCTGGCCGCTGATGCTGCGCATCGGTGGACGCTGGCGCACGCTGCCGTACACCGCCGGTCCCGGGAACGACAAAGTGAAAGAGCAGAGCTTCAGCGGCGGCTTGGGGATGATGCTCGGCGGCGGTCGCGTCCTCACCGACGTCACCGTACTGCATGCGCGGCGCGACGCCGGCATCGGAGTGAGTGAACGCGCATGGACGTTGAGCATCGGATTCGGCATTCGCCCCTGACCGATCAGCGGCAGATGGAGAGCAACGGCCCTCGCGGCGACGCAGAGCTGATTCTCGTCGCCGACGACGTTCCGGCGAACGTGGAGCTGCTGTTCGATCAGCTCCACGTCCTCGGATTTCGGGCCATCGCCGCGCACGATGGCCCGTCGGCGTTGCGCGCCTGCTTCGAGAGCAAGCCGGATCTCTGTATCCTCGACGTGTCGATGCCGGCGGGCGACCTCGGATGCGACGATCGCTCGACGGGCTTCGAGGTCTGTCGTCGCATCAAGCGCGACCCGCGGACGAAGAACATTCCCGTCATCTTCGTTACGGCGCTCAACGACACGACCGATCGCGTGAAGGCGATCGAGGCGGGCGGCGACGATTTTCTCACGAAGCCGCACAACCGGCTGGTCCTCGGGGCTCGCGTGCGGAGCCTGCTCAAGCTCAAGGCGGCGACGGACGCGCTCGAGGAGAGTTTGCGAAAGGGTCGTGAGCTGCAGAAGATGCGCGACGATCTCATGAAGATGATCGTCCACGACCTCAAGACGCCGCTCACATCCGTGCTCGCGACGATGGAGATGCTGCTCGACGGCGATTTCGGCCCGATCGGTCCGGAGCAGAAGAAGGCAGTGGGCGACGCCGAGGGAAAGGCGGAGGACCTCCTGTCGCTGATCAACGACGTGCTCGAGGTGTCGCGGATCGAGGAGGCGGAGCTGACGCTCGATCTCCAGCCGATCGCGCCGGCGGCGATCCTCACGGAGATCGAGCACGAATGGGAGGTTCGCTTCCAGCAGGAACGCGCAACGTGCACGATCGACGTCTCGGATGACGCGCCAGTTTTCGAGGCGGACAAGGAGCTGCTGAAGCGCGTCTTCAACAATCTCGTGCAGAATGCGGTGACGCACTCGGCGGAGGCGGTGAACATCGATTTCAAGGCGCGCCGAGACGGCGATGCCGTGATGTTCACCATCGCCGACAACGGGCCGGGAATTCCGCCGCAGTACCACGAGGTGATCTTTCGCAAGTTCGAACGGGTGAAGACGCAGGGCGTGCCGCGCACGCGGAGCTCGGGCCTCGGTCTCGCCTTCTGCAAGATGGTCGTCGACGCACACGGCGGCCGGATCTGGGTGCAGAGCGCCGAAGGGCAGGGCAGCTCCTTTCACTTCACGCTGCCGATCAAGCCGGCAGAACGGGTGGTCCGGGTCTCCGGCGGAGTGATTTAAGGGCAGTCCATAGTTATCAGTCCATAGTTATCAGGGACTTCGGAACGAAGCGTTTATTGGATGAAGAGCAGATCCATCGCTAGCGCTCGGGATGACAGGGAGGCTGTCAGGAATCTGCACCTCACAAATGAACGCATCGTTCCTCGCTCCCTGATAACTATGGACTGATAGCTGATAACTGCGTTTAGGATGATGAAAGTCTTTCTCCAGACATTCGGCTGCCGGGCGAATCACTACGACAGCGAAACGGCCCGAGCCATGATCGAGAGCTCGGGTCACGTCATCGTTGGTAGTGCGGCCGAGGCGGACGTGGCGCTGTTCAACAGCTGCGCGGTAACGCGGGAGGCGGAGGCGGATCTCCGCGCGGCGGTGCGGCGTGCGGCGCGCGCGCAACCCGAGATCCGGAGCGTGATCATGGGATGCGCGGCTGGCCTCGCCGCGCACCGCGGCGACGGCCCACTGCGCGCGCTGCCGGGGGTGGAGGAGCTCGTCCCGGGCGCGGACATGGACGCCCTGGCGCACGTCCTCGGCGTGCCTAACGATGCGAAGATGGTTCGCGCCGGGGCTCAGACGACGGTGCGGGCGCATCTCCGCGTCCAGGACGGGTGCGACGAGCACTGCACCTTCTGCGCGACGACGCTGGCCCGCGGTGCGAACCGTAGCCGTCCCGCGGACGCTCTCGTCGCTGAAGCCCGACAGCTCGCCGAGCATCACGAGGAGATTGTCATCACGGGGATTCATATCGGCAGCTACGGCGCCGACATCGGATCATCGTTAGGTGCGCTCGTCGAGCGGCTCGTGCCCGAGGTGCCGCGCGTTCGTTTCCGCCTCTCGTCCCTCGAGGCGACGGAAATCGACGATCGCCTCTTCGAGCTTCTTGTCGGGGAGCCGAGGGTTGCGCCACATCTCCATGCCCCGCTGCAGTCGGGCTCGAACGCGGTGCTCAAGCGGATGGGTCGACACTGGTACACGGCCGAGTCCTACGCCGCGGTCGTCGAGCGGCTCGTGGCCGCGCGGCCGGTCTTCGGCGTCGGCGCGGACATAATCGTCGGCTTCCCCGGCGAGACCGATCTCGATCACCAGCGAACCGTCGCGCTCGTCGAGCGACTGCCGTTCACCTACCTGCACGTCTTCCCGTTCTCGCCGCGGCCGGGAACGGCGGCCGAGCGCCTCGGGGCGGCCGTACCGCCGTCCATCGCGAGTGACCGCGCGCGGGAGCTGCGGGAGATCGGCTCGCGCAAAGCGGCCGCTTACCGGACATCGCGAATCGGCGGCGAGGCGGACGTCATCGTCGTTCGAGGCGGCGACGCGGCCGAGCGGGAAGGGGTGACTGAGGATTATCTTTCTGTGCTCCCGGGAGCACCGTCGCTCCCGCGCGGGAGTCGCTACCGCGCCAGGCTCCGATCGGCGGGAAGCCAACTGATCGCCGACCCGCTGTAAGCCCCGTTTCGAAACTCGCAACTCGCCACTCTCAAGTGCCTTCCGTCTACGTCGAGACCTACGGCTGCCAGATGAACGTGAGCGACTCCGAGCTGATGCTCGGTCGACTCGCGGCGCATGGCTACGTACCGGTCGAGCAGCCGGAGGGCGCGGACGTGATCCTCGTCAACACGTGCGCGATTCGCGATCACGCGGAGCAGCGCGTCATTGGCCGGCTTGGCGAGTTGAAGCGCCACATGGCTGCGGACACCGTCATGGGTGTCACCGGCTGCATGGCGCAGCGACTCGGGCCGCAGCTCCTCGAGAAAGCGAAGCACGTGAGCCTCGTCGTCGGGCCGGACGGCTATCGCGCGCTGCCGGACCTCGTCGAGCGCGCACGCGAGGGCAAGCGGTCGATCGTCACCGACTTCGACCTCGAGGAGCACTACGAGGACTTCAAGCCCAGACGCTTCGACCGGGTGAAAGCTTGGATTCCCGTGCAGCGTGGCTGCGACTATCGGTGCACGTACTGCATCGTCCCGTACACCCGGGGCGCGGAGCGTAGCAGGAAGCTCGCGGACGTGGTTCGTGAGACCGAGCAGGTTGTCGCCGAGGGTATGAGCGAGGTGGTGCTGCTGGGCCAAACCGTGAACTCCTATCATGACGGCGACGCCGACTTCGCGGATCTGCTGCGGGCCGTCGGCGCCGTACCGGGAATTCGCCGCCTCCGCTTCACGAGCCCGCACCCTAACGATTTCAGCGACCGCGTGATCGAGGCGCTCGCCACCGTCGACGCTGTCTGCGAGCACGTGCACCTGCCGATGCAGTCCGGATCGACAAAGACGCTCAAGCGCATGCTCCGGCGGTATACGCGCGAGCAGTACCTCGATTGCGTCGCGCGGCTGCGGGCGGCGATTCCGGGTGTTTCGCTCACGACGGACGTCATTGTCGGATTCCCCGGCGAGACGGAGGAGGACTTCGAGGAGACGCTGAGTGCCGTGCGCGAAGTCGGCTTCGCGGACGCGTTCACCTTCATCTTCTCGCTGCGTGACGGAACGCCGGCGACGCGTCTTCCGCCCGAGATGACGGTTCCGGATGACGTCGCGTCCGACCGCATGGCGCGCTTGATCGAGACGGTGCGCGGGATCTCGCGCGCACGGAATCTCCAGCTCCTCGGCCAGCGCTACGAGGTGCTCGTCGAGAAGGGGGCACGACGCGGCGACATGCTGCAGGCCCGGACGCGCGACTACAAGACTGTGCTGCTCCCCGGCGACGAGTCGATGATCGGCCGATACTACAACGTGGAGCTGACCGGTACGACCGGATCCACCTTCACCGGAACGATCGTGCGAGAACGCCAACCACTGCCGCTCGCTGGATGAGAAGCCCGCTCGAGCGCGTCGTTCGCGACGTCCACGCGAGTCTCACGGAGCGGCATACGGAGTTTTGCGCCTGTGAGCAATGCGCAGATGACGTCGTGGCGCTGGTGATGAATCAGACTAAGCCCCGCTACACGACGACGGGTCTCGGTTGGGCGGTCGAGGCCGCGGATCTGGATACGGACCAGGTGCGCGCTCAGCTCTCAGTGCTCGTCTTCGAAGCCATGCACCGCGTGGCCGAACAGCCGCGCCACGCGCCATCGGAAACGGTGACCAGCAAGCCGAGGGAGCCGGGTCGGTAGATCGACTCACGCGGCGGCCTGGGTCGCCGCGGAGTGAGCATTGCCCCTCATTGCCGTCGCAGTTCTCGCCTATGCCGCCGGCCTGCTGGCGGGCTTCGGCCTGGGCGCCGTGCTCACCGGAAGCGCCGGCCTGGCGATCGCGGCGGTCGCGCTGGTGTACCGGCGCATGATCGTCTTCGCCGGCGGCGCCGCCATCGCGGCGGGCGCTCTGATCGCGGCGGGAACACGCGTCGCCGACGCGCACTGCCAGCGAGCAATCACACGGGACCGTCAGTGGCGGGTCGTGCTCGACGAGCCCGCGGCGCCGGGCGACTTCGTGCACGGCCGCCCAAGCAACTGCCCGGCTGCGATGAGCATCGCCGTGGAGAGCGGGCGAGCCGACGCGGGCAGTACGGTGATCGTACGGGGGCAGCTGACCCCGGCCGAGCGCGGCTACGTCGTGAAGGCTGCGCATCTGACGCTTGTCACGGGACCGGGCTGGCGATCGCGGTGGCGGTCCCGCGCGACGCGCGCCGTCGATGCCGTCTTCCCCGCGGACGCGCCGCTCGCTCGTGCCCTGCTCGTCGCGGACACGCGCGAGCTGTCGCCCGAGATCCGCGATCGTTATGCGGCAGCCGGTCTGGCGCACATGCTCTCGATCTCGGGGTTGCACGTGGGGATCATCGCGGTCGCGCTCGAGATCGTCTTTCAGCTAGTGCATCTGGCGAAGCGCAACGCGACGATCGCGTCGATTGTCGTCGTTGCGGTGTACGTGGCGCTCATCGGCGCGCCCGAGGCGGCGGTCCGCTCGGCGGCGATGCTTGGCGCGTTAGGCGCGTCGCGGCTGCTCCAGCGGCCAACGTCGCCGTGGGCGATGCTCGCGATCGGGGCGGCGGCGCCACTCGTCTCGCCCCGCTCGGTCCTGGAGATCGGGTATCAGCTCAGCGTCATCGGGGTCGCGGGGCTCATCGGAGCGGGCGCGCTCGTTAGGCGTGCGGTGCCGCGGCGAATGGCGGGGTGGCGCCGGACGCTGCTGGCTGGCCTCATCGTATCGACCGTGGCGACGATCGTCAGCGCGCCTCTCGTCGCGTGGACGTTCGGGCGCATCAGCCTCGTCGGTCCGCTCACCAATCTGCTCGCGGCGCCGTTGATGACCGTCGCGCAGCCGATGCTGTTCCTCGGTCTGCTGCTCGCGCCAGTGCGGCCACTCGCCCTGCTCGTCGGCGACGCGACACATCCGCTCCTCGCCGCCTTCGACGCCATCGCCGCCGGCGGCGCGGCGATTCCCGGTGGATGGATGATGGTGTCTCCGACGCTGACATCCGCCGTGCTCGCGGCGGTGGCCTCGGTGGCTCTCATCGTCGCCTGCGTGAGCCGCTTTCCGGGGCGGCCGCTGCTCGTGGGCAGCGCGGCCATCACCGCGCTCGTATGGAGCGGCGTCGCCCCTGCTGGCAGCGGTCTTACCGAAGTCCACATGATCGACGTCGGCCAGGGCGACGCCATCGGCATCCGCACTCCCCACGGCAGCTGGGTGCTCGTCGACGCCGGGCGAGCCTGGCACGGCGGCGATGCTGGGCGCTCGGTCGTGCTGCCCTACCTCGCACGACGGCGGGGAGCACTCGTGGCGTTCATCCTGTCGCATCCGCACACCGATCACGTCGGCGGTGCGACGAGCGTGATCGCGGCGCTCCATCCGGCGCACTACTTCGATGCGGCCTTCGCCGGAGACGCGGATGCCTACCTCGCCTCGCTCCTCGAGGCTCGTAAGGCAGGGACGGCCTGGGCCCGCGTCCACCCTGACGACTCACTGAATGTGGACGGCGTGGTGCTGCGATTCCTCGCTCCCGATTCTGCCTGGACAGCGGGTCTGTCAGACCCGAACCTGGCGAGTACCATCGTTCTCGTTCGGGTGGGCGAGGTGCGGATTCTGCTCGTGGGGGACGCCGAGCGTCCGGAGGAGGACTGGCTGGTCGCGCGATACGGGGACTCGCTTCGCGCCGACGTGCTCAAGGTGGGCCACCACGGGAGCTCCACGAGCAGCAGCGGGCCATTCCTGGACGCTGTGCAGCCACGGCTGGCGCTCGTGTCGGTGGGACTCGGGAACAGCTACGGTCATCCCAGCCCGGAGGTCATGGCAACGCTCGCCGCGCGAGGTGCACAAGTATTGCGAACGGATCGCCTCGGCACGATCGTCGTCAGCACCGACGGCCGTCGATTGTTGGTGGATGCCAAGGGAGAACGATGGGAGCTACCGACATCGTCGAGGCCATGATTGGCCGTCGCGTTTCATTACCGGCCGAGGTTCTGGGGCGGTATCCGGAGCTCGAGGCCGTGGAATGGCGCAGTGGCGGCGTTCCGGTGAACGTCGCCGGATGGTTCCTCGGACAGCGATCGGCCGCCGCGATCACGCTCTGGCGTAGGGTGTTTCTCTCACCATCCGCCCGTGTGGACGCGGAGCTACTCTTGCACGAATTCAGACACGTTCAACAGTTTGAGGCCAGCGTGACGTTTCCCATGCGTTATTTGTGGGAGAGCGCCAGGCGCGGCTACTTTGCCAATCGCTACGAGGTCGACGCGCGCGAGTACGCGGCGCAGCGGCTTCGCTCCATTCCCTGAGCGGAGGGATCTTCGTGGTACGTCACACGGCGACATCGGTTGTCACGATCGAGCGTTTCATCATCGAGCAGGAACGGCAGCATCCCGAGGCAACCGGTGAGCTGTCCGGCATCCTCTATGACATCGCGCTTGCCGCGAAGATGATCGCGAGCAAGGTCCGCATGGCGGGCCTCGCCGACATCCTCGGCTCCGCCGGCGCGGAGAACGTGCAGGGCGAGGTTCAGCAGAAGCTCGACGTCGTCTCGAACGAGATCATCATCAAGGCGATGGACCACACGGGTCGCCTGTGCGCGATGGCGTCCGAAGAAGAGCCGGGAATCATTCAGATTCCGGAGAATTTCCGCTGCGGCAAGTACGTGCTGCTCTTCGATCCGCTCGACGGATCGTCGAACATCGACGTGAACGTGCCGGTAGGAACTATTTTCTCGGTCGTACGCAAGATCACGCGTGGGCGCCACGGCGAGATGGAGGATCTCCTCCAGCCGGGACGGCGGCAGGTCGCCGCGGGCTACGTGATCTACGGCTCGAGCACGATGCTCGTTTACACGACGGGGCAGGGCGTCCACGGCTTCACACTCGATCCGTCGATCGGTGAGTTCCTGCTGTCGCATCCCAACATTCGAATCCCGGACGACGGCCGCTATCTCTCCGTGAACGACTCGTACGAGCAGCTCTGGGACGATAATGTAAAGATGCTCATGCGCCGCTACCGCGGACTGGAAGGCGGCACAAAGGCGCTCAGCGTTCGCTATGTCGGCTCGCTCGTCGCGGACTTCCATCGCAATCTCCTTGGCGGCGGCATCTTCGCGTATCCGGCAAACCGGAAGTCGCACAAGGGCAAGCTTCGGCTGCTGTACGAGGCGAATCCCCTCGGCTTCATCGTCGAGCAGGCGGGTGGCGCGGCGAGCGACGGAACGATTCGCGTCCTTGACGTGCTTCCGACGGAGCTGCACCAGCGGACGCCGCTGTACATCGGCAGCAAGTCGTGCGTCGAGATGGCCAAGGAGTGCCTCTCCGGCGTGTCGCAGCTCGTCGGGGCGTGACTGACGCCCTGACGCGGTAACGGCCGGCGCGAGCGCCGATGCCTGACGAGAAACTCCAATCGCCGTCCGGTCTGCCGATCCAGACCGTGTATCGGCCTAACGACGCTCCCGTCGACTACGCCGCCGATCTCGGCGATCCGGGGTCGTTCCCCTTTACGCGCGGCGTCCAGCCAACGATGTATCGCGGCCGCCTCTGGACGATGCGACAGTACGCGGGGTTCGGCACCGCGGCCGAGACGAACCGCCGATTCCGGCTGCTGCTCGAGGCGGGGCAGACGGGACTCTCCGTCGCATTCGATCTGCCGACGCAGATGGGCATCGACTCGGACGATCCGCGTGCGTTAGGCGAGGTGGGCCGCGTGGGTGTCGCCATCGATAGCGTCGACGACATGCACGTCCTGCTCGATGGCATTCCGCTGGAGCGCGTGTCGACGTCGATGACGATCAATGCGACCGCCTCCACGCTGCTGGCGATGTATGTGGTTGTCGCCGAGGAGCGCGGCATTCCCCGCGATCGCATCGCCGGTACGATCCAGAACGACATCCTCAAGGAGTACATAGCGCGCGGCACCTACATCTATCCGCCGGAGCCGAGTCTGGAGCTGATCGCGGAGGTGTTTCGGTTCTGTGCCGCCGATGTGCCGAACTGGAATCCGATCTCGATCTCCGGATACCACATCCGGGAGGCGGGTGCGACGGCCGTTCAGGAGCTGGCGTTTACCTTCGCGAACGCGATGGAATACGTGCGCCGCGCCACCGATGCCGGGCTCACGGTCGATGCATTCGCGCCGCGGCTCTCCTTCTTCTTCGCCGCGCATAACGATCTGTTCGAGGAGGTCGCGAAGTTTCGGGCCGCGCGCCGGATCTATGCTCGGCTCATGCGCGAGCGCTTCGGCGCGAGCGACGCGAGTGCGCGGCTGCGCTTTCACACCCAGACGGGCGGGGTCACGCTCCAGGCGCAGCAGCCCCTGAACAATGTCGTTCGCGTGGCCATTCAGGCGCTCGCGGCGGTGATGGGTGGGACGCAGTCGCTGCACACCAACGGCTACGACGAAGCGCTGGCGCTCCCGACGGAAGAAGCCGCGACGCTCGCTCTCCGAACGCAGCAGGTGATAGCGTACGAATCGGGCGCGGCGAGCACCGCCGATCCGTTGGCGGGGAGCTATTATGTCGAGCACCTAACGAGCGAGCTCGAGGAACAGGCCCGCGCGCTGCTCACACGCGTCGACGAGATGGGCGGCGCGGCCGCGGCGATCGCCGCAGGCTTCTTCCAGGAAGAGATTGCGCGGAGCGCGTACGAGTTCCAGCTGCGCGTCGAGCGCGGCGAGACGGTGGTCGTGGGCGTGAACCGCTTCAGCGACGGACGCGACGCGCCTGATATACCGACGCCGGATTACTCGAGCCTGGAACGCGAGCAGGTCGAGCGCGTGCGCGCGGCCCGCGCGCGGCGGGATGAGAAGACGGTAACGGCCGCTCTCGATGCGCTCCGCGCCAGCGCGACTTGTTACGGTGACAATGGCTCGCGGCACCAGCGGCCCGCGCTGATGCCGCTGATCATCGACGCTGTCCGCCGCCGCGCCACAGTCGGCGAGATCGCGAATACGTTCGTCGAGGTCTGGGGAAGACATGCTCCCTGAGTCCATAGCTATCAGTCAATAGTTATCAGGGTTTTCGGAACGAAGCGTTGATGTTTCTTCTCATCCCGAGGAGCGAAGCGAGGAGGGGGATCTAGCCGATTTCGAGGAGATCCTTCGCTTCGCTCACGATGACAATTCACCGAACGCTTCGTTCCGATCCCCTGATAACTATGGACTGATAGCTGATAGCTGCCCCGAGTGACTTCTCGTGAGGCGAACTCGTCCAAAGGGGAGTGATCGGTCGCAGGCGAGACCAACCGCCGACCACCAGCCACCAACCACCTCCCAGGAGGCCACGTGAAGTTCCGCATCCTCGTCGGTGCCGCCGGTGTCGCGCTGTTCGCGTCCGCGGCCACCGCGCAAGTCTGTCAAGGCGATCTCTCGTTCCGCAGCGGCAAGACCCACATCGGCGGCACGCTCGGCATGTCCGACCACAGCACCAGCTTCGGCGGCGGTGCGACGTGGGGCCACACCCGCGGATTGTACGGCGGCGGCTCACTCGGAATGGCGAGCTACGACGGCTTCAGCGGCAACGGCTTGCTCCTGGGCGGCGGCGTCGGCTATGCGATGCCACTCGCCGATCGCAGCGCCTGGCAGCTCTGCCCCGGCGCGACGCTCAGCCTCGGCTTTGGCCCGTCGCAGGATCTCGGCGGCGGCAACACGCTGCACATCTCGGCCCAGACCTTCACGCTCGGCGCCTCCGTCGGTCGCGCGCTGCCCCTCAACCGGCAGATCACGCTCCTGCCCTTCGGGTCCGTGGCGCTTGGCCACACCTCGATGCATGCGAGCGCTGGTGGCGTGAGCGGCTCCAGCTCGGATAGCTACCTGGACATCGGCTTTGGTGCGGGCTTCCAGCTCTCACCGTCGGTCGTGCTGCGGCCCGCGCTCAACATTCTGGCGGGCGCCGATCTCGTCGACGACACGATCTTCAGCTTCGCGGTGACGTTCGCGCTGCCTCGTTAGGCGCGGAGCTCGTTCGCGGTTGATGCAGGCGAAGGGCGCGACGCTGTCGCGCCCTTCGCTTTTTCGCGACTTGAAGCGGCCTCCGGCGCCGAGTAGCTTTCCGGTTCCGATCCCCGCTCTTAAGTCCCGACCGAATGCCAACTTACGAATTCCGCTGCCCCGACGGACACGAGTTCGAAAAGTTCTATCGGAAAATCAGCGACGCGACCGCGGAGGTGCCGTGCCCGGAGTGCGGCAAAATCGCGATGCGTCTCGTTTCCGGCGGTGCCGGACTGCTGTTCAAGGGATCGGGCTTCTATCTCACTGACTACGGCAAGAACGCACACCGCGGGGGGGCGCCGAGCGGCTCCGACTCGGGCAAGTCCGGTGAAGGGAGCGGCGGTGAGGGGAAGGGCGGCGCTGGTAACGACAGCAAATCCGGCGACTCCAAGTCCTCAGACGCGAAGTCCACGGACGCGAAGCCGAGCGAGACGAAAAGCTCGGGCGACGCGAAGCCAGCGAAGAAGCCCTCCTCAGGCACGCCGAAATCGGAGAGCTGATGTCCGCCACCGATCTGCTTCGCGCCGAGCTCACGCGAGCGGCGCGGTCCCTCGGTGCGCCCGAGGCCATCGAGCCGGTGCTCGAGCGGCCGCGCGACCCCTCGTTCGGTGACTGGGCGACGAACCTCGCGCTCGTGCTCGCGAAGCCGCTGCACAGCAAGCCGCGCGATCTTGCGCAGGGAATAGTCGAAGCCATCGATTTCCGGCGCGCCGGAATTCGCTCGGCCGAAATTGCCGGACCCGGGTTCATCAACTTCCGTGTCGACACGGAAGTCGTTGCCCGGGGAATCACGTCGCTGATACAGGCTGACGAATCGTACGGGCGCAGCGATGCCGGCGAGGGACGTCCGGTGAACGTCGAATTCGTGTCCGCGAATCCGACCGGTCCGTTGCACGTCGGTCACGGCCGGCAGGCCGCGTTAGGCGACGCGATCGCGACGCTGCTGGAGTGGACAGGCTGGCGCGTGTCGCGGGAGTTCTACTACAACGACGCCGGCGCGCAGATCAACAATCTCGCGATCAGCGTGCAGACGCGCGTGCGCCAGCTCGCCGGTGAGCAGGCCGAGATTCCACCCGATGGCTATCACGGCGAGTACATCCGCGATATCGCGGAGGGCTACGTCGCCGCGCACCCCGACGATGCGCACGGCGGGAATCTCGAGGCGATTCGCACGTTCGCGGTGGCCGAGCTGCGGAAGGAGCAGGACATCGACCTACAGACGTTCGGCGTGAAGTTCGACGTCTACTTCCTGGAGTCGTCGCTCTACTCCACGAGCCGAGTCGACAAGACCGTGAAGCGGCTCGTCGAGGCGGGCCACACGTACGAGATGGATGGCGCGCTCTGGCTCCGCACGACCGATTTTGGCGACGACAAGGATCGGGTGATGCGCAAGAGCGCCCAGTTCGGCGGCGACTACACGTACTTCGTGCCTGACGTTGCCTACCACGTCACGAAATGGGAGCGCGGCTTCACCCGCGCGATCAACGTTCAGGGCGCGGACCATCACAGTACGGTAACGCGCGTGCGCGTCGGACTGCAGGCGCTCGAGATGGGAATCCCGCAGAACTACCCCGACTACGTGCTGCACCAGATGGTGTCGCTGATGCGCGGCGGTGAGGAGGTCAAGTTCTCGAAGCGGACCGGTACGATCGTTTCAATTCGCGAGCTCGTTGAGGAAGTGGGTCGCGACGCGGTGCGCTGGTTCTTTCTGATGCGGAAGGGGGACTCGCCGCTCGCGTTCGACATCGACCTCGCCCGGTCGCAGTCGGACGAGAATCCCGTCTACTACGTGCAGATGGCGCACGCGCGGATGTCGGGAATCTTCCGCGTCGGCGAAATCGATCCGGCGTCGATCGGCGCTGACGGCGTCGACTTTGGCGTGCTCGCGCTTCCCGAGGAGCAGGAGCTCATGAAGGCGCTGCTCGATTTCCCGGCGGCGCTCGCCAGTGCCGCGGACGCGCTCGAGCCGCAGCGCCTAACGACATACCTGCTCGATACGGCGGGCAGGGTGCATCTCTGGTATCACAAGGCGCACGTCCTCAACGAGCCGGAGCCGATCCTGCGCGCCCGTCTCGTGCTCGCCCGCGCCGCGCAGATCGTCATCCGCAATGGCCTCCGCGCCTTAGGCATCACCGCGCCGGAGCGGATGTGACAAACGCCTCCAAACCATGACCCTTCTCGTAGTCGGTTCCGTCGCGCTGGACTCCGTGGAGACGCCATTCGGCAAAGCCGACGACGTCCTTGGCGGCTCGGCGACGTTCTTCTCGGCGTCGGCGAGCCACCTCTGCGGCGTGCAGCTCGTCGGTGTCATCGGCAGCGACTATCCCGTCGAGAAGCTCGAGCCGCTCGCGAAGCGCGGAGTCGATCTCACGGGATTGGAGCGCGCCGAGGGGCGCTCCTTCCGCTGGCGCGGCCGGTATCGCCACGACCTCAATGTCGCCGAGACGCTCGAGACGCATCTCGGAGTCTTCTCGAACTTCCGGCCCAAGATCCCTCCGGCCTTCCGTCGCGCCGAATACGTCTTCCTCGGCAACATCGACCCGCGCCTTCAACTCGACGTGTTGACGCAGATCGAGCGGCCCAAGCTCGTCGCGTGCGACACGATGAACTTCTGGATCGAGAGTCGGCGTCCGGAGCTCCTCGAGCTGCTCGGGCGCGTCGATCTCATCACGCTCAACGAGGGCGAAGCGCGGCAGCTCACGGAGAAATACAATCTGCTCAAGGCGGCGCGCTGGATCATGAGTCGCGGGCCAAAGCTCGTGATCGTGAAAAAGGGCGAGCACGGCGCGTTCATGTTCAGCGAACGTGAAATCTTTTTCGCGCCCGCGTATCCACTCGAAGATGTCTTCGATCCCACGGGCGCGGGCGACTCGTTCGCCGGCGGCTTCATGGGGTATCTCGCGCGCCACGACGATCTCTCCGAGCGCGGCTTGCGTCGCGCCGTCGTCTATGGTTCGGCGATGGGGTCGTTCGCCGTGGAGAAATTCTCGATCGAGCGACTGCTCGAGGTTGGCGCTGAGGACGTCGAGGCGCGGGTGCGCGAGTTCCATCGGCTCGTCGCGTTCGAGCAGGAGATGCGGGCGTGACGGAGCGCGGCGGCGCTCTCGACTATCGCTCGGCGGGCGTGGACATCGATGCGGCCGACGACGCCAAGTCGCGCATCAAGCGTCTCGTCGAGTCCACCTTCACCGCCGGTGCACGCGGTCGCTTTGGCGGCTTCGGCGGAATGTTTCGCATGCCCGCCGGCGCGAGACAGCCGGTGCTCGTTGCCAGCGCCGATGGTGTCGGAACCAAGATCAAGGTCGCGATCGAGTCGGGTCGACACGACACTATTGGACACGATCTCGTGAATCACTGCACGAACGACATCCTCGTGCAGGGAGCGCGGCCGCTCTTCTTTCTCGATTACGTCGCGTTCGGCGTCCTCGAGCCGGCCGTGGTCGAGGCGGTGGTCGCTGGTGTCGCGGCCGGTTGCCGCGAGAATGAGTGTTCACTCATCGGTGGCGAGACGGCGGAGATGCCGGGAGTGTACACGCCGCCGGACTATGATCTGGCCGGATTCGTCGTCGGATGGGTCGAGGAGGACGCGGTGCTGGGGCCGGATCGGGTTCAGGAGAGCGACGTGTTGATCGCGCTCGAGAGCTCGGGCCTCCATACCAATGGGTACTCGCTCGCTCGCCGCATCGTGTCGGAACGCATGCGGCTTCGGCCGACTGATCCCTTTCCCGGCGAGAGTGCCTCGACTTCCGACGTGCTGCTCCGAATCCACCGCTCGTATCTCCCCGCGTTGGCGCCGGTGCTCGGCACGATTCACGCTATGGCCCACATAACCGGTGGAGGTCTGCCCGGGAACGTCAATCGGGCACTGCCGCCCACGCTCGACGCGGAAATCGATACGAGCAGCTGGGAGATTCCCAATCTGTTTGCGCGGCTGCAGGAGGCCGGCGGCGTTGCCCGAGACGAGATGTTTCGCGCGTTCAACATGGGCGTCGGCATGGTAGTCGTCGCCGCGTCCCGCGACGTCGAAACGATCGTCCGCTCCGCACAGTCTGTTGGAGTAAGGGGCTGGCGCGCCGGGCGTGTCGTACGAGGGTCGGGTCAGGTCGTACTCAATTAGGAGATGATCAACATGAAGCGTGTTCTCGCGCTCGCTCTGCTCGGCGTGGTCGCGGTGAAGAGCCAGGCGCAAACGCCGGATCCGCAATGCGCGCCCGGCAACCAGATCTCGAGTCCGGCGACGTACTACACCAGCGACGCCTG
>JAJKIR010000194.1 GCA_021154325.1 Gemmatimonas sp.
ACCCCTTCCTGAACGACGAGGACGTCTTCGGTCGTCTCGCGGATCCAGCGGCCGATGGCGTAGCCGTGACGCGGCCCCCACGAGACGGCTTTGAGGATCAGCAGATCGAGGGTGCCGGTGTAGAGATTCGATCCCGCCATGCTCAGCCTGTAGGCATTGGTGACATAGGTATACGTCACGTAGAAGCCTATGTCAACAAGGGATAGATTCAGATCAGACTGAGATCTCAGGTCTCAGTTCTGAGATCCGCCCCTTTCCATGCGCCAGGCCGACATCTCACCCGGTACGGCGAGTCCAGAATCGAGACCTCGGCCTCGAGCGGTGAGAGGTGAGACTGAGAGGTTTGCATCTCACGTCCGATGCCTCGCTGCTGCCGTCTCGATTCTGGACTCGTTGTCGTGGGTGAGATGCTCGCGCGCCACGTACGGAGAGACCGTGTCTGATTGCTGACGCCTGAGTTCTCAGTCTCAACTCTCGCGCAGCTCACCAACACAAAGCCGGCCGGATGTTCCATCGCGGAGCATCCGGCCGGCATACCGATCGAGCGGGAAGATACTAGCGATCCGTCAATACAAATGCAGTCGGTGGCGCCCCGCCGGCCGGCTTGTCGGCGATGATCACCGTATGTCCCGTCCCCACGCCGAGTGTCGCCGGCACTGTCGGAGTCACGCTCACAAGTACGTTCGCCGCGCGGTTAGCGGCTGCGGTTCCCGCGGGCACGGCGCGCACCTGGTACGACCCAAGTGGTGCGATGTTCGCGTACACCGACGCCGCCGAGGGGGCGACGTTGGTCGCGACCGGCGTCGCGGTTGCGAGATCCGCGTTAGGCGCCGTGACGAAGACGTCCACCGCGCCCGCGGCGGGGCTCAGGTTCACCACTCGCACCGAGGTCTGGCCGGCGGGAATCGCGGTGGTGTTGTCATCGGTTGTCGAGAACGATGTCACGGTGGCGCCACCGGTGCCACCGACGGCATAGACCGTACGATCCTGGTTCGCCACCATCGGAATGGTGAACGACGCGACGGTGACGTTCGTGTCGGCCGTCTTCTTGAGGATGAGCGAGCGGTCGCCGGCGTAGATCGCCGAATAGTTCGCGGTATTCGGCGCGGGGAGGCTCGACGGCGTCGAGCCGCCGTAGCCGAGGTTCACGCCGAAGGGGAGCTGCTCGAGGATGGCGTTGACGGGATTGCGCGCCGGATCGTTGATCAGGTTCACGAAGCGGATGCGCCCGGTCGGCCCGGTGGGCTGGAGTCCCGTCGGCGCCTCCTTCGTCCCGCAGGCGACGGTGAGACCGACAGCGGCGCCGAGGGCGACGAGCCTAACGAGAAAGCGATTCATACGAGTGGAGAAGAAGTGCATGGGCGGGCCCTCAGCTCGTCGTGCAGCTGGACGGGAATGTCGAGGGCTCCGTAGGATCAGGGAGCGCGGTGAATGTCGCGTTCGGGTTGGCGTTGCGATCGCCGACCGCGTATGGCAGCCAGCAGCGCTGGCCGGAGGTCGGGACCGCGGGCGCGGCAACCGGCCCAATGATGGCGCCGAGTCGACGCGTGTCCTCCCAGCGGAGCCCGGTGCCGAAGAGCTCATACTTCCGCTGCAGGTAGATCTCGTCGAGCAGCTGCTGCTGCGTGAGCTGCGCGCCTAACGGTGGGAGGCAGGCTTTCGGGTCGTCGAGGCCGCGGCCGCCGGTGCAGTCCGTGCGCACCGAGTCGAGCACGGCCTGCGCCTGCGCGAGCTGGTTCTGATGCGTCAGCGCCTCGGCCTTGATGAGCAGCGCCTCGTCAGGCATGTACACCGGGAGCGGCGCCTGCGGGTTGGCGTAACGCAGCCAGGGATCGAGGAGCGCGCCAACGCGGCCGGTGAGCGTCGTCGATGGCGCGACGAAATATGCCCAACGTTGATCAGCCGCCTGCATCGACGTCCGGTACTGGCGGCGTGGCGCGATGCCGTTCGTGCCGCCGGTGACGTTCGCGTAGAAGTTGACCGTCGGCGACGGGAAGGTCAGCACCGACAGCGCGGCCGGCCCGGTGCGGGCGACGGCATTCGCCGCCGCGAGCGCCGTGGCGTCATCATTCGCCATCCTCGCATAACGAGCACGGAAGAGCTGGATGATGTTCGGCAGGCTCATCCCCGGCGTGAGGATGGTCGTATTGAAGAATGCGCTCGGCGGCGTGGCGGCGATCTCGGCAGCGGCGGAGTCGATGAGCGCGCGCACGTAGGGCAGCGCCTCCGACCGACCGACGTAGGTCGGAGCCGTGACGTTGTACGTTTTGATTGGGATCTTCTGGTAGGACTGGAGCGCTTCGCCTAACGCCTCTGCCTTGAGGGCGAAGGCGAGCGCGCGGATGCCGCTCCGCGTGCCGGCGTCGAACTGCGACGCGAGCGCGACCGAGCCCGCGAGCAGATCGTCGGCCGTCCGCACGGTGCGATACACCGAGTTGAAGACGTTTTCGGCGATCCCAGTACCACTGGGGACCGCGCCCTGTTCAGCGTCCGAGATCGAGATGAGCGCGGCCGACGTCGACGCAAATTCATCCGTCACGAGCCCCGCCATGTAGGCGAAGTTGCCGTACGACTGCGCGAATCGGCCCTGGAGACCGGTGGCGAGCGCGATGACGCCTTCAGGACTGGTCGTCACCTGCTCCTGCGTCGGCTGATTGGGATTCTGAATGTCGAGGTTGCACGCGCCGAGCGTGACCACCGACAGCGCGGCGACTGCCACCGCGCGATGCTTCATCATGCGCATGTGCATGTCTCCGTCATCAGAACGTGAACCGCGCGCTCAACGACCAGGTGCGCGGGATTGGGTATCCACCGAAGTCGAAGCCGCGATCGGCGGCTGTCGTCTGCACCGAGCCGACGCCGCCGGCGTTGGTGCCGAAGAGATTGATCTCGGGATCGTAGCCGCTGTAATCGGTCCAGACGTAGAGATTGCGGCCCGAGAGGGTGAGATCGACACCATCGCGGAAGTAGCGCCTAACGATGGCCGCGTCGATGGTGTAGCTCGCCGCCAGCTCGCGGAGCTTCACGAACGTGCCGTCCTCGATCCAGTACTGGAAGATGCCCTGGGTGCGCGCGTTGAACCCCGGCGCCAGCTTGCGCGGGTCGCCGTACGGCAGCAGCTCACGCTCGTACGAGTGGGAATTGCTGGCGATGCCCGCGTTCTGCGCGCGCGTCGAGAGATTCATGATCTGGTTGCCGAACACGCCGTCGAGGAGCATGCGGAGGCGGAGGCGGCGCATCAGCGTCACTTCGTTGAGCAGCGAGCCCGTCCACTTCGGATTCGGGTCGCCGATGATCGCGTTGAGCGAATCGTTACACGTGCCGTTGCTGATCGCATGGCGCTGGGCGAGCGTTGCGCCCATGTCCACGGTCTGATTGCTCCGGCGATAGCGGCCTAACGAATCGAGGAGCAGCGCGCCGGTGACGCAGTCGCGCGCGGCGTACGAGCCGTAGAAGACGCCGGCGGGGTAGCCGGCGCGGATCCGGTTCGGGTAGCCCCCCGCGGACTGGAAGTCCTGGATGCTGAGGCTCTCGACGAGATTCTTGTTGTGAGCGTAGGTGATCGTCGACGACCAGCTCACGCTCTGCCGGTCGAGGTTCTGGGTGTGAAGGAGTAGCTCGAACCCTTTGTTCGACATCGATCCGATCGGCGCGAACTGCCGCGAGAAGCCGGTGCTCGTCGGCAGCGGCTTGAAGAAGAGGAGATCGGAGACGAGGCGATTGTAGTACGTCGCCTCGGTCGAGACGCGGCCCTCGAGGAAGCCGACGTCGGCGCCGACCTCCCACTCGCGCGCCCGCTCGTTCTTCAGATTCGGGTTGCCGAAGGTGACGTCATTGACGAAGCCAGGACGCCCCGCAAACGGCAGCTGCGTGAACGTGATGAACTGCGAGTACGCGTTGACGATGCTCGGCTGGCTGCCCGCCCAGCCTAACGCGGAACGAAGCCGGAGATTATTGAGGGCGCCAGGCTTGTTGTCGACGACGACGTATGACGCCGAGAACTTCGGGAACGCCTGCCACCGCTCCGAGGGCGCGAAGGTCGACGATGCGTCGTAGCGAACTCCGGCCGTGAGGAAGAGCTTGTTCTTCCAGGCAGCTTCCTGCTGGCCATAGAAGCCGAGCGTACGCAGCTCGACGTCGGTCTGGCCGGCGGCGAAGATCGAGCCCGCGCTCACGAGATCGCCGACCGGAGCGAGACCGTTCGCCGTCGCGCTGGTCATGCGTATCCGCTGGTCGGTGTAGTTCACCCCGGCAGTCGTGCGCAGATCGAAGGGCCCGATCGGGTTCCAGGTGTAGCTGCCAACGCCGTCCTGGTTGATGACGCGCGACGACTGGAAGACCGACTGCGAGCGACCCGTGGCGAGCGGCGCGGTGCCGAGGACGGCGTTGCGCGGGACAAACTGGCGCTGCTCGAAGCCCGTGTTGTCGAGTCCGAGGGTGTAGTCGAAGAGGACGTTGGTGAGCGGCGTCCACGTCAGCTTCGCGGAGCCGATGAAGCGGTCGATCTGCTGCGGGTTGCGAATCTTGTCGATGGCGAGGAGCGGGTTCGTGCCTAACGACGGCGGCAGCGGGTAGATGCCGTTCGTCGGGGAGAAGTTGACGCTCGTCGGCGCGAAGAAGAGCGAGCCCATGATGCCGTAGTCGTTCTGCTCGCCGAACGCCTGCAGCTCGTTGTGCGTCGTGACGTAGTTCGCGGTGATGTTGCCGATCAGCTTCGACGCGAGCTGCTGCTGGAGATTCACGCGCGCGCCCGAGCGGCGCGACGACGTCGACCGCATGATGCCCTGCTCGTCGGCGAAGTTGCCGCTGATGTAGTAACGAGTCTGATCGTTCCCACCCTCGACCGTGAGATTCTGCTCATTGGCCGGCGCGCGGTGGAAGATGGAGTCCTGATAGTTGTAGCGGTTGACGGCGATGCCGTTCTCGTTGAACGGATAGAAGTTGAACGGCTGCTGCTCGCGCAGCTGGCTGTATGAGAAGCGCGTGCTGGCGGTGTAGTGCGCTTTGCCAATCGTGCCGCGCTTCGTGAAGATCTGGACGACGCCGTTGTTCGCGCGCGAGCCATAGAGCGCGGCCGCGGCGGCGCCGCGCGTCACCTCGATGTGCTCGATGTCGTCCGGGTTGAGATCGGCGAGTCGGTTCTGCGGGTTCGACCGAATGCCGAGGTCGGCGAGCTGCGCGGAGCCGTTGTCGATGATGACGCCGTCGACGATGTAGAGCGGATCGGAGCCAGAGATGAACGAGTTCGTACCGCGCAGGCGAACGGAGATACCGCCGCCGCCCGGACTGCCCGAGTTCTGCGTGATCTGAGCGCCCGGGATTTTCCCCTGCATGGCCTGATCGACAGTCACCGCCTCCGCTCGGCTGATGAGCGCCGAGTCGACTGTGGCGATGCTGGTGCCGACGGCGCGCTTCTCGGTCGCGGTGCCGGTGCCGGTGACGACGACTTCGTTGAGGTTCACGGCGCTGACGTTCAGCGCGATGGAACCGACGTCGTTGTCGCCGGCATTCACGGAGATGGCGCGGGTGACCGGCTGGTAGCCGATGCGCCGCGCGTCGAGGGTGCGCGCCCCGGTCGGCACCGCGCCCAGCGCGAAGTCACCGTTCGCATTGGTGATCGCGCCGATGCGCGTTCCGGCGATGGTGACCTGTACTTCCGGGATGCCGCGACCGCCGGATCCCTCGGTGACGTGGCCGCGAACAACTCCGGTGGCCGCTTGGGCGCGGACTGAGGTCGCGTGAATGAACGAAGCGAGCGCGAGCGCGGATAGCAGCGCGCCGCGTCTGACGAGGCTGGAGGACATGCGTGGGTCTCCGGTGGCCGGAGTACGGGTAGGAACTTGGGCGCTTAGAAACGCGCGCGCGGGAAGAATAGCCGGGTGCGCGGGGAGAGGCCAGCGGATTCGCCAAGACATGGTACCTGCGGAAATGAATTGATGCGGCGATGCCGAGAGCTCGCGTCAGATTGGGGCTATGAGGCTAAGATCTGGAAACTCCGATGACTCCCAGAACGGACAATCATCAACGCATGGAAACGCGGACACGGCCGGACACTGCGCGGACACGGCGCGGACGGGGAAATTGTTGTATGAGGAACTGACGAAGTCGATCTTGGCCGCCTTCTATGCGGTCTACGACGCTCTCGGCTATGGCTTTCTAGAGAACGTGTACTGCGGTGCTCTCGCCGTGGAGCTCCGGCGGCGCGGCCATCGCGTGTCGCGCGAAGTTCTGACGCCCGTGTACTACCGGGGTGTGCAGGTGGCGCGGTACAGGATGGATTTCGTCGTGGATGACGCCGTCATCGTCGAGGTGAAGTCGACAGAACTGCTCAATCCAAACGATGCTCGACAATTGCTCAACTACCTGCGAGCAACACCGTTCACAGTCGGGCTCCTGCTACACTTCGGCCCCAAACCAAAGTTCAAGCGCCTGGTATCAACGAACGATCCCGCGCACCCCTAGTCCGCGAAGTGTCAGCGCCCTGTCAGGCACTGTCCGCGTTTCACAGTTGATGCTCTCGTTACCGGGACCCAAGCGCCGCAAGCCATAGATCAAGGTGCCTTAACGGCTATCCTCCTTCCCCGTACCGTCCCCGAGTCCGCCGCGAGCGAATCAGTGCCCGCGGCAGCGTGATTCGCCTTGAGCAAATACGAAACTACCGCCAGGTACTCCTCATCCTTGAGGCTGCCAGGGTCGTTCACCGGCATCGTGCTCCGGATGAGCGTATAGAAATCGGAGACCCGGCGGTCGTTCCAGGCGTCGACGAAGGTCTGGCCGATGAACTGAGCGCGGGCATGGCAGGCGGCGCACGTCCCGTTGAAGACGCGCTCGCCGCGGTCGGCCTGGGCAGGCCAGTATGTGGCCGCGGGAAGATTGGGGACCAGGGAGCGGACGACGCGCGCGTTCGGGTCGATGCGCAGCGGAACGGGTGCGCCGGTGGGGGCGTCGGCGGTGAGCCTGGCGCCTAGCGGGGCGCGGGCTGCCGACGCGGGGGCCTGAGCAGTGCGGGACGCGCTCGCGCAACCAATGGCGATGATCGTCCAGACGACGGTCGTCGAACGGCTGACACGCATGACGCCACTCCTCGTGAGGTGCGGGACGTGACCATAATACCACGCGTGCGCAATTTGGCGATCCGTTTGCGCCCGTCCCGCACGGAAGCCATGTTGTCGCCCGATTCATCCTCCCGGACGATACGCATGACCGACGAGTCGACCGAGCGCGCTGGGCAGTTGCCGCGGCGCGAGTTCATCAAGGCCGCTGGAGCGGGGGCGGGGTTGCTTCTCCTCGGCAGCAGCGCGGCGGGCGCGGAGGCCGGAGACCCAAAGGAGGCGAATGGCGGGGCAGCGGTGCACGCGAGCCCGTCACCGGACGTCGTCGTCATCGGCGCCGGGATCTGGGGGAGCTTCACCGCCTATCATCTGCGGAAGAGCGGCGCCAAGGTCACGCTCGTCGACGCATACGGTCCCGGGAATGCGCGTTCGACCTCGGGCGACGAGTCGCGCGGCGTGCGATCGTCGTACGGCGATCGGCCCGGCACGCAGGGCGAGCTCTGGATGCTCTGGGCGCGGGAATCGATGCAACGGTGGAAGGCGTTCGACGAGGAGTGGGGCCGTGACCTGAGGTTGAACCTGTTTCACGTCACCGGCGATCTGATCCTGCGCGAGGACTGGGACAACTTCCAGCTCCGGTGCAAGCTCTGGTGGGACAAGCACAAGATTCCGTATTCCATTGTCCATCCCGAGGACGTCCGCAAGTCATTTCCAGTGATCGCGGTCGACGACATCAGCGCGGTGCTCTACGAGCCCGACGCGGGCGTCGTCAGGGCGCGACGCGCGGCACAGACCGTGGCGGCGGCCTTCGAGAAGCTCGGTGGCCAGATCGTCATCGGACGTGCGACGCCGTCGAAGGTTGTCGGCGGACGGTTGGAGGAGATCGCGCTCGACACGGGCACGACGCTGCGCGCCGACACGTTCGTGTACGCAGTCGGACCGTGGTTAGGCAAGACCTTCCCGGATCTGTTCGCGAAGAAGACGCGCATCCCCATCGGATACGTCTGCTACTTCGCGACGCCGGTCGGGGACCATCGTTTCACATATCCTAATCTTCCGAGCTTCAACTTTCCGGGGGTCACGGGCTGGCCGGCGCTGCCCGTGGACAATCGGGGCTTTCGCGTGCGCGGCAGCGAGCGCGGGCCGACGCCGCCGCAAACGGTCGCGACCGGGAATGCGGCGGGAAGTCAGAGCGCGACCGCGCCCGCCGTCGACACGGGCTCCAACGCGGCGAACGCGAATACGAATGCGAGCGGCGCAAGGCAGAGCGGGCAGGCGCAGGCCGACGTGCCACCGCAGCAGCAGGACCCGGATACGAGCGACCGCTGGGCGAATCAGGAGCGCATCGACGGCTCGCGGCGATTCGTCGCGCACCGCTTTCCGCTGCTCAAGGACGCGGCGATCGCGCAGACGCACGCGTGCCATTACGAGCTCACGTCCAACGGCAACTTCATCGTCGATCACCACCCGCAGATGAGCAATGTCTGGATCGCCGCGGGCGGGAACGCGGAGGGGTTCAAGTTCGGGCCGAAGATGGGTGACTACATCGCGCAGCGCGTGCTCGGCACGTGGCCGGACGCGAACGTCGATCAGGGGTTCAAGATTCCTGAAAAGGAGTTCGAGCCGCCGAAGCCGGCCACACCGGCGGACAGCACGCGCCGCAAGCCGGATTGAGCCGGACGCGCCACCCGGCGCATGAACGATGGCCCCTGACGACACTGACAGGCCCTGAAACCACTGACAGAAGAGCGGCAACGCCTTTTTGAATTGACGTTGCCGCTCTTTATTGGGATGCTCGATCAGGCGGAAGAGGACCGCCTAACGGGAGAAGCTCCACCGAATACTCGCTGAGTACCGGCTCTCGTCGAACCGATGTCCCCAGACATTTCGAGCGGCGAAGTCGAGTCCCAAGCGCCAAACGGTGAGGTCGAAGCCCGTGATCACTCCGGTCGAGCGCGTCGGGCTGAGGCCGGAGCGATGGCTGGTGAAACAGAAATCGCAGTCCGCAACGTTGCTCGAGCGACTTCCAACCTCCGCAAAAGGCGCGACGTAGGGCGCGAAGGAGAATGCGCTCGGACTGCCCCAGCGTAGCGACAGAGGGATCGAAGCGCGCACGGCACGATCAGCGCGGGCGCTCGCATACGCGGTGTTGTAGGCTCCGATCACGTCGAGCCCGGATGCAACGGTGCCAAGCACGCCGAGATCCTTCCGCGCAATCGTCCGCGCATAGCCAAGGCTCACAACGCGCGTCTCCCAGCCAGTTGTATAGCCCGCCCGCAACACGCCGCCGCCAAACGGCAGACCTGTGATCGCACTCCAGCCCAGGTTATCGGGCAGGCCGTACTGCGCGAAGGTGGCGGGGCTCGCGCCTAACGCCGCGGCGTCGATGGTGTGCTGATGGAGCGCGGGGTTCGACTCGCCCGGTCGCTGGCTTTCGGCGCGAATCGAAACCACACAGATGACGAAGGCGGCGAGGCTGGATAGACGCAAGCGCATGGCTGCTCCCGATGTGAGGCAGCGGCGTCGTCACGCAAGAAACGAGCGTAGCGGCGAAGAAAGTCACGCCGCCCGTGGAGCGACGCCAGCAACCCGTCTTGATGCCGCCTTAGAAGCGCAGCCGCAGCCCCGCGCCAGCCTGATACCTCGAGTAGCCGAGCGCGGTATTGGCTATATCCTTCAGTCCAATCTCGAAGCTGAACCGCCACGCGGTGAGCTGCACTCCATACTCCAAGCCAAACGCGTGCGTCTGAATGAGAGCGGCGGGCACCACGCTGCAGAATCCGTCCTGATCGCAATTCGTTAGCTGATACGTCGTCGCGCGCCCGATCTCGGCGTACGGCGCGACATAGGGCCCAATCGAGAGCCGTGACGGGGAGCCCCAGCGCAGGGAGAGCGGCATCGACACGCTGCTCGCACGAGATGCCAGGGCGGCCCGCTGACGGAAGTCCATCGCGCCGCTGATGTCCACGCCGGCGCCCCAGGTTCCCAGCTTCCCCGCGTCCTTCGCGGCGAGCATGCGGGCATAGCCGAGTCCCCAGACCGATCGCAAGTAGCTGTGCGCATAGGTCGCGCGGAGCATGCCGCCCAACATGCCGAGCCCGGCCGCGGTGGTGTAGCCATCATCACCGGTTACACCGTACTGGAGGAAGCCGCGCCCGAGGGTCCCCAGTGCCGCGGCATCAGGCGTTTGCTCGGTGAGAACGGGGTTCCACCGACCGAACGATTGACAATTCGCAGTCGCGGGCATCGCGTGGATCGCAATCGTGGTCAACAGGATGGTTCCGGCTCGTCGAATCACGTTTCCTCCAGCAATGAGATGTGCAGCGGTGTCCACCCGCGCGGACTCGGGAAGAGGACACTCTGTCGTGGTCTGACACGCGCCGACGGTTCCCGACCCTCGCTCGTGAGGGAGAACGCACCCGCCGGCGCCGAACGACAGCGACCAAGGCATCGAGTGTGCCGACCGAACATTAGATATCTCTAATGCGGCACGGCTGATCCACGACGCTGCTTGCCTAACGTATGAGGCCGGGTCGATAGCGGCGAATAGTATGCGCTTCGACGTCGCGGGGAGTGAGATCCACTTTCTTCAGCTCGCCGTGCGCGAACATCGTCGCCTGATCGTCGTGGAAGGGTGAGTCGGCGCGGTCGCTCTCGCCGTAGGCGAGAATGGAATAGGCGCGCGGCGTGTCGGTGAACTCGACGGCGAGGATCCAGCCGTCGCCCCCCTGCGCGGCGCGCTTCCCATCGGGCTCGTTCCGGAACCAAAGGACGCGGAAGCATCCAAGATCACCATTGCAGCCACCCACGGGGACGTCGACGCTGCCGACGCGAACGCGATGCACGTCGCCCCAAGCGACATCGGCCGCGCCGAAGCGGCGCGTCGTCTCGTCGACGGCCCATGAGAATGCGGCCACGGCGCGCGCCGGATCCTTGAGGCCGCGCGGCGTCGCCGCGGGCGCGGTGATCGTCCACGGCTGGGCGAACATGCTGTCGGCCGGGGTGCCCTGGATGTAATGGCGCCACCAGATCTCGAAGAGCACGCCACCTTTGCTCGTCGGCGCGACGGTGTTGTCCCACTTCGCGAGCGCGTCGGCGGCCTGCGCGACGTTAGGCGCCGGATTCGACGCACGCACGGCGGCGATGAGATCGCTCTTCACGCGGTCGGCGAGGAGCATATGGTACGAGTGCTTGAGGGCGATGACATCCTCGAGACTCAACTTCCGGTCGGTGTCGATGAGCTGGAGACTCATCTGCGTACGGAGGCCGAGCTTGGGATCGGGGAAGTTCTCGGGGTAGCGCGCGCGGTCGAGCGGCTGATGCAGATTGGTGAGATACGGCGGGTCGTTGGAATTCTGCACGTAGCCACCCTTCGGATCGAGCACCTGCGGGAGCGAATCCCACGGGACGTACCGCGTCCAGACGTCGGCGCTCGCGTGCGCGGGAACGGCGGCGCTGTCGTCGGCGCTCGGATGCGGCAGCGAGGGGATCGACGCGTTCCACACGTAGAAGATGTGCCCCGCCCGATCTGCGTAGGTGAAGTTCGAGTTGACGCGCGCGCGCATCCGCATCGCTTCCTTCCACTCGGCGAGGGACTTCGCGCGCATCATGCGGAGAAACTGCTCCCCGGCGCGGTACTCGCCGTCGTTGGCGGCTTTGAGGACGTAGATCTTGCCGCCGCCGCGGTAGATCACGGGGCCTAACGACGTTCGCCACATCTCGCGCGTCTCGCTGGCGAGTCCCGGCCCGTTCTTGTACTCCGCCGTCACGAGCTGATGCTCGAGGGGGTGCGATGTTCCGTCGAAGTAATACGCATCCGCCTTGGTCGAGTCGACGTCGAGGGCGTAGATGGCGTTCAGATCGGGCGCGTTGTTCGTCGTCGCGAAGCCGAGGTCGTGATTGAATCCGCCGACGACGCTGAACGGGCCGCCGATGCGGAAGTCGCCGTACCACTCCAACACGTTAGGCACCGTGATCTGCGCCTCGTAGTAGCCGGCGTCCCACGAGAGGTGCGGATTCCGCATGAGGATGGCTCGGCCCGACTTCGTGCGACTCGGCGCGAAGGCCCACGCGTTGGAGCCGTAGTCCGGCAGATCATCGGGGAAGCCGCTGCTCGCGCCCTCAGGAGGTTCGTTCGAGGGCGCGGGGCGACGCGCGCGACGCGGCTGCTCGGGCTCCATTCGCGCAAGGAAGCGGCGCGCGGCAGTGGGCGACGGGAGCTCCACGTCCTTCGCCGCGACGTCGAAGGCGGTGAACTGTGGATTGAATCCGGCGACAAATTCTTCGGGATGGAGCTCGACGTACCGGTTCGCGCCGGCGGCGAATCCCTCGTACACGTCGCGCGTGTCCTGGTCGAGGGTGGCATACTGCCTAACGGCGACGTCGTGCGCGAGCCGAGCCGGGAAGTCGCCGTCGATGCTGTCGTGGCCGAACCACCTGCCCATCTGCCCCTGTGAGCGCACGAGAGCGTAGGCGACGCGCGGACCGTAGTCCTCGAGCTGGACGTAGGCGAGCGCGTAGGCGGCGGCTTTGAGGTTCTGCGCGCGGATGTGCGGCACGCCGTGGGTAGTACGCAGAACCTCGACCTGTGACGCGAGGGCGGGCGGCGCGGCGGCAGGCGTCTGCGCGACAGCGGGGGCAGCGAACAGGACAGCGAGCGATACCGCTCGCCTGATGCGATTCTTCGACGACACTTCAATCTCTCCGGAACGGGCACCGGGAAATTAGTGCGCTGCTCGCCCTTCGGTACGGTGGCGGGTGGTACGTGGTCACGACGCGACCTGGCATCCAAAAACGAGATGCGCTAACTTCGCGTCGTCGGCGGCCTGGAGGCCCCATGCGACGCAAGGTGACGGCGCTCATCGCCGTAACGACGACGGCGTGCACGAGCTGGCATGTCCAGCCTGGGCCGGCACCGTCGAGCATCTCGGCCGAGAATGGGGCGCGCGGCGCAGTGCGGCTGAACTTCCGGGGCGGGGCGTTCGCCGACATCTACGACGCGCGACTCATCGGTGACAGCATCGTCGGGATGAGTGCCCCGGCGACTTCGTCGACGCGTGAGCGGGTGGCGTACGCGACGAGTGATGTCGAGAGCGTGGCGACGAAGCAGGTGGCCGTTGGTCGCACGGTGCTGGCAGTGGCGGCGATCGCACTCGCCGTGCTGATCATCGTTGGCAGTGCAAGCGCGAGCTCATCGGCCTCCAATAGCACCAACTCCTCCTGCGCGTCCGCCGCACCCCGCCCTTCCGCCACCGCGCTCGCCTAACGATTCGGGGCGTCAGCCACCGATGAGGTGGGCGACCAGACCGAACGCGCCGGCGACGAACGTCAGCGTCAGATAACCGAGGACGAGTACGGGACGTTTGAGCACACAGCGGCTCTCGCGCAGGCCGCCGCGAATGGCGCGGGCGTACGCCCACAGTCCGAAGCCGCTCATGATCATCAGGCACACCGGCGGGCTCACGATCCAGGCGATGAGCGCGACGGTGGTCATCGCGCAGAAGCGCACCGGGTCGATGGAGCGCGGCGCCTCGGGCCTCGGCACGTCGAATGGTGGTGGCGTCATCGGTATCTCTCCGTAGTCAGTCGCCGGCCACGAGCTCGTGCTCGCGCGCGGCACGCGTCGCTCGCGCCACGACCTCCGACGGTTTCATGCTGCTCAACGGCCGCCATGCCTGCGCGGCGCAGAACGGGACACACTGATGGGCGTCGCCATCCTGGGTGCCGACGTGCACGCAGCACTGCATCAGCCGCTCCTCGATCATCGTGTTCATGTCCATGAACGGCTTCACGTTGAGGCGCTTGATCCGCTCCGACACGAGCTTCCGGAATCCGCTCCGGTTGCCGAGCATCGCCTGACCGGCGAGCCTAACGAGCGTGCTCAGGCCGAGGTCACACGCCTCGCACACGTCGCGAAAGAGCTCCGCGATGGACGGCTGGGTGAGCGAGCTGCGCTCGCTGAAGAGGCCGAGGAGCGCTTCCTTCACCAGCCCGCGAAGCTGGGCCGTGATCTGTGCGTCGGCGATGCGGTTGCTCACGAGGCCGAGATGCTCCTTCACGCGCTCTGGCCCGATGAGATTGAGCAGCGATCGCCACTCCCCCGCGTCGGTGCGAATCATATAGCCGATGCTGCAGCAGTGCGGGTGCGAGCACGGGAGCGCGGTGAGGTCCTTCCAGGTGACGAGCCCGTTCGTTTGTGGGCCGAGCCGCGCGAGCACGCCGCCATGCGTCAGGCGCTTCAAGGGATCGATTCGGGCCGAGCGACCCGATCCGAACTGCGGCTGGATCGACAGGCCGTTCACGAACGGCGTATCGAGCACGAATTGCACGACGTCGCCGATCTCGTCGTCGTTCACTCCGAGCGACACGGTCATCGTGAGCGTCGTGAAGACACCGGCAGCGCTCAGCCGGTCGATCGCTTCGCGCTTGATCCGACGGAGGTCCGCGCCCCGGTGCGCCTTGTGCGTCTCGAGCCGGAAGCCATCGAACTGGAAGTAGGTCTCGACGCGATGGTTGTTCCGTTCGAGAAACTCGAGCAGCCGGTCGTTCTTCGCGATCTGAATGCCATTGGTGTTGATGACGATTCGCTGAATGTCCCGCTCCAGCAGCTCCTCGAGGAGCGGCATGAGGTCGGGATGAATCGTTGGCTCGCCGCCGCTCAGCATCAGGACATCTAGCCGGCCGTTCTCGCGCGAGAGGCGCGCGTCGACGTTCGCGAGCACGTCCTTCACCGGCACGAAGCCGTGCACGCTCGGCGATGAATCCGCGAAGCAGGTCGGGCAGGTGAGGTTGCACGCGGCGGTGATATCCTCGAGGAGAATGCAGGTGTGCTGCGTCTGCATCTCGCCCAGACCGCGCTTGTACGCGAGCGGCACGGGATCGAAGTTGCCGGCGTGATCGGGGATGTGCGTCTTGGTCGGTGCCGTCCACTGTTCCAGCCAGCGGAGGATCTCGGGCTCGTCATCGTAGAGCGTCGTTATGCGGCCGTGGTCCGGACAGCCGCGCACGAGCCAGACCTTGCCGTCGTACTCGGTGAGATAGCCGGCGAGGCGTCGCACATCAGCGAGGTCCTGCGCCGGATGTTCCTCGTGACAGTGGGGGCAGAAGGCGTTCACGTAGCGCATCACGCGATCGCCGCGGAGTGGCATGCCGAGTGGCATTGGAGCTCCCGTCAGCTGGGGAGAGGCGCCAGCGGCACGAAGGCGCGCTGCCGGCGACGAACGAAGTACAACGCGAGCAGGATCGACGACGGAAGGACCATCAATTGCGAGCCGCTCATGCCGAAGCCCATGACAGGATTGCCGCGCACGAACTCGACGAAGAAGCGGAAGACGGCGTAGACGAGGAGGAAGAGCTTGAAGAGATCTCCCTCGACCATCCACGACGCCGGATACGCGCGGCGGCGCACGAAGCGGAAGAGCAGCCAGCTCACGAGCGCGAGGAACGCGCCCTCGTAGAGAAAGGAGGGATGCATCGCTTCGCCCGTTAGGCAGGCGGGGCACTGCACGATACGTGGCGCAGCGGCCGCGGGCACGTGAACGGCCCACGGCAACGTGGTGACCGTACCCGGCCGCTCGGCGAGGAAACAGCCGATGCGGCCGATCGCCATGCCTAACGCGACACCTGGCGCGAAGAGGTCACCGGTGGAGCGGGAATACCCGATGAGCCGTTTGGTGAGGACGACACCGCCGTAACCGCCGGCGAGTCCGCCTAGCACCGTGCGGCCGGTGTGGCGGAGAAAACCCAGGATCGATGGAGTGTCGGTCTCCTGGAGATAGCGAATCGCGAGTCCCAGGCGCGCGAGAATCGCGGCGCCGAGGAGACCGCCGGCGACGATGACGAGGAGGTCCTGGTTGGCGCGGCCGCGGTCGCGGGCGATGCGCCAGGACGCAATGAGGGCGACGGCGACGCCTAACGCGACGAAGATCTCGTGCGACCAGACGACGGTCGTGCCGATCTGAAAGAGGACAGGGCGCATCGCGAGGCGGACTGGAGCGGCCGAATATGCCGCCGCCGCCGCCGGCCGCAAGCGCGATGGGTCAGGCGCGAGCCTTTGTCTGGACGTCGGGAACGAGCTCGTCCGCGAGCCGCCGGAGGAGCACGGCCATCTCCTCGCGGCGCGACGGCCCCCAGTCCGCGAACAGCTCGGCGAGGTGCGCTCGGCGGGCGGCGACGAGCTTCGTCAACAGCGCGCAGCCGGCTTGTGTGAGGCACCAGCGTGCCGCGTCGCCGTTCGCGCGGTCCTCGACAATGAGCCCGCGGCGCTGAAGATCGGCCATGGCGGGGTGGACCTCGTCCGGGCCGGCGCCTCGCTCCCTGCCTAACGTCTCGGGATTGGCGCCGGGATTGCTGTCGAGGCGAACGAGGAGGGACGCCGCGATGGGCGTGAGGTCGACGCCGGCGCGCTCGACGATCTGCTGAATGTGCTGGCGCTGCAGATCGCGATCGGCGAGCGCGGTGAGTCCGCGCAGCACGTAGGCCTCGGAGCGCGCGTCGGCCGGCATGGCGAACGCCTCGCCGACTTCCCCGACGCCGTTGCTGCCACTCGCCGCGGCGACGGTCTGGCGGAGCGGCCGCTCGGGGATGAGCCAGGTGAGAACGAACCCGAAGAGGGCGATTGCCGTGGCGACGACGAACACCGTGCCTAACGATACGGTGAATGCCTCGACGTAGATGCCGCGGAGCGTGGGCGAGAGCTGTCCCATGGTCTCCGGGTTGAGCACGCCGGCGCCGCTGACGCGGGCGCTCATCGGGAGCACGCGTCCGAGCTCGTGGGCGAGACGCGCGGCGAAGATCGCCCCAAGCACCGCCGTACCTAACGAGCCACCGACCAGGCGGAAGAGCGTCGCCCCGGAGGTCGCGACGCCGAGGTCCGCGTAGTCGACGGCGTTCTGGACCGCGATCACGAGCACCTGCATCACCATGCCGAGCCCGAGTCCGAGCACCAGCATCGTGAGGGAAGCCCCCAGTGTCGTCGTGTCCTCGCTCATACGAGAGAGGAGAAAGAGTCCACCCGCCATCACCAGCGTCCCGACGATGGGGAAGAACTTGTAGCGGCCGGTGCGGCTGATGAGCTGTCCCGACGCGATGGAGGTGAGGAGCATGCCTCCCATCATCGGCAGCATCTGCAGCCCCGACCCTGTGGGACTCTCCCCTTTCACCACCTGCAGAAAGAGAGGGAGATAAGTCACCGACCCGAAGAGCGCGAAGCCAACGATCAGACCGACGGCAGACGTCAAGGCAAAGGTGCGATTCGCGAACAGTCGCAATGGCAGCACCGGCTCGCGCGCGCGCCGCTCCACAAAGACGAACGCGACGAGGGTGATCACGGCGAGCACCATGAGCGCCAGCATTGGCGGTGAGGTGATCGGCCGCTTCGTGCTCGTCACGTCGGAGACGAGCACGATCGCGCTCAGCGCAACCGCGAGCAGTGCCGTGCCAGCGTAGTCGATCGCGGGACGGCGTCGCTCGGCCATCGACGGAAGAGTGGCGGCGATGACGACGAGGGCGAGGATGCCTAACGGCAGATTGATGTAGAAGATCCAGCGCCAGGTCAGGTGTGTCGTGAAGTAGCCGCCGAGGAGGGGGCCGGCGATGCTCGCGAGGCCGAAGACGGCACCGAAGATTCCCTGGTACCGGCCCCGATCGCGTGGCGGCACGATGTCGCCGACGACCGCCTGGGTCGTAACCGTGAGACCACCGCCACCGAGTCCCTGGATCGCGCGAAAGACGATGAGCTGCGTCATGTTCCGGCTCAGCCCGCAAAGCGCGGAGCCGATGAGAAAGAGCACGATCGCGCTCTGGAGAATGCCCTTCCGGCCGTAGAGGTCACCGAGCTTGCCGTAGAGCGGCGTGACGACGGTCTGCGCGAGGAGGTACGCGGTAACGACCCAGGACAGCCGCGCCAACCCGCCGAGCTCGCCGACGATGGTGGGGAGCGCGGTGGACACGATGGTGGAATCGAGCGCGGCGAGGAGCATGCCGAGCACGAGACCGGAGAAGATGACGAGAATCTGCCTATGAGAGAGTCGTGCGGCCGCGATCGGCGGCACGGGTCGCGCTGGTGCGGTCACCGTTCGTCCTGATGAGTTCCTCAGGCTATTGAGCGAATCTCGCGCCGCGTGCTCCGGTCAACAGCGTGAGCGCGAGAAACGAATTTCAGGATTGAACGGATCCTATCGCCGTCCTGTCGCGGCGTTGACGGTCGTGTCCACCGCGGCGAGGAGGCGGGTGAGGATCTGCGGGTTGCGATCGAGCGTCTGCACCACGCGATCCACCAGGCGCGCGACGTTGTCGAGGTCGACGTACAGATATGCTTCCGCGTAGACGCCGGAGATCGAGAGCTGCACCTGTTTGATGCCGACGTCGACGCCGGCGGTGAGCTGCACGAAGTTCATCGCGTTCGCGTCGAGCGAGACGTGGGCGCGCACGTTGTTCACGGTGAGGCCGATCGAGTCGACCGACAGCTCCGGGATCTCGAGGATCACGTCCCGATTCGTCGTGAGATTCGTCGAGCCGGCGGTGAAGCGCTGGCCCGTGGCGGGCCGGCGGGTCGTGCTGTCGCGCTGCTGCGCGCTCGCGACGAGGACCGGGAACGCGAGTAGTACGAGACTACTAAACAGGCAGCGCATGGGAATCATCTCCTGATCTGGTTCTGGCGGAGTGAATCGAGCGTCGCGCCGGGGAGGCGCGTCAATGGCGTGAGATCGACCTTGAGATGCATCTGGCCGTGGACGCCGCGCATGACGAGCGTCGGCTGTTGCATGCCGAGCGTGATACCGGCGCAGGCGTACCATCCGGCGCGGGGGTTGCCGGCGGTCGCCGCGTTACGCGCACGGCCGGAGACGCCACCCGCGACATACGCCCTCAGCGACGAGCGCGACCAGCTTTGCTCGGCGACATCGAACGTGAGCGTCGTATCGACGGTGGTCCCGCGCAGCTGGAAGCCACCCGCGCGGTTGCTGCTGTCGGACCGGGCTCTTGAGCCGTTCGTGGAATCGCCCCAGTCGGCACCGATACGAATACCGTTGAGCACGAGGCAGGTTGTCGATCCTGAATCTGTGGCCGCGGTGGTCGCCTGCGCGCCGACGGGCAAGGCGAGCATCGTTAGGCAAGCCGAGATGGCGACGCGTTTCATTCGGGCCTCCGTGGCGCTGGCGCGCGGCGCGCGCCGGCGCTGTCGCGGATGCCGAGTGCGGCGCAGAGGCCTGAGGCAGAGGGCGCGGCGCCTCCACCGGTGAGGCCATTGGCGATGCAGCTACCCGTGAGGTGGCCAAGGATCTCGATCGCGACGTAGACGTCACGATAGGTCGCTCCCGCGACGACTGGCGTTGGCAAGTTACGCCGCTCGACGACGCGAACCGAATCGAGCGTGCCACCGCAGAGCCGGATGGAAACGTGTGGTTGCGTGCGGAAGGTCAGCTCGCGCGCGCTCACGGATGCCCTGACGATGACGTCCGGGGCGGTGCCGATCTGCTGCCCCGGGACAGCGCTCGCGCGCGTCGTGCTGTCGTTCGATGGGCGTGCGCGCGCGACTGAATCAGCGCCGAACGGAATCTCTGTCGCCGGTCCAGACGCCGGGCAAGCGGGCGCGCTCGCGCCACCGCCCTGTGCGTGCAGCAGCGCGGGCAGTGCGGCGGTGACCGTGAGGAGAGCGCGAATCGTCGGAGTCATCGCCGCGGCGTGCTTCAACTAGCATGCCCTGCCTTGGCGCCGCGCGCGAAATCCTAACGGTCGTTGTCGTCGCGACGATCCATGGGGAGACCATGCGTCAAACGCGCGAGAGTCGAGGGCTGAGGACGAGTTCGGCCCTGCTCTTGCGCACGCTGCCGCGGAACGAACTCGGAACGACGAGGCAATCATCCTATGAGCACGATCCGGCGCGTTCTTGCTGTCTCCATCGCGGCACTGCTCCTTCCGATGACGCTGGCGTCGCAGGTGAATGCTCCCGGCCAGCAACGGCGCGTTGGACGGATGCAGCGCGAGAACTGCGCGAGTGCCGACTCGACGCGTGGTTTTCGCCGCGGTGTCGGCGGCGACTCGGCGCTCACCAGCGGCGGCGCGTCGCAGATCACCGGCGGCACCCAGCGCTCGCATGAGTATCCGGAGTACGACGTCGTGCTCGACATCCCGAACGTGTGCGTCGAGAAGATTTACCTGAAGGTGGATAGCGTCACCGCGCGCATCTCACTGAACGCGCAGGTCGCGAATCTCCTTCGCGTGAACGCGGGCGCGGATGTCCTCATTGGCAACGTGGATCTCACGATCCAGGGTGTCCGGGCGCAGGCACTGCTGCTCGTCGACCTCGACGACGTCGTGCACGCCGTCGATCAAACGCTGACGTTCGTCGACAATCATCCCGAGGTCGTGAATCAACTCACGAGCACCGTCAGCAACCTTGGCGGCGCCGTCGGGGGGCTCGTGAATTCCCTCCTCCTCGGCACCGTGCGCAACGCCGCCGGTCAACTCGTGCAGCGCGTCGTCGACCAGGCGACGGGGTCGATCCTCGAGAAGACGCTGTCGTCCGCGGGACAGGCGATCTCCCAGCGAACCGTCGGGAGCATAACGAGTCTGCCGCAGGTGAGTCAGCTGACGAATGCCGCTGGTCAGCTCGTGCGACGCGTTCGCGACCAATCGGGGACGCTGATCGAGTACGTCCAGGACGCTGCCGGGAAGCTCTCGAACATTCGCATCGTGCAGTAGCGCGCTGCTTGCGCGCCGCGGCCCCGCACTCTATCTCGTGGATCGTACCACGAGGAGGCGGGGATGATCGACGGGATCAGAGAGATCGAGATCGCACGCAGCGGCGCGGGCGCGTACGCCGTCGCTCACGATCTGCTCGCGGTGGAGGAGCCGCTCGAGATCAGGGTCGAGTGGACCGATGGCGCGGAGCAACGCGTCGCGACCGTCGCGGTGACGATGCGGACACCCGGCAACGACCTCGAGCTCTCGGCCGGGTTTCTCTTCACGGAAGGGCTCGTGAGTGCGCGCGAGCAGATCGTCTCCGTGCGCTCCTGTCGCGGGGGTTCAGCGCGCGTCGTGCTCGCGCCGGGACTGACGGTCGATCTCGCCCGTCTCGAGCGGCATTCGTTCACGAGCTCGAGCTGCGGGATGTGCGGCAAGAGGTCGGCATCGGCGCTCCGCACCACATCCCACTATCAGCTTCGCGCTGCCGACCCCGTGGTCGAGGACGCGCTGGTTCGTGCGCTGCCCGAGCGCCTTCGCCGAGCACAGCTCGCGTTCGAGGCGACCGGCGGACTGCATGCGTCGGCGCTGTTCGATCTCGACGGCCGATTGGTCACACTACGCGAGGACGTCGGCCGTCACAACGCGCTCGACAAAGTCGTCGGGGCCGAGCTGCTCGCGGGACGCTTGCCGGCCGATGAGCGGATACTCATGGTCAGCGGACGGGTGAGCTTCGAGCTGGTCCAGAAAGCGCTCATGGCGGGCATCCCGATCGTCGCCGCGATCGGGGCACCGTCGAGTCTCGCGGTCGAGCTGGCGCGCGAGGCCGGTCTGACTCTGCTCGGCTTTCTGCGCTCCGATCGATTCAACGTCTACGCGGGCAGTGCGCGGCTTTCGTGTCATCCTGTGGAGCGCAGCGACGAAGGATCTGCACTCCGTGGGAGAGAACAGGAGCGCGCGCGAGCAGCGCGCGCGACTCCAAATAAAACTCGGGATCTGGGCGCTGCGCGCCCAGATCCTTCGCTTCGCTCAGGATGACAGTTAACCCACTTCCGCCCGAGGAAGATCTCTCGAAGATCGAGATCTCCGAGCCGGCGACTTCGGCCGCGGGGCTTGGAGGTGTCGTCGCGAGCTTCAGGCACGCGTACGCGGAGATGGGCGTTCGCCGGTCGCTCAGAACGCTCACGTCCCTCAACCAGAAGGACGGTTACGACTGCCAGTCCTGCGCCTGGCCCGATCCGGATGGTGAGCGGCACGTCGCCGAGTTTTGCGAGAACGGCGCGAAGGCGACGGCGTGGGAGGCGACGACGCGTCGCGCAACCCCAGAGCTCTTCGCGCGCCAGAGCGTCGCCGAGCTCTCGGAGCTCAGCGACCACGCGCTCGGCGAGCTCGGCCGCCTAACGACGCCGATGATCCTCCGGCGCGGCGCGTCGCATTACGAGGCGATCGCGTGGGACGACGCGTTCGCCCTCGTCGCCGCGGAGCTCAATGCGCTCGCGTCACCAAACGAGGCGATCTTCTACACGTCGGGACGAACATCCAATGAAGCCGCCTTTCTCTATCAGCTGTTCGTGCGGCAGTTCGGCACGAACAATCTGCCCGACTGCTCCAACATGTGCCATGAGTCGAGCGGCACGGGATTGATGGAGACGATCGGTGTCGGCAAGGGGACGGTCACACTCGAAGACTTCGATGGCGCGCAGGCGATCTTCATCGCGGGCCAGAATCCCGGGACGAATCATCCGCGGATGCTGTCCACGCTGCAGCGCGCGAAGCGGAACGGCGCGACGATCGTCGGCATCAACCCGCTCGCCGAGCCGGGGCTTCGACGCTTCAAGCAGCCGCAGGAGGTTCTCGGCTTGTTAGGCAGGGGGACGCAGATTGCCGACTTCCTGCTGCGGGTCCGCGTCGGCGGCGACGTCGCGCTCTTCCAGGGAATAGCCAAGGCGCTGCTCGAGCGGGACGCGCGCGGTGAGCACGTACTCGACTGCGAGTTCATCGCCGAGCACACCGATGGCTTCGACGCGTTCGCCCGCGCGCTGACACGACAGCCCTGGCAACGGATCGTCGCCGCCAGCGGAGTACCTCAGGAGGACATCCTTCGCGCCGCCGATGTCTTCGCGAGATCGGATCGGACGATCACCTGTTGGGGAATGGGGCTCACGCAGCACGTGAACGCCGTCGCGAACATCCAGGAGATCGTCAATCTGCACCTGCTGCGCGGTCAGATCGGAAAGCCGTGCGCGGGCCTCTGTCCCGTTCGCGGCCACAGCAACGTGCAGGGCGATCGGACCGTCGGGATCTGGGAGCGCCCGCGTCCGGAGTTCCTCGATTCGCTGGGCGCGGCGTTCGATTTCGAGCCGCCGCGACAACACGGTCTCGATACCGTCGCCGCCATCCGCGCGATGCACGCCGGCACGGCGAAGGTCTTCTTCGCGTTAGGCGGCAACTTCCTCCAGGCGACGCCGGACACCGAGTACGTGGCGCGGGCGCTCCGGCGGTGCCGGCTGACGGTACACGTCTCGATCAAGCCGAATCGCGCGCATCTCGTCACCGGCGAGCAGGCGCTCATCCTTCCCTGCCTCGGCCGCTCCGAGCGCGACCTCCAGGACGGACAGCTGCAATTCGTGACGACGGAGAACTCGATGGCGATCGTGCAGGCATCGCGGGGTGTGCTGGAGCCGGCATCCCCGGAGCTCCTGAGCGAGCCACGCATCGTGGCGCGGCTCGCGCGCGCAACGTTAGGCGCGCGGAGCACGGTTCCATGGGAGGAGCTCGCGGGCGACTACGATGCGATCCGCGACGCGATCGAGCGGGTGATCCCGATCTTCGAGCGGTACAACGAGCGGGTGCGCGTGCCCGGCGGCTTCCATCTGCCGAACCCGGCGCGGGAGCGGCGCTTTCTCACCGCGACAGGCATGGCCCGGTTCACCGTCCATGCCCTGCCCGAGGCCGCGCTCGAGCCCGGCCAGCTGATCCTCACGACGGTTCGGGCGCACGACCAGTTCAACACGACCGTCTACGCGCCTAACGACCGGTACCGTGGCGTCCGCCACGGCCGGCGCGTTGTCTTCATGCACCCGGACGACATGCGCGAACGCGGGCTGGGCGCGGAAGCAGCGGTGGATATCACGAGCCATTACGGGGGCGAGGAGCGGCACGCGCGCCGCTTCCGGGTGGTGCCGTACGACGTTCCCCGCGGCTGCGCGGCCGCGTACTTCCCGGAGGCAAACGTGCTGGTGCCGCACGATCACGTCGCGGCCGGGAGCAACACGCCGGCATCGAAGGCGATCGTCGTCACCATCACGCCGTGCGCCGAGCGAAGTACGTGAACATCAGCTATCGTTGTCAGGCGGACGCACGCACCTTTTGAGACCACTCTGGGTCGCCCGACTTCGAGCAGATAGCGATTGACGACCCATCTGGAGCTGATGCGCCTCCACATCGAGGCGCTGTTCACGCATGACGCCAACGGCGACATGGTACGCGTCAACGAGCCGAATGGCGGAGCGGCGCCGCGATTCTTCCTCGGCCGCACGGCCGAAGGAGTCGTGCTTCGCTTTCGGCACGATGTCGACCGCACGATACGGCGTCAGATCGAGACCGCGTGCGAGAAGCAACTCGCGCAGTCACGGCCGCTCGACATGCCGACCGACCCGCTGCCGTACCAACAGATCCTCGATCACGCCGGCCCCGTCGAGAAGACCTGGCTCGGCTCGGCGTTCTACATTCCGCGCACCGTGCAACCCACCGCGCGCACTGTCGTGGTGACGAACGCCAACGCCGAGCTACTCCGGCCGCTCCTCGAGCCGTGGCTGGCCGACGTGCAAGTCTGTGAGCCGATGGTCGCACTCACTGTCGACGATCGGGCGGTGAGTCTCTGCTGCAGCGGCCGACGCACCGGCGCGGCGCACGAAGCGGCAGTGGAGACGGCGATCGCGTATCGGAATCGCGGCTACGGGTCGCAGGTGGTCCGAGCCTGGGCGCAGGCGGTGTACGCCGCGGGCGCGCTACCGCTCTACAGCATCGAGTGGGAGAACTCCGCGTCGCGGGCAGTGATGCGGAAGCTCGAGGTGTCCTCGTTCGGGACAGACCTACACATCGCTTAGAGGTGCTAGGTGTTAGGTGCTAGGTGCTAGGTGCTAGGTGATAGGTGCTAGGTGATAGGTGCTAGGTGCTCAGTAAACGCTGAAGTGCGGAGGACATCTCACATGTCCTCCGCACTTCGTGTTCGTCACGCGCTACCTACGACTTCTGTCGCTTAGGACTTGAGCCACTCCGCCACGCCGCCGTGTCGCGAGCAGGCGCCGCGATGCGTCGCGGCGTGCGAGTACGTGCCGTCCTTGCACTTCGCCGTCGCGTTCGCCGCATCCGCGTTCGCGGCGGTCGCGTTCGCGACCTTTTTCGTCTCCTTCACATCAGACGATGCCGGCTTGCTGGCCGCTTTCGTTTCCTGCTTCGCCGCCTTGCTGTCAGCCTTGGTCTCGGCCTTTGCGGCCTTCGTCTGTGCCTTGGCGTCGGCCTTTGCCACCTTCGTGTTCGACTTTGCCGACTTCGCCGACTTGTCGACGCCGCCGTGGCCCGAGCAGGTGCCGCGACCCGTGGCGGTGGACGTCGTGCCGTCTTTGCATGTGGCGGCGGCGGTTGCCTGCGCGCTCACCGCGAGCGGCGCCAACGCGATTGCCGTCGCGACCAACAACGTTCGATACGAGAGAATTCGATGCATGCTGACCTCGATGCGGTGGGTGGACTCGGGTCCTTCGACGTGACAGGACACTAGACCAGACCGAACGACCACCTCGACGGTCACTAAGCGAGGTTGGGCAGGAGGATGCTCAGACAGGTCGGTCCCCCCTCCGCCTTCCGAATCTCGGTGAGATCGACCTCGTGCACCGTCAGCCCCGCGCCGGCGAGCAGGCGCGCGGTCCGCGGGAAACCAGTGGGCATGACGACGTGTCCGTCGGCATGGAGCACGCTCGCGCCCCACGCCTCTGACGGGTCGACCGCCAGCGCGTCCATCCCGGCGAACGGCGACATGTCGACCCACTCTGTATTCGCGAGAATCGTTCGCTCGCCGACGACAGAGCATGCCGACTTGAGGTGGAGCGCACCCTTCACCTCCACGGGAATCACCTCGTACTCGTAAGGCGCAAGCAATCGCTGGAACTGCTCGATCGCCGCGGCGTTGGTTCGCCGAGAGCGACCGACGAAGAGGCGCCGCCCGGCGCGCATGACGTCACCGCCGTCGAGCGTCGCCGGAGGAGTGAGACGCGTGACCGGGAGATAGCGCGCGAGCGCCTCCTCGACGCTGCGCGACTCACCGGTCCGACTCGACGCTCCCATCGGCGCGACGACGGCCAGCTCGTCGAGCGCGATCCCGGCGTCTTCGACGAATACCGCGTCCGGCTGCTCATCGAGCGCGGGAAGACGAACAATCGTCCAGCCGAGTGATTCGAGCACGCCCTCGTACGCGGCGTGCTGCCGCCGAGCCCGATCGACGTCGATCGGCACACGCTCGAGATAGGTGAGCTCACCGCGCGCGAAACTCGCGCTGATGGGGCGCGTTAGGGCTAATCGTGGCATGTTTGCCGCTCAGGTGATTATCTCCTTCAACTCCAATTGACCGCAGATTCCGACGCACGGAAAAAATGCAGCTGACCGAGAGCAACGAACAGCACCGCGGCCACGATCGCTTCATGCAGGCGATCGCGGTCTTCAAGTTCGTGAAGGCGATCCTCTTCGTGCTCGCCGCGCTCGGCGCGTTCGGGCTGATGCAGCACGGCGTGGCCGAGCAGGCGCGGGACTGGGGATCGGCGCTGGCGTTCACGTCGGGGCAGCACCTCGTAAGGACCGTGGTCACCTTCCTCACGGGGCTGAGCCGGGCCAAGATCGGCGCGCTCGGACTTGGGGCGCTCTTCTATGCGGCGCTATTCACGACGGAAGGGATCGGTCTCTGGCGCGAGCGTCGGTGGGCGGAATATCTCACGGTGATCGCGACCGGGTCGCTGATTCCATTCGAGATCTGGGAGATCGCGCACCGGCCGACGCCGCTCCGCTTCGCGACGTTCATCGTCAACGTCGTCGTGGTGATCTATCTCGTCGTGAGGCTGCGCCGGCCGCGCGCGAGCGGGGCCCACGTCGTGGCGATGCCTAACGCTGCTGCGACGGAGCGGGCACCGGAGCGGTCGAGAGCTGGATGACGTCGGTGTAGGTCAGGACCTTCCCGTCGTCGACCGCCTTGAGCACGTCGAGAATTGGCGAGAGCATCGTCGTCGACCGCGGGCCAGGCGCGCCGGACACGGGATCGCGAAAGCCCATGTAGTTGAAGACGGCGCGAATGAAGGTGCTCCGCGCATCCAGCGGCAGCGTCGCGACGTTCGCGAAGAAGTGCTTCCAGTCGTCCGCCTGCTGGAAGAGATACTGCTCGACGTTCGATGTGTAGAACGCCGTCACCGTCGCGTTGTGCTGCTTGAGGTACGTGCCGACGGCGCGGATCGCCTTCTCGCCCGCGAAATCGCCGACGATGGGGACGATGAGGTTGTTCGTCTCGAGCTCGCGGAGCACGCGGTAGTTCTCCTCGCTCGCCAGGTAGCTGCGATGCGTGCCTAACGCGTCGGCTTCCGCCATCAGCTCGGCGTACGTCGGCATTCGCCGGCCGAAGTAGCCGGCGCGCCCCTGCCGGCCAACGGAGAAGGAGTAGGTGAGCTCCGGTCCGCCCTCGAAGAACGCCTCGTAAACGTACGCCAACGACGAGAGGTCGTCCGCCGTCAGCGTGAATTTGTGGCGATTGACGAGCTGCTCCCGGATGGCCGCGAGATTCTTGCGGTAGGCGATGCTGTCCGAAGGCGCCGCGACATACGCCTGGAGCAGCGCCGCCGCGCTGGTGGTGTCGGCGATGCCGGCCGGCCGGGGACGCGAGAAGAGCAGCGTGAGGAAATCGGCGCGCGTCGGCGACAGCTCGATCACCGCCTTGTACATCAGGTGCTCGATCATGTTCTGGCGGCGGATGTCGGTGACGATCGACAGCCGCGGCCTGAGCGCGACGATGTAGGTGAAATTCTGGTCGGGCCCGACACCGAGGTAGACGCCGCCCGACGGATGAGACTTTACTAATTCCGGAATGACGTGCTGGAAGGTGGTCTCGTTGGAGACGAAGTTGTCGGAGCGGAAATAGCCACCCGGCTCGGAGAGGTCGTTCACGAGGCGCCAGAAGTCGTCATCCGAGAGACGACTCGGCAGCGACTGCGCGCGCGCGGGCACGGCGTACACGATCGCCAGCGCCAGGATGGCCGCGACCCTTCGCATGGTTCTCATGCTCATAGTATGCACCTGGGGACCCACTCTAGCTTGGAAATCCAAGATTCTTCCCCACCGAACTCTGCGGCCACCGCGCTGTCACCACTTTCGCCCGGGTGTAGAACTTCACCCCTTCGGCCCCGTGCACGTGCGCGTCGCCGAAGAGCGAGTCCTTCCAGCCCCCGAACGAGTAGTACGCCATTGGCACCGGAATCGGTACGTTGATGCCGACCATGCCGACCTGGATCTCGCTCTGGAACCGGCGCGCGGCGCCGCCGTCGCTCGTGAACAGGGCGACGCCGTTCGCGTACGGGCTCGCGTTCACGAGCGCGATCGCCTCGTCGTACGACGGTGCGCGCACGACGGAGAGCACAGGCCCGAAGATCTCGTCGCGATAGATCGACATCTGCGGCGTGACATGATCGAAGAGACAGGGGCCAAGGAAGAAGCCGTCGCCTTCGACGTCGATCGAGCGGCCGTCCGCGACGAGCGTCGCGCCTGCCGTCACACCCTCCTCGACATACTGCCTGACGCGATCGCGGTGCTGGCGAGTCACGAGCGGCCCCATATCGATGTTGGGCTCCATGCCGTCGCCGACGTGGATCGCGGCGAGCCGTTCGCGGAGGAGGGGCACGAGGCGCTCGGCGGCGTCGCCGACCGCGACGAGCACCGAGATCGCCATGCACCGCTGCCCCGACGACCCGAACGCGGCGTTCACTGCCGAATCCGCGGCGAGCTCGAGGTCGGCGTCGGGGAGAACGACCATGTGATTCTTCGCGCCGCCTAACGCCTGGACGCGTTTGCCATGGCGCGTTCCACGCTCGTAAATCTGACGCGCCACTGGCGTCGAGCCCACGAAGCTCACGGCTGCGACGTCAGGGTGCTCGAGGAGCCGCTCGACCGCAACACGGTCGCCTTGCACGACGTTGAAGACGCCGTTAGGCAGCCCCGCTTCGCCCCAGAGCTCGGCGAGCAGCAGCGCCGGCGACGGATCTCGCTCCGAGGGCTTGAGGATGAAGCTGTTCCCGGCGGCGATCGCGATCGGGAACATCCACATCGGCACCATCACCGGGAAGTTGAACGGCGTGATGCCCGCGACGACGCCTAACGGCTGGCGGAGCGAATAGCTATCCACTCCCGCGCTGACGTTCTCCGAGAACTCGCCCTTGATGAGCTGCGGGATGCCGCACGCGAAGTCGACGACCTCGAGGCCCCGCTGCACCTCACCGCGCGCGTCGGCGAGGACCTTGCCATGCTCGCTGACGATGAGCCGCGCGAGGTCGTCGGCGCGTTGTCGCACGAGCTCGCGGAAGGCGAAAAGGATCGTCGCGCGCTTGTTGAGCCCAGTGCGACTCCAGCTCTCGAACGCGCGCGCCGCCGCCGCAACGGCGCGATCGACGTCAGCGGCAGTCGCGAACGGAACCTCTCCAGTCGCTTCGCCGGAGGCGGGATTGTAGACGGTGCCGCTACGGTCGGACGCGCCGTTGTCGCGCCGGCCGGCGATCCAGTGGTTGAGACAGTGCATGTCGCACTATCCCGATTTATCGCCGAGTTGTCAACGCGTATGCGTGTGCCGCTTGGCTCAGGGGATCTCGTAGTGGTCGACGAGCCGAATCTGGATCTGGTAGCGCGGAAACTCGACCTCCTCGTCGTCATCGTCGCGCCACTCCTCGCCCGCGTGCGCCTCGCGCCACTCCGCCACCCATTCGTCGACCTCGGCCTCCTGCTCCGGCGTCAACTTGTACATCTCGTCCTCGTCGATCAGGTCGTTGTTCGGGATCGAGAGGAGATAGTGCGTGTCGACGATGTAGATCGATTCCGTCTCGATGCGCTTCCCATCCGGCCCGCGCACCTCCAGCTCCAGTGCCTCCTCCGCATCGGACGCCGCGAGGACATCGGCGTGCAATGTCGCATCCGGGCCGATGGTGTACTCGGTGCGCATCGCCGGCGCGACGCCCGTGGCCGCTGGCATCAGCCGCTCACCGCGCTCGCTTGGATGAAACCACCCGCAGCGGTGACCCTC
>JAJKIR010000195.1 GCA_021154325.1 Gemmatimonas sp.
AGCTCCGCGAGATGCTCAGGCGCAATGCCCTTCGCCTTGAACGCGCGCGCGCCCTGCGCCGCCCAGTAGTCCACGTCGCGATCGATGTCGGCGGCGGTGGCGTTCTGATTCCAGCCGCGCCGCGCCGTACCGAAGTACGGCCCCGAGTTGTAGATCCTCGGCCCGATCTGCTCCCCGTTGTCGATCCGCTTCCGGGCCGCCATCATACTGTCGGGATCGTACTCGCCGGCCGGGAAGGTCGACGTGACTCCGTTCGCGAGGAAGATGAGTGGGTTGTATGTCCACTCGTCACTCCGGAGGCCGTTGGGGCCGAGGGTCATGTTGTAGTGCGCGTGCACGTCGAAGAGGCCGGGCAGCACATACTGATCGTCGCGGAGTTGAATGACGCGCGCACCCTGTGCCTCCGCCGGGGTAATCGAGCGATTCACAGCGAGGAGACGTCCGGCGACGATGAGTATTCCCTCATTACGGACGACATTGTCGCCCGTGGCAGTGAAGAGCCAACCGCCGCGAATGACGACAGGGTCACGCCGGAGCGCGGCGATCCGCGCCGCATTGTCGGGCGTGTTCTGGGCTGCCGCATGCGGCGCCAGACTCCAAGCCATGGCGATGGCGCCCAGCGCCCGGATGATGGTTCTTCGATGCATCACGTACATCTCCAACGAAAGAGGGAGGAAGCCCCGAGTCTATCCGTTGAGCGCGGAAGGGCAAGTCGCTAACGTCGAGTCATGCGACATACCTCCCTGATTTCCATCGCCGCCGTGATCGCGGCGCTCGCGCCTCAGGGCGCCGCCATTGGCCAGGACAATCCCACGGGTGATCCCGTCGTGCAGCGGATCTACGACGAAGGGATGCGTCGCTCGCAGGCGAGCCGGCTAGCCCAGGTGTTAATGGACTCCATCGGTCCGCGGCTCACGGGTTCTCCGGCGAATCGCGCCGCGAACGACTGGCTGCTGCGCACTTACAAGTCGTGGGGGATCGACGCAAAGAACGAGCAGTACGGTACCTGGCGCGATTGGACGCGCGGGCCCAGTGAGCTCACACTCGTCTCGCCGCGCACGCGCGTGCTCGAGGCGACGATGCATGCGTGGAGCGCGGCCACGCCTGCCGGCGGCGTCACGGCGGACGTCGTCATCCTGCCGACGGCGGCGGAGCTGCGCGACAGCAGCGGCTTCGGGCGGTGGCTCTCCGGCGTGAAGGGTAAGCTAGTGCTCGCGAGTGTAGCGCAGCCGAGCTGCCGGCCCGATTCGGACATCAAGTACTGGGCGGACACCGCTGTGTATCAACACGCGGTGGCGCTGCGTGACAGCGCTGCCGCGGAGTGGCGCGCGAGCCTAACGGCAGCACGCATCAATCCGCGCGATCTGCCAATGGTGCTGGAGCGTGCGGGCGCGGCGGGACTTCTCACCAACTCGTGGTCGCGCGGCTGGGGCGTGGACAAGATTCAGTCGGCGCGGGTGACGACGACGCCGAGCTTCGATGTCTCCTGCGAGGACTACGGCCTGCTCACTCGGCTCGCCGCGAATGGGCAACATCCGCGTGTGCATGCCGTAGCCGATGCCAGGCTCGCGGCGGCGGAGTCGCCCGTCTTCAATACGATCGCGCGGATCGAGGGAACGACACCTAACGAGTATGTGATGCTGTCCGCGCATCTCGACTCGTGGGACTCGGGGAGCGGCGCGACGGACAATGGAACGGGCACGATCACCATGCTCGAGGCGATGCGCATCCTCAAGACGGCGTATCCGCGTCCCAAGCGCACGATTCTCGTCGGTCACTGGAGCGGTGAGGAGGAGGGCGACATCGGATCGTCGGCGTTCGCGGCCGACCATCCGGACATTGTGAAAGGACTGCAGGCGCTCTTCAATCAGGACAACGGCACGGGCGAGATCGACACGGTGCAGACGAATGGCTTCGTCGACGCGGCCCCCGCCCTCGCGCGGTGGATGGCGCGCATGCCCGCCGATCTCACCCGCAACGTCGCGCTGATGCTGCCGGGCGTCGCGCATGACGAGAGCACGGACAGCGACGCGTTCGATTGCCGCGACGCGCCGGCGTTCTTTCTCACGTCGTCGGACTGGTCTTATGGCGACTACACCTGGCACACCAACCGCGACACCTACGACAAGGTGAACTTCGACGAGGTGAAGCGGAACGCGACGCTGGTGGCGTTGTTTGCGTACGAAGCGGCTGAAGATCCGGCGACAGTTGCGCGGACTCGCCGCGTGCCGCCGACAGATCCGCGCACGGGCCAGCCACTGCGCGTCCCGACCTGCGACACGGCGCCCCGGAGCTGGGCGGCGACGCAACGTCGTTAGTGCCCCGCTTGCTTGGAAAACCACCGAGGCCTTGCGCGAGCGATGAGATGAGCTGAAACTTCGGCCTTCACTAGACCGTCTAGTGCTGATGCCAAATTCCTTTCATGCCCTCCGGGTGGCGCTCATCCGCCTGCGCGCCACACTCTTCCGCAGCTCCGACAACGACGCGATGCAGGCCGAGATGCGCGAGCATCTCGAGCGCGCCACGGAGCGGCTCGTCGCCCGCGGGATGACCGAAGCCGACGCGCGGCTCGAGGCGCGGCGCGAGTTCGGGAACGTCACCATGCACCAGGAAGACGCACGCGAAGCCCGCGGTACCCGCTGGATCGATGATATCAGCGGCGACGCCCGGTTCGCGCTTCGATACTTCGCGCGCCACAAGGCGACCACCGCGATCATCGTCATCGTGATCGCGCTCGGCACCGGCGCGAACACCGTCATCTTCTCCATCTTCCAGTCGGAGTTCACCCGCCCCGCGCCCGCGGTATCGGAGAATTCGTCGCACGCGCGGGTCTGGGCACAGGAACGGCCCACGCGCACGGCGAAATGGGAGACGCGCGGCTTCACGCAGCCGGAGCTCGTCAGGCTCGCCGAACGACGTGAGATCTTCCGCGATGTCGCGGCGTGGAAGTCGGACAACGTCATACTCGACGGTGGCGACAGCACGGGCGCACGTGCTGTCAACACGCAGTTCGTGACGCCGAATTTCTTTGGCGTAATCGGGGTGAATCTTTCGGCTGGCCAGGGATTGCGCCGTGATGCCGGCGACGCGCCCGACATGACCGCCATCATGGCCTACGCGATTGCCGAGCAGCTTTACGGCAACGCGGCCGCGGCGGTCGGGCATCGGATTCTCGTGAATGAGGTTCCGGTGCACGTCGTTGGTGTCGCGCCGCCGCGCTTTCAGGGTGCGGTGCGCCACATGGACGAGCCGGCGCTCTGGATTCCGCTGAGCGCCCGCGCCGATATCGCGCGCGTTTCGCCACGCTGGCTCACGAACGAAGCGACACTCTCGGTCTTCGGCCAGCTCGCGCCTAACGCGACGAACAGTCAGGCGACCGCGCTCGCGCGTCAGGTGGTCGCGAGCACGTTGCCCGATTCCGCCGCGCGCGTCGGGATGGCGCGGACGGCACAGGTACTTGGGATGCAGGCGCCGCCGCCGGGAGAGGCCACGAATGAGATGGCGCTCGCCTTCACCTTCATCCTTCTGATCGGCGTGCTGATCCTGCTCGTCGCGTGGACGAACGTGAGCTCGCTGATGGTCGCAGCGGCGGTGAGCCGCCGCCACGAGATCGCGGTGCGGCTCTCCCTCGGCGCGTCGCGCGTACGGCTGCTGCGACAGCTCGTCACGGAGTCGACGCTGCTTGCGGTCACGGGCAGCGCGATCGGCCTGACGCTGGCGTGGTGGACGCTCATCTATATGGAGAAGACCGAGATCGACGCTGTGACCGTGACACCCGATCTCGGAACACTCACGTTCGTGGTGGTGATGGCGTTGGCGACGGGTATTCTCTTCGGGCTCTCGCCCGCGCTGCACGCGACGAGAACTGGCGTCGCGAGCGCGCTGCGCGACTCTGGCAGCGGTACGAGCAGCCGGTCGCGCCTGCAGCGGGGCTTCGTCACGGCGCAGATCGCGCTCTCGCAGCCGCTGCTTCTTCTCCTCGGCACGATGCTGGCGCTGATAACCAACGACTATAAGCCGCTGTCGCCCGAGATGAGCCGGCGTGTCATCAGTGTCCAATTTCGGCCGCTGACGAACACTGGGGCGCGGAGCCAGCGCGTGGAGGCCGTCGACTCGCTGATTCCGCGGATCGCCGAGCGCCGGGAAGTGCTCGACGCAGTGCCGGACGCGTCGGCGTTCGCCATTCGCGGCCTCGTGGCGCAGGATCGCACGCTGCCTAACGTGAGGCCGGACTCGGCGCCGACCATTGTGCACGTAGAAGGCGCGGCGCCCGGATGGCTTGGCGTGGTCGACGTGCCTGTCGTGCTCGGGCGCGATGTGTCGTTAGGCGACACCGCGGCGACGAACTATCCCGTGGTGATCGGGAGCGACCTCGCTCGCGCGCTGTGGGGCGACGCCAACCCGGTTGGGCGCACGCTCGTGTCGCCGCCCCTGCATGGGCTGGAGCAGGATTCAACGACAATGACGGTGGTTGGCGTCTATGACGCGACACGGCGGCTGCCCGGCATGACGTGGGGCGGCGCGTCGACGAGCACCGACAGCCCCGCGCGCGTGTACACAGCGCGTGGAAAGCAGTGGCGACACGATCTCGTGCTCGTGCGCACACACGGGCCCGCGGCGTCATTCATGCCGGAGCTGCAGCGCTTCATACGGCAGCGCGCGGCATCGATGCCCGTCGCGTCGATGCGGACGCTCGCGCAGGTCGATGACGAGGCCTACGCGTCGATGCTTCGCATGTCGGCGATGGCGGGCGGGGCCGGCGCGCTCGCGCTGCTCCTTGCCTCGTTAGGCCTGTATGGCGTGATCTCGCTCGCGGTGCGCCAGCGGATTCGCGAGATCGGCATCCGCATCGCGGTGGGGGCGCTACCGTCGCGGGTGGTGCGGATGTTCCTCGTCTCGGGGGTGCGGACAGGCCTCGTGGGGCTGGCGATCGGACTTCCGGTGAGTGTTGCCGCGCTCAAGATCGGCATGGCGCAGGGGATCTTCATCGCGCCGAACCTGAATCCGTACGCTATCGGGGTCATGGTCGCGATCATGCTGATGGCCGTCGCTTCCGTGGCGACCTGGCTGCCGGCGCGTAGAGCGGCGCAGGTCGATCCGGCGAGGACGCTGCGGGTGGAGTGAACGGCGCGGAAAATGATGGCAAGGTCCGCATGGCTCGCCCACGTATGCGACGCATGTGGACCTTCGCCGTTGCCGGCGCGTTGCTCTCGCTCGTCGCGTTCACGACGCGATCGGCGGGGCAGCGCGTGGTGCCGCAGCTCTCGACCGGGGCACGCATCAAGCTTGTCGCGCCGGCTGCGGGCGTTCCCTGGAGCGCGACCGCGATCGTCGATTCGTTGAGTGAGGACACGCTGTACGTGCGCTCGTTGAGTGAACCGCCTCGGCTCCGCTCCGCGTCTCGGGTGTCGATTCCGCTGGAAGCGATCCGCGGGCTGCAGGTGAGCGGCGGAAGTGCCTCGCGAATCGGGCGCGCAGGGCGCGGGGCGCTCTGGGGGCTGGCAGTCTACGCCATTTTCGCGGGCGCCTACATCGCTCGCGAGAAGGCGACGTGCCACGGACCCGATTGCTTTGGCGAAGGCTTGGCCTGGATCCCGCTGGCCGGAGGAGTGCCGTGGTCCGCGGGCGTGGGTGCTGCGGTTGGGGCGGCGCTACCGGTCGAGCGCTGGCATCGCGTCCCGCTGGGCGGCATACGATAGTATACACTCGCCTAACGCTCGACCGGAACGTAGCCATCACGGCAGATATCGGTGTGATGAGCAAATTATTACCGCCGCAGGCTGAGCTTCCCGTCATTCGCACCACGCGTCTCGTGCTCCGCCCAATCATTCTCGATGATGCAGCGGATGTCTTCGGCTATGCGGTCGACCCGGCTGTCCTGCGCTACACGACGGGGATCACGCCGACACGAGTCCAGGAGACCGAGTCGTGGCTCCGTGCGGCTCTGGATGATCCCGAGACACACATGTGGGCACTGCGTCCCGTCGATGACGAACGCGTGATCGGCGCATTGGAGTTTGGCTTGCCTTCGGCGGGCACGGGATCGATTCACTATGCGATGGGCCGAGCCTATTGGGGCAGAGGGCTGATGACGGAAGCGGTAGAGGCGGTATGCCAATGGGCTTTCGCTACGTTGAAGGACGTACACGAGATTTCGACGAGCGTGGTGGAAGCGAACGTCGCGTCGGCGCGCGTACTCGAGAAGTGTGGATTCATTAAAGTCGGTATCAGCGACGAGCGCTGGGAGAAGGAGCCTCAGCCAGTACGGCTCGTACAGTACCGGCGCGGCCGCGAGAATTGATGTACCGTTGGCTTTGCTTACCGCCGCTGCAAGACACCCTCATACTCCGCCCTTGCCCATGTCTCTCGCACCGCTGGATCCGAAATCACTCGCCGGCCGGCTGCGCGCCAGAGCGATGAAGTACCCCGAGGCGACCGAGGATTTTCCGTGGGGCGAGCGCGCGATCAAGGTGCGAGGCAAGGCGTTTCTCTTCCTGCGTGCCGAGGGACGCAGCGTGAGCTTCTCGGTGAAGCTCCCGGAGTCCGCGGCGGAAGCCCTCGAGCTTCCCTACGCCCAGCCAACTGCGTACGGTCTCGGCAAACATGGTTGGGTGACGGCGGAGGTCGACGGCTCGCGCGACGCGCCCGTGAAGACGTTCGAAGCCTGGCTCGACGAGAGCTATCGCGCCGTTGCGCCGAAGAAGCTCGTGGCCTCGCTCGAAGAGGGAAAGAAATGAGAGGCTCGTGCTCGGGGTGAGGTTCTCGACCATCGCCGCCGCGACGTGGGCGACTGCCCTTGGTCTCATCCTGACTCGCACGGTTCACGCCCAGGAGATCGTGCCGGGTGTGCGCATTCGCAGCTGGATCGCACCGCCTGGCGAATGGCATACCGGGACGCTGGTGCGGTACGGCACGGATAGCGTCGTCATTCAGCGCTGCCCTGAGTGCGCTACGGATGCGCAGTCGTGGGCTCGCATCACGCGTGTGGAGGTGAGCGAGGGGCGAAGCTGGAGCGGGCGACACATGGCGATCGGCGCACTCGTGGCCGGCGCGCTCGCAGCGCTGATCGCGAAGCGAAGCGTGGATCGCGACTTGGCCCGCTGCCAGGATGGTCCCTGCGGACTCGAAGTGATCGAGATCCCCATCGCGGGGATTCTCGGCGCCATCAGCGGCACCGCGGTGGGTGCACTGTGGCGCGCCGAGAGCTGGCGCGAGGTTTACAGTACGGAAAGAGCGCCTGCGCGCGAGTAGCATCGCGGGTAGCTTCCGTACTCACCCCAACCGCCTAACGATCGTCATCATGTCACGTCTCCTCGTGCGCAGCTTTGCCGTCTCCGTGGACGGATTCAGTGCCGGCCCTGATCAGGATCTCGAACACCCGCTCGGCGTTCGCGGCGAGGAGCTCATGGAGTGGTTCTTCCACACGCGAACGTGGCGCGCGATGCACGGCGAGGCCGGCGGCGACACCGGCGTGGACGACGAGATCGCCGCGCGCGGCATGCAGGGCTTCGGCGCGTGGATCCTCGGCCGCAACATGTTCGGTCCGGTGCGAGGACCGTGGCCAGACGAGAGCTGGAAAGGATGGTGGGGCGATGAGCCGCCGTACCACGTGCCGACCTTCGTGCTCACGCACCATGCACGTCGACCCGTGATGATGAAAGGCGGGACGGAGTTCCGGTTCGTGACGGAAGGGATTCACGCCGCGCTCGAGCAGGCACGTGCAGTCGCTGGCGATCGCGATATCCGGCTGGGTGGCGGTGTGTCGACGATCCGCCAGTTTCTCCAGACGGGTTTGATCGACGAGATGCATCTCGCGATCCGCCCCGTGCTCCTCGGTCGCGGAGAGTCTTTGTTCCAGGGGCTCGATCTGCGGGGCCTTGGTTATGAATGCGCGGAGCATCGCGCCGGCGAGCGAGCGATGCACGTGTGGCTGCGGAAGCGGCCGCGGTGAGTTGACCGGCTCAAATCTCATATGACCCTCAGCAACGCCGGTAAGCGCACGCCTCAGGCTTCCGCTGCTCAAAGCCCGGGGAGCCTGCTCGCGGCAGACGCTCGGTCGAGATGCACGAACGCTTCGGCCGACTCAACGCCCGCTTCGCGCCCGCGCCACTGCGCCATGATCTGGTGATGCTCGCGCCAGATCGCCTCGCCGTCCTGGCTCGTGTGCGCGAAGAGCGCGCGCTTCTTCTGCTCGACGACTGGCGTGACGTCCACATAGGTGTTGGGTAGAAAGCCTTCCGTCTGGCTCCCGCTGTTCACCTCGAAAAAGTAGAGCGCGGGTGTGCGGAGTCGCATCCAGGCTCGAATGGTGAGCATGCTTGCAACCTGGTGATCCATGTGGGTGTCGACTGGCCAGTGCGCGAAGAGGATATCGGGCGACCGCGCGGCGAGTAGTTGGCTCATCGCCGCGACATGCGCTTGGGTCAACTCCGTGGCGCCATCGATCTGGCCGAAGAAGAGTGGCCTGGCGCCGATGATCCGGCACGCGGCTTCGGCTTCCGCGGTGCGGATGCGCGCCGCGTCGTCGAGGGACTTGCCGTCGATGCCTCGCTCGCCGCGCGTGAGGTAGACGATCGTGACGTCGTGACCCGCGGCTGCATAACGAATGAGCGCGCCGCCGCATCCTGATTCGGGATCGTCCGGATGTCCGCCGACGCAGACGATCCGCAACGGAGCGGCCGCCGAGGGGGTCGGCAGCATCGCAGCGGCAGCGGAAACTAGCGGCAGGGCGGCGAACGACTGGCCGACGAATTCGCGGCGGTCGAGATCACGACGATTCACTATTCTCTCCGACGAGGGGTTTGTCTCTGGGGCCTCGTGGCAATCTGCTCGTCACCGGGACGCGCGCCAGCGTCAGTCGTCTTTCAGCATCTCGACCAGCGACATGCGAATCTTCGAAACGACCGACCGCCTCGTTCTCGATGACGTGCCGATGGCCATCTGGCTCCTCGGCATGGCATTCGTCGGGAGCGGCGCGTTCGTGCTGAGCATTCCTTTCTGGTCGGCGGACTGGCAGCGGTTCGGCTTCTGGGCGCGTGCCGCGGTGCTCGCCATCGGCGCCGGTCACCTGGCTGGCGGCTCGTACACAGTGCTTCGCGCCTTGGCGACGCGTACGGAGCTCGACCGAGAACACGGCATTGGACGCCACCTTGTTCGTCGGCCTTGGCGGCTGCATGCGACGCGAGCGCACTTCCCGCTCGACGACGCGCGAGCCGTGGAGATCGTGCGTTCCACCGACAGCGACGGCGACCCGATCTTTCAGCTGCGTCTCTGGCTTGCCGGAAGCCGTCACCTCTGGCTCATGGCCCAGCCAGCACACGGAGAGCAGCGAGTGCTCGAGAAGGCGGAGCACGTGCGGCGCTTTCTCCGTCTGCCACCCACTACTCGTTGAGTTGCGATGTCCCCGTCATTCTTCGACAGCCCTCTCTTGGAGACCGAGTTCCCGCCGCGCGACCTACGACCTGGTGCGTCGGTGCGTGTTCATCTCGCAAGGGAATGTGGTGTGATCGAGGGGCTGTTGCAGGCGGTCGATCGACGGGGACTACGCGTCGAACAACGTGAGAGACTGCTCACCCCGATGTTCCGCGGGGATGCTGAGACCGGGCTCTTGATCGAGGAGGAAGAAGCTCCCTCCAAGAGGGTTCGTGGTATTGCCTGGAACCAGATCGAAACGGTACAGGTACGTGTCCGCGCGGCAACGGCCGGCTTGATGTGGGGTGTCGTACTGTCCCTGGCGCTTGGGTGGTGTGGCGATGGTCTCGACCACCTGACGGATGGCTCTCCGCGAGCGCAGCTGGTCAACATCGGGATTGGAGCAGGTGTGCTGATCGGCATCCTCATCGCGCGTTTGGGCCGCGAGTGGCGGGCCGTATGGACGGCGAAGGACGCCGAGACGATGTCAGCTCGTTAGGCACTGCCGCGCGAGGGGCGCGACCCCGCCGCGAGTCGAGGTTCAGTCTGAACGCAGCGCGTCCACGGGATCGATCTGAGTAGCGCGACGTGCGGGGATGTAGGCGGCCACGACCGCAACGAGCAACAGCACGATCAGCGCACCAGCGATCGACGCAGGGTCGGTTGGGCTCACCTCGAAGAGCAAGGTCGAGAGCAGCCGGCTCGCGCCGAGCGCGACGACGAGTCCCACGGCCGCGCCGGCGCCGGCCATGCCTAACGCCTGCGCGATCACCCCTCGGCGCAGCCGCTCCGGTGACGCACCCAACGCGGCCCGAACGCCGAGCTCGCGCGTGCTCGCGCCCACGAGGGCGGACATCACTCCGTACAGCCCGATCGCGGCGAGGAGCATCGAGACGAATGCAAAGGCCGCGAGGAGGAGCGCGCCCATCCGCGGCTGCGCCATCGGCGTCGCGAGCAGATCGTCGACAGGCTTCGCGCCCCAGACGCTGAGCACCGGATTGACCTCACGCGTCGCGCGCTCGATCGCGGGGAGTACGCTCGCGAGATCGCTCGTCGTACGAATCGCGAACGCGCCCTGCCAGTACGCCTGTTGCCACGGGAGATAGATCGTCGGCGTGACCTCGCGCAGAGAGCGCCAGTGGATGTCGCCAGCGACACCGACGATCGTGCGCCACAGCGTGCTATCGGCGCTCCAGTACCGAATGCGCTTCCCGATAGGATCCTCGTTAGGCCAGTAGCGCTTCGCCGTCGCCTCGCTCACCACGGCGACCGCGGGCGCGTCCTCGCGATCGGCCTGGGTAAAGCCGCGGCCGCGGAGGAGCGGGATGCCGAACGTCCGGAAGTACTCCGCACCGCAGACCTCGACCGGCACCATCGGATTGGACTTCATCTCGTCCGCGGACTGCCCTTCCTTGTCCATCCGCCCCACAAAGATGCCGGCGCCGAGGAAGGGCGGTACGAGCGCTGGCGTCACCGCCGTCACCCCCGGAATGGCTCGCCACACTGGAAGCAGCTGCGTGCCTAACGAATTGAGTCGCTTCTGATCGACGCCGCCCTTCGCGTCTTTCCACTGGTCCGGCGAGTAGGCGACGTTCAGCAATGCGAGGTGCTCTGGGTTGTAACCGAGGCTGAGTCCCTGGAGTCGAGCGAGGCTCCGGACGAGCAGCCCGGCGCCGGAGAGCATGACGAGGGCGAGCGCCACCTGAACGGCGACGAGCACGCGGCGGAGCTGCCGCCCGGCGCGGGTCGTCCGTCCGGCGCGGGTGTCGAAGCGGAGCGGCGACGCGAGATCCCCGCGCGATGCGAGGAGTGCGGGCACGATGCCGAAGAGGAAGACGGCCGCCAGCGTCACACCGAGCGCGATCGTGAGCGGCGTCCCGGCGACGGCGACAGCGTCGAGGCGTGGCAGTTTCGGCGGAGCGACGGCGAGCAGCAGCCGGATGAGCGCGAGCGCGGCGCCGAGTCCGATCACACCGCCGGCAAAACCGAGCATCGCGCTCTCGACGACGAGCTGCCGCACGATGGCGCCTAACGAGGCGCCGAGTGCGCGGCGGATCGAGAGCTCGCGGCCGCGCGCGGTGGCGCGGAGGAGGAGCAGGTTGCCGACGTTGACGCAGGCGATGAGAAGGAGGAGGCCGACCGCCGAGGCGAGGAGCAGGAGCACGGGACGCACGTCGCCGACGACGGCCTGTGTGAAGGTCTGCGCGTGCACACCCTCGAACTTCCGGTCGGGGAACGAGCGGCTCATGATGCCGAGGAACTCCGACTGCGCGGAGCGCATGGTCGCGCCTGGGCGGAGCCGCGCGATCGCAATGACCGACAGCTGGTCGGACGGCTGCCAGTTGGGCATCCAGACTCCCACGCCAGCAGGGTATTCCAGCCCCGGCGGCGCGACGCCGACGATCTCGTAGTGCTGATTCAGGTATGGCTCGCGCAGCCGCCGCCCGATGATATTGGGGTCGCCGCCGAACTCCTTGCGCCAGGTGCCGTAGCTGATGACGAGCACCGGCGCCGCGCCGGGCATCTCATCGTTAGGCTTGAGAAAGCGCCCGAGCAGCGGTCGCGCGCCGAGGACGTCGAAGAAGTTGCCGGTGACGGTGGTTCGATTGACGACGAGCGCGCGGTCGCCGTCGAGGATCGGCGCGTCGGGCGCGCCCCAATGCACGACGCCGCCCACGTCCTGCATCGTTCGGCTCGCCGCGGCGATCGTTCGCAGGTCGGCGCGCAGGAGCCAGTAGTCGGTCTTCGGATCGTTGCGATAGGTGTACAGCTCGACGACGCGCTCCTGGTCTCGGACTGGCAGGTTGCGCACGAGCACGGCGTCGTAGACGGTGAACATGGCGACGGCCATGCCGATGCCGACGGCGAGGATCAGAATGGCCGTGATCGTGAACGAGGGCGTGCGGCGGAAGCCACGCAACGCGATGCGAATGTCGTGCTGGAGCCGGTCCATCGTGCCTCGGAGCGAAGCGTCAGTAGCAAGGTAGCGCGAGAGTCGCCGCCATTACCAGATTGAGGGACGAAGCGAGAAATTCATCGACGGCCATTCGAGGGGACCACCATGGCCGCGGGTCGCGATCTTCCGCACGACCTCACCCAGTTCACCATCGAGCAGCCCACCCCGCTCAAGGCGACGCTCGACGCGATGTACGGTCGCTGGCTCGCGCTCGGCGAGGGCGAACGGCTGGAGCTCGAGTGGACGGTACATCCGCTGCCCATCTTGAGCGCTCGCGATCGAGCGAAGCGATAACGTTTCACCAACGAGCATGCAGCCCGACTCTCGCTTCGAGCTTCCCATTCCCGAGCTCACGACTACGCACCTTCGATTGCGCGGCTTCCGGCAATCGGATTTCGAGGCCTACGCGACGATCATGGCCGATCCCGACGTGGCGCGATTCCTCGGCTTCGGCGGTGCGCTGTCGAGGGACGACGCGTGGCGACAGATGGCCATGATCCTCGGACATTGGGTGCTGCGCGGCTTTGGGCTCTGGGCTGTCGAGGAGAAGGCCACTGGCCGGCTGCTCGGCCGCATCGGCTGCCACTACCCCGAAGGCTTTCCCGGATTCGAGATCGGCTACACCATCGCGCGCCACGCATGGGGACGCGGCTACGCGCGCGAAGGTGCCGCTGCCGCCCTCGCGTATGCTCGCGACGTGCTCCACCAGACCGACATCCTCAGTGTCATCCGGCCCGACAACGCTCGCTCGATTCGCGTCGCCGAGTCGCTGGGTGCCGTGGCCGCGGAAACGGTGGAGTTCTTCGGCGCGCCGTCAGTGCTTTATCGCTATCCGCCGAGCTGACGCGGATCAGGCTTCCTCCCAACCTTTCGCTCTTTCCAGCGCACGCTCCCAGCCACTCGCGATGCGCTTTCGCTCCGCGGCTTTCATTGCCGGAGCGAACGTCTTGTCCACCTGCCATTGCTTCGCGATCTCCGCCTGCGACTTCCAGAATCCGACGGCGAGCCCCGCGAGGTATGCCGCGCCTAACGCGGTCGTCTCGGACACCTTCGGCCGCACGACCGGGACGCCTAACAAGTCCGCCTGGAGCTGCATGAGCAGATTGTCGGCGCTCGCGCCGCCGTCGACGCGAAGCTGCTTCAGCTTGATGCCGGCGTCCGCCTGCATCGCGGCGAGGACATCCATCGTCTGCAGGGCGATTGCCTCGAGTGCCGCACGCGCGATGTGCGCCTTGGTCGTGCCTCTCGTGAGACCGACGATCGTGCCGCGCGCGTACTGGTCCCAGTGCGGCGCGCCGAGGCCGGCGAACGCGGGCACGAGGTAGACGCCACCGGTGTCGCTCACCGTCTTCGCGAGCGCCTCGATCTCCGGCGCCGAGCGAAAGAACTCGAGTCCGTCGCGCAGCCACTGCACCACCGCGCCCGCGATGAAGATGCTCCCCTCGAGCGCGTACTCGGTTCGATCGCCGATCCGCCACGCGACCGTCGTCAGCAGATTGTTCTTCGACGCGATGCGCTTCGAGCCGGTGTTCATCAGCATGAAGCATCCGGTGCCGTAAGTGTTCTTGGCCATGCCGGGCTTGGTGCATGCCTGACCGAAGAGCGCCGCCTGCTGATCGCCGGCGATTCCCGCGATGGGAATCGGGCGGCCGAGCAAGGTTGTCTCGCCGTAGACCTCACTCGATGAGCGAACCTCCGGAAGCATCGAGCGTGGGACGCCGAAGATCTTCAGCAACTCGTCATCCCAATCGCCCTTGCCAATGTCGAAGAGCATCGTCCGCGACGCGTTGCTCGGGTCGGTTACATGCACTCGACCGCCTGTGAGATTCCACACGAGCCAGGAATCCACGGTGCCGAACGCGAGCTCGCCGGCGCGCGCCCGCGCCTTCGCGCCTTTCACATTCTCTAAAAGCCACTGCACCTTCGTGCCGGAAAAGTAGGCGTCGACGACGAGTCCCGTCTTCCGACGGATGACGCGATCGAGCTTGCGCGCCTTGAGTCGGTCGCAGATGCTCGCCGTGCGCCGATCCTGCCACACGATCGCGTTGGCGATCGGCTCACCGGTGGCCCGGTCCCACACGAGCGTCGTCTCGCGCTGATTGGTGATGCCGATCGCCGCTACGTCCGCTGCCGCGACGTTCGCCTTGGTCAGCGCCTCAGCCGCGACTCCCGCCTGCGACGACCAGATGTCCCGCGGATCGTGCTCCACCCAGCCCGGCGTGGGAAAGATCTGACGGAATTCTTTCTGCGCGACGGAGACGATCGAGCCGGCATGGTCGAAGACGATCGCGCGCGAGCTGGTCGTTCCCTGGTCCAACGCGAGGATGTATTTCATGACTTCCAGAGGACGTGGTAGAGGACCGCGCCGAGCACACCGCCGATGATCGGCCCGACGATGGGAATCCAGGCGTAGCCCCAGTCGGAGTTTCGCTTGCCGACAATGGGAAGCACCCAGTGCGCGATACGCGGACCGAGGTCACGCGCGGGATTGATCGCGTAGCCGGTCGGTCCGCCTAACGAGAGACCGATCGCGGCGACGATCGCGCCGACGAGGAGCGGGCCGAAGCCCTTCGAGAGCTCCGAGCCCGGCACGAAATTGCCCGGCGAGATCACGGCAAGCAGCGCGAAGACGAGCATGAAGCCACCGAGGGTCTCCGCGATGAGGTTCGCGCCGGAGCGGCGGATGGCGGGCATCGTCGAGAAGACAGCGAGCTTGGCGTCAGCGTCGGCCGTCGCGGCCCAGTGCGGCAGATACTGCAGCCAGACGAGGACGCCGCCGATGAATCCGCCGACGATCTGGGCGAGGATGTAGCCCGGGACCTTCGCCCACGGGAATGTCCCGATCGTTGCCAGCGCGAGGGTCACGGCGGGGTTGAGATGCGCGCCGCTGATGCTGATGACGCAATAGACGGCGATCGTCACCGCCAGTGCCCAGCCGGTGGTGATGACGATCCAACCGGAGTTGTTCCCCTTCGTGCGCTGAAGTACGACGTTGGCGACGACTCCGTCGCCGAGCACGATGAGAATGGCGGTGCCAAACAGCTCGGCGAAGAGAGCGGACATTGGTGGGGTGGGCGGATGGCCAGGTCCAGCGCTGCGCAATTCTCGCGTCTGCCATGGCGTCGTGCCAGTAGGCGCCGTGCACGAGCAGTCGATCGGGGGTGCACGGCGGCTTCATGCCAAATTTGGAATGCCAGCAATGATGCGCGGACGGCGCTCCGATGCGCTCATTCCAAATTTGGG
>JAJKIR010000196.1 GCA_021154325.1 Gemmatimonas sp.
CGCCGCGAGCTGCTGGCCCACACACGTCGCGGCGATCGGGAAGGCGTGTCTCGCGAGCACTGCGCAGGTATGGACGAGGCGGCTCGAGTGAGCGCGGTGCGGCATGTGGCAATTGTCCCGAGTTGGCCGCACCTGGCCCATTGGACCTTTGCCTCACTCTGCCATACGACCGCTCGCGAGCTCCTTGATGTAGATGAAGTCCTCGTGGCCGGCGGGATTGTTCGGGATCACCGCATGTCTCCGAAAGCCGAGCTTCTCGTAGAAGCCTGGCGCCTGAAAGCTGTGCGTCGACAAGACCATCTGACGACATCCTCGACGAATCGCTTCGTGCTCAGCGGACTGCATCAACGCGCGACCGACACCGCTACCGCGCATCGATCCATCGACCCAGAGAAGAACGATCGTGCAGCAGCGTCCCCACGTGTGGCCCGAAAAGGCCCGCGACGAGCGTGCCTACCTCGTCGCTTACGGACGCGTTGAGCTCGACTCCATCGTGGATGCCGGTCACACTGGAGTTGAACTCGTAGATGCGCTCCTCCAGAAGCGACTTCAACTCTGGCCGGTCATCATCACGAACGTCTTTGCGGACAGGCGACATGGCTGCGGAGCCTAACGATTACGCGGTTGCCCCGACGCTACCAACGCCTCGGCTGCCGTCCACACCGCTGCACCGAGGAGGAGCACGTCCTTGATCAGAAACCCACCAGCGCCGGTTGGCACCAGGATCCCATCAACCACGCCCCAGGAGCCAGGCGTCGTCACGAGAAAGCTGAGCGTCGTCAGGAACATGATGATCGCACCAATGCTTCCGATGGCCGACGCACGCGCGGAGAACGGCCGAGCGGCGACGAGCAGCGCGATCGCGATCTCCGCCAGACCGACGAGGCGAGACGCGCCGCGCACGCCGGTCAGTGCATACAACCAGGCGAGCAGAGGGCTGTTCGACACGAGCGGCTGAATGGCCTCTGCCTCCGTTGGCGTGAACTTGAACACGCCGAACCAGAGTACGAGCAGCACGAGTCCGTACCGCAGTATGATGGCGCCGCTGCGCAACAGAACGGTCGTTGCGCGATCCGGGCGTGCAGTCGTCGCACGCCAGCTGAAGTCCCTCGAGATATTGGTGGTGCTCATAAACACAGTCCTGTGAGTTGGTGGCGAGTGTCTCAATCGCACTGCACGTATTGCGAGGTCCGTGCGTGCGCATGAAAATGCGTGTCGCCTGTAACGCGGTTCGCTGAAAGCAGGTTCCCACCGCGTGAGCACATGTGCGAGACGCAGGGTGTTTCGTTAGGTGGCACCGCGTGCGCCCCGTCTTGGGGGAACCATCGCGTGACCTTGCGCGTTGAACACTCTCGCAATCCCAACTCTTTGGGGAGTCTCGAACGATGGCTCGATTGTGGACTTTGGCCCCCTCGCCTCGGTGGGCGATTCTGCCGCTCCGACTCGTGGTCGGTTATGGCTTCCTTGCGCATGGAATGGCCAAGTTGGCGAGAGGCCCGGCGACTTTCGGCAAATTGTTGCATCTCATTGGTGTCCCCCTCCCCACAATGACGGCGTGGGTCGTCACGGCCGTAGAGGTGCTTGGAGGCCTCGCGGTTCTCATCGGACTGGGTGTCGCGATCGCGGCCGTTCCTCTCATCGTCTCGATGCTCGTGGCGCTGTTCACGCTTCATCTGCGCTACGGCTTCAGCTCCGTGAACACCACCGGATTGACTGCGGCTGGTCCGGTGTTCGGGCCGCCGGGCTACGAGATCAATCTGCTCTACATCGCCGCGCTGCTAGTGTTGGCGCTCACCGGACCAGGGGCGCTCTCGCTCGACTCGCGATTGCAGCGAATGAGAGTGGCCCCTGAGACCACAGACACGGCACTGAAACCACTGACGGGCTCCGCGTAAGGGGGAGCTCCTCTCTGCCATTCTGATTGCTTGTACAAAAATCTCGGCATGGTTCCATGTTCGGGGGCCTTGCTGAATTCCACGCCAAGTACAAGCCCGAAGTTCTGGGGAGACGCAAACTCCCATAGAGAGCCCAGGGTCGTAGGACGCGAATGCCGCGAATCCTAAAGCGAATCCAACCTACTGGCGTAAGAGTCTGTTGAGCGGTCCTTGCTGATGCTCGGTTGAGAATCTGATGCTCGAAGGCGCGAGATTGGATTCGCTCCCGATTCGCGGCATTCGCGATCCAACAGCCTTCCAACTGTCCACGTCGGAGAGCCTAATGGGTCTCCGAACGGCAGGATGCTTCCACGATGACTGAGGGGTCGCCGCTGAGGAGAGCGAAAGTGGTATCAGTGCAGTGTGAGTGTTTCAGCGGCCTGCTGGATTCGACCACAAGACAACCCCTGAATCACGGATTCCGACGACTATGCCTAACGAACACCCAGCTCTGGAGCGCCGCGGATCCGCAACATATTCGATAGCCCTCGCTCGGCCAGGCGATCTGCCGCTGCTGGCGCCGATCGAGCTCGCTGCGTCAACGCTGTTGGCTTTGCCCATGTCAAATTGCTGGAGCCCGGCACCGCGCACCTGGACGAGCTCGACGTGTACCCGCCGCACGGCCGCCGTGGCCTCCGACGTGAGCTCGTCGCGACCGTGTGTGATTGGGCTGCCACCAATGGTTACGCAGCGGTCACCCTGTCGACGTTTCGCGATCCGCCGTGGAACATGCCGTTTACGCGGGGCTCGGCTTCGAAGTGATCGCGCCCGACGATCTCAGTCCGGCACTCCTGCGGATCATCGCGGATGAAATCGCCCGCGGCCTCAATCCGGCGCGGCGCGTCGTTGTGTGGCGGAGACTTGGGCTCCAAGGTGAGCACGCTCGGTGAGCGCGACCTCCGTCAACTAGAATGCTAGTTGACTTCGACCGATGGGCGCTGTATATCAACTAGAGACATAGTTGATGAGGAGTCCGTACTCGTGGCGATCACGTTTACCGATCGAGAGCTCGATGTCATGGCGGTGCTGTGGCAGGCCGGCAGCGGCACCGTGGCAGAGGTCCGTGATGCGCTCACGGACGATCTGGCGTATAACACAGTGCTCACGGTGCTGCGGACGCTCCAGGAGAAGGGCTATCTGCGCCCAGTCGCCCAGGGTCGAGCGCACCGGTACTTCCCCACGGTCACACAGGAGCAGGCAGGCAAGAGTGTGCTCGCCCGTGTGCTCGACAAAGTCTTCGCCGGATCGACCGAGTCGTTGCTTACCCAACTGGTCTCGGACCGCAGCGTCGATGCGGACGAGATCCGAAGGCTCCGCAAGCTGCTCGATGATCGACTGAGCGCGTCGCAGAAGCGCAGGAGGAAACGATGACGATTGTATGGATGGCATACGCTGCCCTGATCACAGGCATCGCGTACCTTACGGCGGCGGTGGGCGAACAGTTGCTCTGGATCTGGCGAGCCCCGCGTCGCGTTGCCTGGCTCTCGGCCCTCGTCGTGGCCGTGACCGTTCCGCTTGTGATTCCTTTGTGGCGGGGCACGACGCCTCCGGCACCGATTGCTGCGCTGTCACCCGCTCCGCTCTCGCGCCGCCTAACGGTTCCCCACTCGCGCGAAGTTTTCCCTGTGCGAGAGATCAGCAAATCCGAATCTCAACACCGCGTCGCCAGTTTCGCTCGCGGCGTTCTCCTGCGCGCGGAATCGGAAGCGCTGACGATCTGGCTCGCCGCGTCCGCGTTGCTGCTTCTCGCCGCCGTGATCTCGTATGCGCGTCTCGATCGGCAGAGCGCCGCGTGGCCCGAGGCGGACATCGACGGCACCCGTGTGGTTGTCAGCCCGGGTTCCGGCCCTGCCGTCTTCGGCTTCTGGCGCCAGCGCATCGTCATTCCGAGCTGGGCGCTTTCCCTCGACGCCCGAGCGCGGATGCTGATGCTGCGTCACGAGCGCGAGCATCTCCGCGCGCATGATCCGCGATGGCTTCTCGTCGCGCTGATCGCAGGGTTGCTCTTTCCATGGAATGCGGCGCTCTGGCTCATCGTGAGGCGCCTTCGCCTCGCTATCGAATTGGACTGTGACCAGCGCGTCTTGCGTGAAGACGCCGACGCCCAAGCCTACGGTTCCCTGCTTCTCGCGGTCACGGCTCGGCGCAACGGCGAGATGGCATTCGCCGTTGCCCTGGCCGAGCGATCATCCATCCTCGAACGAAGGATTAGAGCCATGACGGCCGTCACACCACGTCGGCGATTGCTCGTGTCGATTCCGCTGCTCTTTGCTGTCGCGTCGCTCACAGTCGCAGCGGCCGGAACGCCGATCCCGCGACCTCCTTCCCTCGGTCTTCACGGTTTCGCCGCTACGGCGGCGGTCGTTATCCCGACCAACGCGACTGTAGCACAGGGAACCAACAATCGCGTTCCGGCGCCGGACGCAGCACGTGCTGCCCGGCGCCTCCCGCCCCTGGCAAGCCCAGAATCCCTGCCGCGGATCTCCGTCACATGGGAGAATGCGTCCATCAAGGATGTTCTCGAGGCCTTTGCGCGCTTTACGCATCGGAGCATAACGAGCGCGCCGACCGTCGACGTCCCTATCACTGCCAGCATTGTCGATCAGCCATGGCTTCAAGCTTTGCAACAGATCATGACGCGTCACGGGTTGCGCCTCGAAGTCAAACCCGACAGCAGCATCTACATCTCGCCGCGTGAGTCAGATCCACGACCCAGGGAGAGCAGTCGATCTGCGCAAATGTCTCGCATGGTGAGCGGCACGGTGGCCGATGCGCAAACCGGAAGGCCAATCACGAACGCGCGCATCAACGTGGCAGGGGTCCAACTGGCCGGTGAGCCTAACGAGACATGGAGCACTGACCGGGGTCACTTCGCCTTGCGCGTGCCCGACGGGGAAGTGTGGCTCGACGCCTCGGCCCGCGGTTACGAGCTCGCCCGTGTGACCCTGGCGGGAACTGATAACATCGCCGTGTTCCGTGGGCGCCGGACTGGGGAGTGTTTGCCGGACACGGAGTACAGCGCGGATTCAGCGCGCGTCCCGGAAGCACGGCGCCAAATCGTGCCCATCTATTCGGCGGTTTTCGTTCGGCAGGGCGTGCCGCTGACCCGGCCAGATAGTGGCCGACCTGAGCTCCTTTGCGAGACGAAGGGTCATCGGGCAGGGGCTGTTCAGATCAAGATTTTTTGACCCGAACGGTCGCGATCTTTGCCCTCCAACCAGCCTACTCATCTCGTTGAGATGCTGCGCCAGGACGTCTCGAATGCGCTACGCGGTTTCCGTCGCTCACGTGGTCTCGCGACGGCGATCGTCTTCATACTCGCGCTCGGAGTAGGAGCGAACGCCGCGGTGTTCACCGTACTCGACCGCGTGTTCTTTCGCGCCCCCGGTGGAGTACTCGATCCCGGCACGATTCGCCGCCTTTATGCCGAGAATGTCAGCGCACGCATCATAGGCGGGAGGAAGGTCACTCCATTCCTGGACCTGCGCGATTTGAGAGATCTCTCGATCTCCGCACAAGGCATCGCGCGAATCGAAGGAGACTATCTCGACCGCATGGAGAAGCTGAAGCCGGGGAACCAGCCCGTGCTCGTGACCTTCGTGTCGTCGGGCTACTTCAAGCTATTGGGTGTCCGTCCCGCAATTGGACGCTTCTTCACCCCCGAAGAGAATCGAGTCGGAGCGCCCGCTCCCGTTGCGGTCGTCGGCGACGCCTTCTGGCGCACGCATTTCGCGGCTGATTCCAGCGTCGTCGGTAAGACCGTGCGCGTGGACGAGGTAACGTACACGATCGTCGGTGTAGCCCCTCCGGAGTTCGAGGGCTTGGAGCTCGAGGTTGTGGATCTCTGGGTTCCCCTATCGAACCTGGGAGGCTGGCAGACTCCAACGGTCCTCCACGTCCTTGCACGTCTCGAACGCGATGCAAGCGAGCGCGCGCTCGACCAGGTCCTAACGACGCAATATCGTCGGTCTCATGTTGGCGATCCTGTCGTGGGCGACAGCTCGCGGATAATCAGTGCCCCGATTCTCGCTGCCCGAGGTCCCGCGCTGTCTGGCGTCACCGTGCGCCTCATTCCACGGATGTCGGACCGCAGCCTCTCACTCCTCCCGCGGCTCGCCGGCATGGGAGTCCTCGTTCTAGTGATTGCGATCGCAAACGTGGCGAGCCTTCTACTCATGCGCGCGCTGCGTCGGCGACGCGAGATCGCCATCCGGGTTGCGCTCGGCGCCTCTCGCGCGCGCCTGATTTCGCAACTCGTGACGGAGAGCATGATCCTCGCGCTGGTCGCTGGTGCGGTCGCGCTGCTCGTAGCGCAATGGACTGGCAGCCTGCTGCGGAGCGAGTTGTCACTTGGTTTGCGATGGACGCAAACGGTCGTCGATCGTCGCGTGGTGGTGTTCGCCAGCTTCATCGCCGTCGTCAGTGGAGTGGCGGCCGGCCTCGCGCCCGCGCTGTTCGCTCTTCGAGCCGATGTCAACTCTTCGCTCAAGTCGTTCTCCCCTGGAGCTACCACTACCAGCTCCGGAATGCGCGTGGCTCTGCTCGTAACCCAGGCGGCGCTATGCACGGCTCTTCTTGCATGCGGGGGCGCGTTCCTTCAGAGCCTTCGCCGCGCCCAGAATCTTGATCGGGGATTCGATCCTGAGCGATCCTTTCAGATTGCCATTCCCGCCTATTACGCAAACTCTGAACAGGCGATTGCCGATATTGCCGGCAGATTGCGCACCCTACCCGGGATCACCTCTGTTGGCCGAGCCTATTCAGCGTTAGGCCAACTCGGCATGTCGACCAAAGTGGGCCCAAACTACCGCGACACCGTCGGCGTGGGACCGCTGGGGCCGTCTCTGGACTTCGTAGAACCACAATACATGGCGGCCGCTGGCTTGCGCCTCGTCGCTGGCCGTCGGCTGACGAGCACGGACGATTTCCTGGCTGTTGCTGTCATCAACGAGGCGCTCGCGAAGGTCTTGTTCCCCATTGGGAAAGCCGTGGGATCGTGCGTTCACGTGCGAGAGCCCGCAAGCCCGTGTCGCGAAGTTGTGGGAGTTGTGCGAGATGTGCGGTGGGATGTGACCGCACCGCCGCCTTACCGCGTATACGTGCCGCTCGCCCAAGCCTGGACTGCTCCGAACCACGCCCTCGTCCCGAATTATCTCGTCGCACGAACAGATGCGGCGGCTACTCACGCTGACGTTGCGAGATTGCGCAACACTATCGTGTCTATGCTTCCAATCGATGCTGAGTTTAGCGTCCAGCGCGCCACTGATCTCCTCCAGCCGCAGCTCCGGCCCTGGCAAGTCGCGGCGACACTACTCCTCACACTGGGACTTCTTGGGCTCGGCGCGGCGGCGACAGGGATTTACGGACTCGTTTCGTACGACGTGACGCAACGCTCGCGTGAGCTCGGCGTCCGCTTGGCACTCGGCGCTTCACCGATGAATGTTGTTTGTCTCGTCGTCGGCTCTGGAGTGCGTGTGGCTCTCATCGGCGTGACCGCCGGAATCGTCGCTGCGCTGATCGCCGGCCGTGTGGTCGCATCCCTGTTGTTCGCGACTTCCACGTACGACCCGGTGGTCTTGTTTGCCACAACGCTCACACTCGTCGGTATCGTCGTCGCGGCCAGCCTCGTTCCGGCATGGCGAGCTACTCGAGTCGACCCGATCGTTGTCCTATCGGCAGAGTGAGTGGGGCGTGTCGGACACGTCCAGCAACATGTGCCATCGGCTCACCGATCAACGATAACCAGGGCTACGTAGTCGCTAAGCAGGCATTGGAGACTGTCGCGTTCATTTCCCTGTCGGACCGAGCAGCATCACGGCGGACGCGCTGAGCTGGCCCGCGCCATTCTTATGGGCGAGTACGACGACGTTCGCCCCGACTGACGGTTTGCTCTGCGTGGGCGTGATCGCGGTGACGGCGACGTTAGGCGGGATCTGGATGGTCTGCTCGCCGCCCTGATAGCGGACCGTGAACGTCTTGTTGCCGTTCGTCTGCCCGACGGCGCCGTTCGTCATGCGCGGTGGGCCGACGTTTCCGTTCGTCATACGTGATGGAGACACGGCGCCGTTGGTCATGGTGCTGCGTCCACCATTGCTGCTCTCCTCCATGGCGCGGCTCCCCTCTCCAGTTCCGCGCAGCTCTTCGGGAAAGATGTGAATCTCGGTTGCCCGTTGGGGTCCGTCTGGCAGTGCCACTGACGTGATGCCGACGAAGCTGTTCGGAGTGACGTGCGCCAGATCCGACGTCGTCCGTTCATAAACGCGCAGCGGCGCGACCACATGCACCTGTTGCGCTCCCGCTGACGTGGTGATGCTGAGCGCGCTGTCGCTTACCGCGGCAATCGTCCCTCGTACAGGGACCAACGCCGTGTCCGCCGATGTCGTGCTGCCCGAGGCACTCGCGGTAGCACCAGCGCGCGCTGCCGCCGAGTCGTTAGGCGCGTCGTGGCGGGATCCGCAGGCGGCGAGCGCGCCGAAAACCGCGACGACGGAGAGGATCATGGCTGGCGTGCGGTGGACCGCATTTCCGTTCCGCGGCGATTTCATTGGTCTCCTTGGCAGGTAGGTTCGCTGCAAACTAGCTCCCCCCTCGCGCCGAGCGGCCTGAGGTGGGGAAGGTCAACGAGTTCGTGTCGCGCACGGGGGCCGCCGTTAGGCAGTGCGACGCCTCCGTTTGCCCAGGGCCGCCATCCGGGCTGGGATCGCTTGGAGGAGGCCCCAGCGAGGGATAGAGCGCCCCACACCTAGTGCGGGCGCTCGCGAGGGCGTATCCTATCATCCGTTCTTTCTAAGGACTCATCGTGACGACCAGACACATTTCCGGTGCGCTCGCACTGGCAGTTACTCTACTTGGCGGCCCCGCGCTCGCGCTCGCCCAGAGTGACACGGCCGCAATGAGCGGCATGGATCACATGAACATGGGTCACGAGATCGTGATCCCGAAGGGCGCCCTTTACACCAAGGCCGACGTCGAGTTCATGCAGGGAATGATCGCGCACCACTCACAGGCGATCGTGATGTCCCGGATGGCCGAGTCCCACGGCGCCAATCCGCAGGTGCTCAAGCTCTCGAACAAGATCGATCAGTCGCAGGTACCGGAGATTCGCATCATGCAGGCCTGGCTCCGGCGCAACAACCAGTTCGCACCCGATACGTCGTCGTGGCACCACATGATGATGTCCGGCATGCTGACGACGGCGCAGCTCGAAGAGCTGAACGCGGCGAAAGGGATCGATTTCGACCGCGCGTACCTCCGCCTGATGATCCAGCACCACGTCGGCGCGCTGAAGATGGTAGATGACCTGTTCAACGTCTCGCTCGCCGGACAGGAAGTGGACGTGAACGTGTTCGCGAATGACGTCGTCACGGCGCAAACCACCGAGATCGGCATCATGCAGAAGTTGCTCAACCAGCTCCCCACCAAATGAACCGCCGCCGTTGACGGTCTCCCGCCCCAACACTACTCACACCGGAGTGCGTTCTGATGCGCAGTTCAAGCAAACTGATAGGCCTCATTGCGACCCTGCTCGTGCCGGCGCTCGTATCGGCGCAGAGCTATCCGAGCGCCGCCGACCCGCGGAACAACCTCAAGCCGGGACGGTTCGACGCCGGCACCGCCGCCAGTAACATGCGCCTGGTGTCGTTCACGCCGAAGCCGGCGCAGTTCGACTCCTCGCGCGGCCTCGCCTTCATCAACTCCGACCTGGCGTTCGGCGGCCACTACGTCTACCAGGGCAACTTCGCGGGCTTCACGGTGTGGAACGTGAGCAATCCGGCACACCCCGTGGTCGAATCAGTCGTGGAGTGCATCACGTCGCAAGGCGACCCGTCAATCATCGGCCACTTGTTGTTCGTCTCGGCCGAGGGCGGCGGTAATCGTAGCGATTGCGCCAAGGGCGGCGTGCAGGACCCGAAAGACCACATGACGGGCGTGCGCATCTACGACGTCTCGAATCCCAAGGCGCCGAAGCTGATCAAGAACGTGCAGACCTGCAAAGGCTCGCACACGCACACGGTCATCCCGAGCCCGACAGACCCCAACATCGTCTACATCTATGTATCGGGGCAGCAGGCCGCGCGGCCAGACTCGGAGCTCGCCGGATGCAAGAACGGCACGGACCCCGCGGACCCAACGAACTCGCTCTATCAGCTGGACATCATCAAGGTGCCGCTCAATCACCCCGAGAAGGCCGCGGTGATCCCGGGCGCCAGAATCTTCACCGGGCTCGAAGGATCGCCGGACTGCGTCACCTTCTGCGCTCCCCCGGACCCGCGTCGTGAAGCGCGTCGTGCGGCCGCAGCCCAGGCTGGCGCGCCAGCCGGCGCCACCGCCCGCGCCACAGACCCGCTGCACACGGGCCCGCGCAACTGTCACGACGTCACGGCCTACCCGGCGTACCATCTTCTCGCGGCAGCGTGCTCGAGCCATGCCATCATGGTCGATGTGTCGAACCCCGAGAAGCCGGTGCGCATTTCCGCGATCACCGACACCAACAATTTCCAGGGCCGCCACACGGCCGGCTTCAGCAACGATGCAAGAAAGACCCTGTGGACCGACGAGTGGGGCGGCGGCACGGGCCCGATGTGCCAGGCGGGCAGCATCATGGAGCTGGGCGGCAACACGATTGTCACGGCCAGCCCGGACAACAAGAAGCTGACGCAGCGCGCCTACTTCAAGCTGCCCAGCGCGCAGACGGAGCAGGAGAACTGCGTCTCGCATAACGGCGGTCTCATCCCGGTTCCGGGGCGCGACCTCTACGTGCAGGGCTGGTATCAGGGCGGCGTCGACGTCATGGACTTCACCGACGCGGACCACCCGACCGAGATCGCCTACTTCGATCGCGGCCCGATCGACCCGCCGAGCGATACGTCGAAGGCGAGCGAGCGCTCACGCTACACCATCGGCGGCTCGTGGGGCGCGTACTACTGGAACGGCTACATCTATTCGTCGGAGCTCGATCGCGGCTTCGACGTCCTCGAGCTGACGCCAGGCCCGCAGCTCTCTGCAAACGAGATCGCCGCGGCGAAGCTGGTGACTCTGAAGGAGTACAACCCGCAGAGCCAGCCGAAGCTCACCTGGCCCGCGGCGTTCCCGGTGGTGCGCTCGTATCTCGACCAGCTCGTGCGCAACGACGGCCTAACGAGCGACAAGACGTCGGCGGTCGGCCAGGCACTCGATGCCGCGGAGAAGCAGAGCGGCGCGGCACGCGCTGCCTCGCTGCACAAGCTCGGTGCCCAGGTTGAGGGTTACGCGAAGGGCGCCAAGGATTCGGCGCGCGTGAAGGCGATGGCGACGGAGATCCATCGTCTGGCGGCGGCATCGAAGTAAGCGCGGGCTCACGGAGGCAAGTGCGAAAGGCGCCCGGATCCGTCCGGGCGCCTTTCGTTCGTCTACTCGAGCGGAAGGCGGCTCTCGAGTGGCTCTGTAACCATCTCACCCGGTCTGTCGCCTTGCGTATTCCTCCTCCTCCCAGCTGGCGCCGAGGCTGATTCCAGCGCGGCACGAGATCGAGACGTCGCGATCCCTTGGCTCGTCCGAGTGACAGTCCGCAACGCTGGAGAGCCCGACTCGGACCACAGCTGGAGCGAATGGGGATGCAAACTCGCGAGATGTGTATTTTCTCGGAACAGAGCATACGAAACGTGCACGGACACCGCCCCGCCACCCGCCTTGCGCTCGTCGCGCTTCTCGCCCTGGCGTGCACCGCTCGCGCCCCACGATTGAAGCCGACGGACGAGGCCCTCACAACATATCTGACCTCGGTGCACGACTGGATGCAGATGACGAATCGCCACGCTGAGGAGAACGAAATGCTCATGCGGAAGCTCTCCGCCAGGCACGGCCTCTCCGGCGCCGGTCAGCTTGCTCAGGATCCGGAGCTCCTTGCGCAGCTGAATCGTCAGCGAGAGGAGATGGCGGCGGTCGTGGCCGGCGCGCCCGTGGGACCGATGGCGGCAGCGCTGGGCACCACGATCGGCGGCATTGGACACGGCACACTCGATGGGCGCCGGATGACTTTTCTCGTAGAGCCTAACGACTCGGCGTTGGCAGCTGCTCGGGCGCGATACGGCGAGACGTTCGTGGACTGGGTGCTGGCGCGGAAGGGCAGGATCATCGCGACGTTGAGTCAGTAGCGCCTCGACCCGTCGAGCATGCCGCACGGTGCTCGTCCCCAGACGATAGTCTTTACAGCGACCTTCGAGCCGCATGCACGCCGGCTAATTCAGCGGCGTCAGGTCTTCCCTGCGCTCAGTGATCCTGGCGCGGAAGACTCGTGGTGTGCGGTTCGCGCATCGGCTTGCGTCTTGCTCCTCTTCAAGCCACCGGACGGTGGGAGACAGTATGAAGGGCCTGAGCGGGAAGGTCGCGATAGTCACGGGCGGCGGCTCCGGACTTGGCGAAGCGATTGCGAAACGGCTCGCGACTGAGGGTGTTCGGGTCGTCGTTTCCGACCTCAACATGAAGGGTGCGGATCGCGTCGCGCAGGAGATCGCGAAGAGCGGTGGAACGGCCAGCGCCGTAGTCCACGACACCGCGCAGCCGCAGGATTCGGAGCGCGTCGTCACGCATGCCGTCTCCACGTACGGTGCACTTCACTACGCCGTGAACAACGCCGGTATCGGCGGGGCTCATGCACCCACGGGTGAGGTGGACCTCGCCGATTGGCAGCGCGTCATCGACATCAACTTGAACGGCGTCTTGTATGGAATGCGGTATCAGATTCCGGCGATGTTGAAGGCGCGCGCGGGAAATTGCGCGATCGTCAACATGGCGTCCATTCACGGCACGGTCGCGGCCATCGGCAACAGCGCGTACACCGCGGCGAAGCATGGAGTCGTTGGTCTGACCAGGAACGCGGCCGCGGAATACGGAGCTCAGGGGCTACGGATCAACTGCGTAGGTCCAGCGTACATCGAGACACCACTTCTCGCCGGCCTGCCGCCGGCGCAAAAGGCTTCGTTGGTCGCCAAGCACCCTCTCGGCAGGCTCGGAAAGCCAGAGGAGGTTGCGCCGCTCGTCTGCTTCCTGCTGTCCGATGAAGCATCGTTCATGACTGGCGGCTATTACCTGGTCGACGGGGGTTACACCGCGATCTGACGATTCATGCGCGTCATCGTTAGGCGCGTCTGCTCATGATTCGGGACGGCCCCGTGTGGCGATCGCTTGAGCTGACTCGCATTCGACATTCACGACGGACGGCGGATGAGCACTTACACAGCGGGCTACTTCGTTGGCAGTCTGGCGAGTGGATCGATCAATCGGAAGCTCGCGCGCGCCCTCACCCGCCTCGCGCCACCGCACTTGCAGATGCGCGAGATACCAATCGGAGAGCTACCGCTCTACTCGTACGACTACGATAAGGATTATCCGGCGCCGGCGCGGGCGCTCAAGGAAGCGATCGCCAGCGTCGACGCCGTTCTCTTCGTCACCCCCGAGTACAACCGCTCCATTCCGGGCGTTCTCAAGAACGCGATCGATTGGGCCAGCCGTCCGTGGGGCAAGAACTCGTTCGCGCGCAAGCCGTCCGCGATCATCGGCACCTCACCGGGAGCAATCGGCACCGCGATTGCCCAGCAACATCTGAGGAGCATTCTCAGCTTCTGCAACTCGCCGCAGATGAACGCGATCGAGGCGTACATCCAGTTCACACCCGGCCTCATCACGGACGACGGCGACGTGACTGTGGATTCCACCGCTGAGTTTCTCCGCAACTACATGCACGAGTTTCACGCCTTCATCACGCGCGTGTACACGGCGCTCCCACGCGACGATGCGTGAAGTGGTGGCGGCGTCCCAACTTCATCATCACCGACTCTGCGACACATCAGAGAGCGCACTTGCTGATGATTGCTGCGAATAGGTTCTCCACACGGCGGGGGGCACCAGGAGAATCGGAGTCCTGACTCGGCGCGCCACCTCCAGCGAGACAGACCCGAGTCTTCCCACGTCATCGAGCCCCAGGCCACGCGTACCGAGCACGACCAGGTCTGACCCATTCTCGGTCGCATAGTCAGCGATTGTCGCAGGTACATCGTTCCCGGCGCGCACGATGCCGGTAATCCCGACGCCCGCCCACGTTCCCGCTTCCTGGCGAAGATGATTCAACTCATCCTCGAGCGCCTGCGTCTTCCTGGTCGCGCCACCGAACACCGCGCTCGACTTGTCGACGAACAGCGCGGTGAGGTCCACGGTCTCATCTGTTGCGGACGCCGCGATTCTCTTCGCTCCGCGAAGCGCGGAGGCCCACGAAAGCGCCATGATCAACGCGCCGCGCGACGTATCTGAGAGATCAATCGGAGCGAGAACCCGTTCGAGCGGCAGTCGCAGCTCGCGCGACAGAACCAGGCAGGGCGCCCACGAATTGGTGACCACGCCGAGTGCCGTGCTTCCAAGCGCGGGGGTCTCCGCGCGAGCGCCGCGATGCCCGCCGAGTACGATCACGTCAGCAGCAATCTTGTCTGCGAGCGAGCGGATGGCATGCACCGGATCGCCAGCGAGCAGATGGAGTGGCACCTCAGCCGCCTTCAGGTCAGCACGATTCAAGAGTCGGGCGACAGCATCGCGACGTTCGGCTTCCGTCGGTAAAGCAGTCGGATTCTTGCTCCCGTTCGTCGGTGCGACGTTCACGATATGAAGCGTGGCGCCGGCCGCGCCCGCAAGCTCATGCGCGCCTCGGAGCACATGCGACGAGCTCTCGTCGGAATCGACCGCGGCAAGCACAACCCGCAAATGCAGTAGCTTCATTTCTGGAGCTCCGAAGAAGTTCACATCTTGATAACCGGGAGTGCTGCAATTGTGACTCCACTCCAGCCGAGCGAATTCGCGCCCCTCGTCGTAGCGACAGACGGATGGGGCAGTCAGAGGAGCCCTTCGCGGAGGAGTCTCTCCAGGGGCAATGGCTAGCGGGGACGCGCCGATCGGGCCATCGTTGAACTCCTTCGGCAACATGGACACAATCGCGTGGTCCCATGAATCAGAAAACCTCGACGCCTAACGACGTCGCACTGGCGAGCCTCGAGCGCCTGCTTCCCGATTTACAGACACTCTACACCGATATTCATTCTCATCCCGAGCTCTCGATGCAGGAGGAGCGGACGGCCGCTATTGCCGCTGATCGCCTCCGAGGCGCCGGCTATGAGGTGACGACAGGCGTGGGGAAGACAGGCGTCGTCGGGCTCCTGCGCAATGGCGACGGGCCGACCGTCATGCTGCGCGCGGACATGGATGCGCTGCCGGTGAAGGAGGCCACGGGCCTGCCTTACGCCAGTAACGCCACGGCGATCGACCACGAGGGAAAGATGGTGCCGGTGATGCACGCTTGTGGTCACGACATGCACGTGACATGGCTGGTCGGCGCCGCGACTCTGCTCGCGCAGGCGCGCGACAGCTGGAAAGGAACTCTCATGGCGGTGTTCCAGCCGGCGGAGGAAACTGCTCAGGGCGCCCAGGCAATGATCGATGACGGTCTCTTCAAACGCTTCCCGAAGCCGGATGTCATCCTTGGCCAACACGTCATGGTTGGGTCGGCGGGCATCATCAGCTCGCGTGTTGGTGTCATCACCTCCACCGGCGACAGCTTGCAGATCCGCTTGTTCGGGAAGGGCGCGCATGGCTCCATGCCGCAAGCAAGCATCGATCCGGTGATCATGGCCGCGGCCACGGTGATGCGTCTTCAGACGATCGTCTCACGGGAAGTGGCAGCGACGGATGCCGTCGTGGTCACCATCGGTGCGCTGCAGGCTGGAACGAAGGAGAACGTCATTCCGGATGAGGCATTGCTCAAGTTGAACGTCCGAACGTTCGATGAGACAGTTCGCAACCGCGTTCTCGCCGCTATCGAGCGCATCGTCAAAGCCGAAGCGGAAGCATCGGGAGCGCCGAGAGCGCCTGAGATCACGTCACTGGATCACTACAATCTCGTTCGTAACGATCCAGAGGCAACGACGCGAGTGGCCGACGCGTTCCGCGAGCACTTCACGTCCAGTCGCGTGACGGAAACGAAGCCCACCACGGCGAGTGAGGACTTCGGATCCTTCGGCGCTGAGACGGGCTCGCCCTCAATGTTCTGGTTTGTCGGCGGTACCGACCCGGATGTCTATACGAAGGCGAAAGCGCAGGGACGTTTGAACGAGCTGCCCACGAATCACAACCCGCGCTTTGCGCCTGTCATTCACCCGACACTGGAAACGGGCGTCGAAGCGTTGGTCGTGGCGGCGCAAGCCTGGTTGGCGGAATAGTCGTATGTGGGTCTCGCGATACTTGAACGTGAACACGGTCGTCCTGGTGCTGGACCTCTGCGGCACCTTCGTGTTCGCGTTGAGCGGCGCGATGGCCGGCGTCAAGCACCGATTCGACGTCTTTGGAGTACTCGTCCTTTCATTCCTTGCCGCAAACTTCGGCGGAATTATCCGCGACCTCTTGATCGGCGCGGTTCCCCCGCCCGGTATTGCAGACTGGCGCTACATCGCCGTTCCAGTGGTCGCGGGCCTTGCGACGTTCTATTCCGCGCCGATCATCGATAGGCTGCGAAGCTCGGTGCAGATCTTCGATGCCGGCGGCCTGGCACTGTTCGCGGTATCCGGAACGCTCAAGGCACTCGACTTTCACCTTGGCCCGCTCACCGCGGTGGTGCTCGGCACGGTGACCGGAATCGGTGGTGGCATGGCGCGTGACGTGTTGACGGCAGAGGTGCCTGCTGTATTGCGCGGCGAAGTCTACGCGAGCGCTGCCCTGGTCGGCGCGGCCGTGGTGGTCGTCGGGCGCGTCATGAACGTTCACTCGGCGGCGATAACGATCACTGGCGCGGTGCTCTGCTTCGCGATTCGCTTTCTTGCGATCAAACGCAATTGGCAGCTGCCCGTCGCGCGCCGTCACGAGCGAATAGAGCCGAGTTGACGCCGCGCCGCGTCGAGCCCTGGACCAGTCCCTGGCGACGAATCTCCTTGGGCGGATCGGCATGGTCGACTTCCTGCTCCTGATCCCAGGTATGGTCGCCCTGCTCCGGCGCCGGGTGCTTCTGTGATGAACCGTTCCCGACCACAGGCGCTGCAGTGCGATGCCGGACTCGATCAGCATCAAGACATCCACCGAGCCGTGCAGTGCCCGAAGAGGAGAGAGGAATGACCAAGCCTAGATGATGCGAGTACCATACGTGGCCTTGGCGAGCCGCTGAATGACTGTTCGTGGCGACTTTTTGCTCGTTCGGCTCACGCGTTGCACGCTGCCGCGCGCTCAATGCGAGCGCCGCACGCGATTAGCGTTAGGCGTGAGCTCAGTCAACCGTGCGACCACAGAGTCATAGCGAACCCTCAACATCGGATCCGCGCCACGCCACGCCTGCTCTACCATCGTGTAATGAGCGACGGCGCTGTCTCGTTGTCGTGCCGCGTCGTACAGTCGCGCCAGCAACTCGTGCAGCTCGGTACGCGAGACGTAGAGGTTCGACCCGTCGATTCCACCGCGCAGACCCGCGCGGACGATCGCGATTCCCTGCGCGGGTCGCCCAAGCGCCAGCAAGGCGCGGCCGAGCTCGAAGTTGACGCGCGTGTAGCCATACGTCGGCGACCATGTGGCCGCCCGATATTCGGAGACTGCCTCCTCAAGCTTTCCCGCACGCGCGAGCAGCAGGCCGCGGATGAAATGGTGCAGGAGGCGGTCGCGGGGATAATAGCTCTGCTGTCCCAGCCATTGCAGCGTGTCCGCTCGACCGCGCGCCTGCGCCGTGTCGCCCGCGGCGACGTTGGCTGTCGCCGCGAGCGCGATCACCCAGGCTTTGTTTCGCGCGCGAATCCCCGGCGGAATCCGGAGTGAATCGCGACCGAATGGGTACAACTCGCGGAACTTGTGCGCCGCGCTCGCGAAGTTACCCGTTTCGTAGTCGAGGATCGCGTCGGCAAAAGGCTCGATCGTCGCGGGCCGACGCGCCAGCGAGGTCCCGGGAATGCGCCCCTCCACCAGGAGCGCACGCGCATCCCGGTATCGCCCCGCCGCGCGCAGCCCGATCTCACAGGGCCATTGATACGGAAGAGGCTGAGACGGGTCCTCCTCGAGCAACCCACGAGTGCACGAGACCACCGCCGCTTCCGCGTCGCCGCTCATAATCGCCCGATACAGCTCGGCGAGCCGTGCGGGACCGCGAGTTCCGCCTAACGACTCATAGCGCAGGGTGGCCGCGTTCGCGTCGCTCTGTCTTCCCATGGCGACGTAGAGCTCAGTCAGGAGCTTCCAGGGGTCCTTGTCCATCGGACGCAGCTTTGTCCACCGACGCAGGCTGCGCTCGGCCGCGTCAATCGAATCGTTCCAGCGATAGCGGTCCGCCAGAAGATGGAGAGCCTCGCACAGCCTGCACATCGCCCCCGCCTGTTGGGAGGCTCCACCGGCAATCGAGTCCAGCCGGATGGAGCGCTCGAGCAGTGGCACCGCGCGCGGGAGATCGGGTTCTACCTCCGCACTCCGAAAGAGCGCTTCCGGATCGTCGGCAAAATCCGTGGCCAACGTCTCGGCAACCGCGATCGACGCGGGATCATTACGGCCATGGAGCATGTCCGTCATCATCAGGAGCCGGTCACGCCGTGTTGCGCGCGGAGCCAGGCGCAAGGCCAGGTCGAGAAACCGACGATGTACCGTGTCCTCCACGAGCGCCGCCGACCGCCACCCGTAGTAGGCGGCCATCGCGAACATCGAATCATCAGCGATGGCCGCGCGAAAGAGTCGATTCGCGGACTGAAGATCGGACTGGTAATACGCGCGGAGTCCCTCCTCGTACATCCGATAAGCGATGGGTGAGCGCGTGCTGACCTCACCCAACGAGCCGCTTGGCGCGGCCACACGGAAATCTCTGGCAATGAGCGCAGTGGCACTATCGAACAGCGCGATCCGATCATCGCCACTCACGCGGTAACCTCCGCGCACAACCCCACCGCGCAGACTCACGCGACGAATTTCCAGCCGGAGCTTGTTCCGCGGCAGTGGAAGGAGCTCACCTTCGATGATCTCTGTCGCGCCCGCCCGCCGCGCAGCCTCGACCATCGCATTGCGAGACGTATCGCCGCCAGCAGGAGTCACTTCGAGCATTCGCGAATTGGCGACCACCTGCAGCTCGTTGATCCGCGCGAGGCTCGTCGCCAACATCTCGCTCAGCACTGTGCTCACCGAAAGAGATTCCGGTGCGACCAGGTCACGTATTCGGCCGACTGCCAGGACCGTTGCTTCGCGTCCAAGCGTCGCGGACGCGCGCCGCGCGATCGCGGCGCCGAGTGCAACGGCGGCCAGTGCCACTGCCCCGACGATCATCAACGGGCGTCGCGTGACGAACAGCTTCGCAAAGCCGTTAGGGGCGGCGAAGTTTCTCAAGTCGGAAGATGTCGCCAGACGTGACGGACCCGATCTGCCGGCTTGTCTTTGTGCGCCGACAGCTGTCGACGACACAGCAACCGGACCCGTCTCCACCGTCGCGGCCGCGGGGGCCGACGACGCCGTTCGGAGTTGGCGCACGAGACGCTCGAGGCTCGGATCAGGGTCCGCCTCCAGTTCTTCCCGCAACAGTGCGGCGTATGTCTTTCCGTGTGCGAGTGCGGCCGCTCGGTCACCACGAGCCGCGAGCGCTTCCATATAAGAAGTCGCAAACCGCGCGTTGAACCGATCCATTAGGGTCAGCCGGCGCCAATGCTCGGCGGCATCATGGTCACCGGATTTCGACCGTAGCGTCGCGACTGCCTCGATGGCACGCATCCCGTCTGTCGCAAGCGCCGCGCGTTCTTGTTCCACCCAGCGCTCGAATTCGGGTGCATCCGATAGGTAAAAGCCGTCCAGGAACGGTCCGACGTAGAGTTCCGCCGCTTCGCTCCAGCTGCGTTCACGGATGGCCGACCGGAACGCCTCGAGGTCACTCGAGATCTTTGTGCGATCGAGCGTGAGCTCTGGCGTCGACAGCACGATCTCGGTCCCTACGAGACGCCGCAAACCATACAGCGTCTGAGCAAGGGCGTGGCGCGCGCGGTCCGTCTCGGACTCCGGCCAAAGCACCCCCAGCAAGCGATCGCGGCTTACGCCCTTGCCAGAGGCGCACGCCAACATCGCGAGCAAGGCGAGCGCCCGCGGTCGCGGTGGATCCGCATCGGCGCCGAGATCGTCGATCCACAATCCACCGAACGTTCGAAGCCGCAAACGACTAGACCTCGTGTGACGCCGAATGACGCGCAGGTGATACCCCGCGGTGATCGGCGGCTGACGGATGTCGGTGAGATTCTCGCCAAGATCTTACGACGAGACTTCCGTGGCGACAAGAACGACGACAGCGGCGTTCGCGATCGGCTGGCATCTGGCAGCGGTCGGCACCACGCTCCCTGCCCAACGAGCGTCGGTTGAACAGGGACAGGCGTCGGGAGCGCGCGGCACCAGAGCGCGAAATCCACACTCTCTCAACGCCGTGCAGTTGCTGGCGCGAGCCGGTCCGGGACGGGACGAACGCGTGCGGTTTCAGTGGGACCAGGTCGACGGCGCAAAAGGATACCTGCTGATCGGCCGCTGGACGCAGCCGCCGTCCTGGACGATTCAGTCCCGCGCTTATCGCGTCGGTGCCGCCAACGCGACGTCCTCGACGAGCGACCACGTCACGTTCGAGGTGCTGCTGCCGCCGGGCAGTCACTCATGGAGGGTGACGGCGCTGTTCGGCGCCCGGCTCGTTGGCGACACCGCCACGGCCACGACGTTCGCATTCGACATCAAATGAGAGTTCCAGGAGTCCGTTTCCCGTTAGGCAACCCACAAGTCGAGGAGGATGCAGCCATGTGCGCTCGTATGCTGTCGCGAATGCTGACCCTTGTGCCATCGGCGCTGTTGCTGGCAGCTCCGGTAGTGGCGTCGGCGCAGCTCAAACCGAGGATTCTCACCGTCACGCCTGCCGGCGCGCCCGCGTCATCGAACGTCGCGCAGATTCGCAGTTACCTGGACGGACTGCGGGAACTGGTGATGGTCAACCCCAATCCCGGACACCCTGAGACAATGGTGGGGCTCCCCACGGGCATCACTGGGAGGAAATGGGTGGGCGAGGAGATCGTGAACACTCAGGCGGAGCTCGCCCTGTTGAAGAGCTTTGCCAACGTCACATGGCCTGGCGCGTTGGTGCAAGGACAGACGATCGACAAGAACAACTTTGCACCTCTTGGCTCTGAGTTGACTCGCTCGGGTGGACGGATCCGGTTGGCGACAGAATTCATTGGCGCTACAAAAGGACTGTCGCAATCGACGGATCTTCCGGTGATGAACGCGACAGCCGTCGAAGATGCCAGACGGAGGTTGCTCCAGGCCCTGGCTCCGAAGGGGTCCACCGGCACCTTGCTCTGGGAGTTCGAGACCGGGGAGACCTTGCGCGAAGCCATGGTCAAGATGGGAGTGGCGTACCAGGGCTCAGGCATCAGCGCGAGCCTCGATGCAAAGTTGAACTCCCACTATAACGAACACACCTTCGTTGCGAAGCTTACCCAGGTCTTTTACAGGATCGTATTTGAACCGCTCGGTGATTCACCGTTCTTCGCGCCGTCGGTGACCCTGGCCGATGTACAACGACTCGCGGGTCCGGGGAATCCGCCGCTCTATGTGAGCGAGATCAAATATGGGCGCATCCTGCTTGTGAAGTTCACCGGCACTCTGGATACGCTGGATCTGGAGGCTGCGGCGTCGGCGGCGTACTCGGGCTTCAAAGGACAGGGAGCGGCAGCCTACAGACAGAAGCTCTCATCTGAGCGGATGGAAATCCTGTCAGTCGGAGGAAGAGCAGATCAGCTGGTAGGTCTCGTATTCGCGACCCCTGACGCTATCTCGCAGGCCCTGCAGTCTGCGGTACAGAAGGGCATCACGTACGATCCGCAGAGCAATCCCGGTGACGCGATCGGCATCACGATGAACTATGTCGCGTCAAACCACGTTGCGATCGCCCAGATGTTGACGCAGGCGAGTCCGAAGATCGTAGATCTCAGGACTGTGCGAGTCTGCCTCGACACCATAAGGAAGCTGGAAGACCGTCGAGGTCCGTTCCCGGTCTGGGATGGACCAGGTGGTGGACAGGTCAACACGCACATAAGCGTCTTGCCTGGCGACGAAGTGACCTTCGAGGCTTGGGGAAAGAATTGGTCAGGCGTTTTCGCCACGGGTGATTATGGTCCCGACGGCTGGCATACCTGGGACAAGCCGAAGGACGGGGAGGGTGGCTATCCGATTGCAGACCGGTCCCCATTTGCTCTGATTGCAAAGTTTGGGGCGGGCAACAACAAGGGGGGACCCGACCGAAGCAAGCCTGGCTACAACGAGTCCACCTCAGGCGCAAAAGCCGCCAGCGATTGGTTCTATGTTGGTACAGGCAGGGTGGCCGTTGTGCAACAGCTTAATGCGCAAGGAGAAGGGTTTCAGGGTTATGGGGACATCTATCTGGGAACGAACGACAACGATCCAACTAATGGCGATCCGAACAAGAAATTCACGGTGAGAATCTGCGTCAAGCGCGACCCCAAGAACGTGGAAATACCGAATCAATAAGGGTCGCAAGACAACACCTGGCGGCAGTGACCTTACTGCCGCCACGTGTTCTCCTCGTTAGGCCCTTTACCTCACCGAGGGACTCATGACGCACCTTGCCACATTCCTAGTCCTGGCGCAGCTCCAACAGGGCGCTGGGCTCAGCTATCGGGTGCCGAGCGGCTGGGACGAAGCGCCGGATCCCGCGCGAAGGATCGTCGTGCTCCGACCGCGCGATCGAGAGCCGTCGTGCGAATGTCTGATCATGATCCGTCAGCCGCAGGCGTTCTCCGGGACCGCCGAGCAGCTTCACGAGGCAGTCGTTAGGCATACCAGCCAGATCGCGCCTGTCGTCGACACATCGAGGACGGAGACGATGGGCGGCTTTCTGGTGACGCGCATGCATCAGCGGACGGCTCTCAATGAGATGTTCACCACGCTCTTCACCGCGCGTTGGAGCGATCGCGGCCAGGTGATCATCTTCATGGCCGCTGCGGCTGACATGGAGCAGCGCTACCGGAGCACCGCCGAAGCGATGGTCCGGGAGATCGTCATCCCCCAGTCATCGGTCGCGACCGTTCCCGGCGACCAGCCGCCGTCGGTTGCGCCACAATCGGCGGCCCCGCCGCTCCCATCCGCGCCGACGGCGAGCGGCCCTACGCGGACCGCACCCCCGCCGGCTGTGGGCTCACTAGCCGACTACATCTATGTCGTGCCTAACGGGTGGACGGCGTCACAGGCCTCGACCGGCATCGTCCTCACATCACCGAAGTCCCCCTCCGGCGAGGTGTGCTACATCGCCATGTCTCCGATCGCGGCGTCGAGCGGAGACCTGTTCAACGACGCGAATCGGGTCTGGCAGCAGAACTTCAGTAGGTTCGGAACTCCCGTGACGAGCACGACGCTGCTGAACCGCGGCGTCTCACCGCAGGGATGGGAGTACGCAGTCGTTAGGCGCGGCATCGCCGCGCGCGGCTCGATCGATCCGTCGCCCGAGGGATTCGCCATGGTCGTCGCAGCGAAGCTCGGCGATCGCGTCGCCACGGTGTCCTGGTACTCGGGGGGGACGCTGACGAGCTCCTGCTTCGTGGACCATCACGCGACCGATTTTCCCGAGGTATGGCCGCGGTTCTTCGACGCGCTGCAGTTCAGAAGCTTCGGGCCGCCCGCCGGCGACGCGCTCGCGAAGGGGCTGGCCGGCTTCTGGGAGTCGATCGGCACCAGCGTCGGCGGAGGCGCCGTCAATCAATACATCTTCACGCCCGTTGGTCGTTATGCATGGTCCGGTGTCGGCCAGCGGTACATGGGTCTCTCTCGCTTCGAGACGGCGATCTGGACCAACATGGCATTCGGCGATGGGTCATTCACCCTTCGCGGCGATACGCTGACGTTGCGATCGAACGGAGGCCAGAGCGAGGTGTGGCTCATTCGCCTGGAGCAGTTCAGTGAGGACGGCGGCAAGAGCTGGTCCGACAAGCTGTACATGATGCGTCCCATGTCGACGTGCTATCTGGACGGCTGTCGCAACAAAGACTCGGAGCTCGCTCTCTCGCGGCGCAATCAGTAGCGCTGCTCGCTCATCTCGGTTCGCCGTTGGAGGCAACCATGCGGAACTGTGCTCGAGGCTTCTCCGGCGGTGCGTGGCTCTTCACGCTCCTCGTCGCGGTGCGCTCGGTCGCCTCGGCCCAGGCGCCCGGGGCGGGAGAGCTCCGGTTTCCTGCGCGTGGAATGTATCGCAACCCGTATCGCGTCGTGCAGCAGTACGATCCGATGTCCGATCGCACTCGCCTCGCCGTCGGCATTTCCTCCGGTGCTCCATTGAGCATCCTCATCAAGCCGATCGTGCAGCTGACGTTCGAGGCGATGTTCAATGGAACAACGCCTAACGGGACACCGGATTCCATTCTCATGACGAGCCGGATCCTTCGACTCGTGGTCGCGAAGCAGCAGCCGGGAATGGTGGCATCGGCAGCAGTCCCGGACCAGGCAGCGACTGTCGGCGCAGGCGCGCCTGGGCCCATGCTCACGTTCCTCATCGCACCGTCCACAGATGCGAATGCAAGCGGCGCTCCCGTGTGGCGCACCTCGCTTGCCTCGGTCATGACCAGATCGAATCAGCTGGTAACGGTGGACGACACCGGCATCTGGTTTCAGGGCCGACGATGGCTCGCGGCAATCGCGAACGTCATCGACATGACGAGGAAGAAGGGGGAGTCGCCGCTGACGCTCGTCTCATTTGCCGACACGGGCCGGTTCTCTCTCGACCGATTGCCGGAGCGAGCTCGCAAACTCCTGCGCGAGGGACTCCGCATAACGATCGTCGAGGACGCGCATCGTTCGGTGATTCCAACCGGAACGCTCGTACAGATGACGAGTGCCTCGAACAGCGTGAAGTCACGTTTCGGCACGATCGACTTTGCCATCGAGGGTGATGAGCTCAACGCACTGCAGGACTTCGCAAGTCGACTGGGCCCGAAGGAGGCGCAGGTCGCTCTCGCCGCCACCGTCTCGGATACGACCGGAGGCGCTGCAGCTATCCCTGCTGGTACCGAGATCGAGTTGAGGTCCGGATCACGTGAGTGCGTCGATTCCGTGAGGCTTGGCGATCAATTCACCGCGACCATAACGCGACCCGTTGGATCACCTGGCCTCGCCGCTCTCGACACGGGCGCGCACGTCGTGCTCATGATTTCCGACCTCGAACGAGGGCTCGAAGGGCCTGACGCCGTTCCAATGCAGATGAGCGCAGTGTCGGTGACGCTGTCGCAGAGGCAATATGCACTTCACGGCGCGGTCGTGAAGTCCACGACTGTCAAGCAGGGAGCACATGCCTGCGTGCCGGTCGATGGCCTGCTACTCCTTCGCCTCAGCCGCGCGCTCCGAATGGCTCCCTGATGCAGGTATCCGTACAGCGTGCCACGTCATTGATGTAATCGACGGGCTCCTCCCCACTATCGATTTCGGCGCCACGTCTGGCGCGTCGTCCACGCACCAGTATGTTGGCCCCATGTCCCCCACGCTGCGCGATCAGCGCGAAGGCGGATCCCATGGTCGCTCTGCGAAACGACTCGTCGATCACTTCAGGGGCAAGATTGGTTTCAGAGCGGGAGGCGCTGGTCATGTTGCGGTCGCAAATGGAAATGGGAGATCGTGCCGTCCAACCTTGAAGTCCCGAACACTGTCGTTAGTGGCGAGCCCGCCGCCAGCGTTCTCGCGCCATCTGCGACGGACCGGCGAGGTGAGAGGAGGCCGCCTGAAGCATGCGCGACGTGTGGCCGCGTTCTCGATATGGCATTCTGCGCGCACTGCGGGGAGCGTCGACCGAGCGATCGGTCATATTCGCTCTTCGCCTTCGCGAAAGAGACTTTCATTGACGCGGTGGCAAGTGTGGATGGGCGCGCCGTCCGCACTCTGAGAGTATTGCTGCGTCAGCCGGGTGAGCTGACGGCGAGCTACATGCGTGGCACACGTGTGCCGTACCTGTCGCCGCTGCAGACTTTCCTGCTCTTGAACGTTCTCTTCTTCGTCTGGTCCGGCGCTCAGAAAATCCCGGTGTATGACACACCGCTCGCCCAGCAACTGAGCATGAATACCCCGTACCGCGCGACGGCGAATCGGCTTGTCGCAGAGCGTCTGGCCACGACGCACCAGGATCGCGCGTCATTCGAGCGGGCGTTCAACACGATCGGAAGCGCTCAGTCCCGATCGCTGATACTGGTGATGGTTCCGCTGTTTGCGCTCGTGGTCGGACTGCTCGCGTTCAGCCGGGGCAGGCGCCACTACGCCGTGCAACACGTCGTATTCGCCCTTCACTTTTATGCGTTCTCGTTCGTCGTGATCCCCTTGAGCCTCGTGACGGTGCTCCTGCTCGTGCGCGGTCTGCGTGTAACTCACATTGCTCGCGTCACTGACGCGGTGGCAACCACCGGCTGGAGCTTCCTTCTGAATGTGCTGCTGGGGATCTATCTCGCTATCGCGTTCCGTCGGGCGTATGGCACCGGCCGTGGGCGCGCAGTCCTCAGCGCCGTCGTTGCAACGTTCGCGAGCTTCATGATCCTCGTCGCGTATCGCGCCTTGCTGTTCTTCGCCGCGTTCTTCTCGACCTGACCACGCTGCTGTCGCCGCTGCAGTTTCTGCAGCGGCATTCGCACACCCACTTTCTTCGCGTATCAAGAGATCGTGGATGTGCTGGCAACAACGCAGGTGCCTAACAGATGGGCGTCCTCACTTTCCCCCTCTGGACGATCGCCCTTGGGTCGAAGTGGCTCCGGCTGAATCGAACGGCGGGAGTGCTGCAGCAGTCGGTGACCTGAGGACTGCTGCTTCTCACACCCCGGGTACTTCGACGCTACGTCTGGCGTGTCGTCCACGCACCAGTATGTTGGCCCCATGTCCCCCACACTGCGCGATCAGCTGCAGTCCGCGCTCGGCGGCGCGTACGCCCTCGATCGGGAGCTCGTGGGCGGGGGAATGGCGTACGTCTTCCTCGCCGACGATCGCGCGCTCGGGCGGCGTGTCGTCGTCAAGGTGCTGCGCCCGGAGCTCGCTGAGGGGCTGAGCGCGGCGCGCTTCAAGCGCGAGATCCAGCTCGCGGCGCGGCTCCAGCACCCGCACATCGTCCCTCTGCTTGCGGCTGGTGAGCTCGCGAGCCAGGTGCTGTACTACAGCATGCCGTACGTGGAGGGCGAGAGCCTGCGCGGGCGCCTCGATCGCGTGGGGAGCCTGCCAGTCGCGGAGGCGGTGGCGATCCTGCGCGACGTGGCAAGCGCGCTCGCCTACGCGCACCGGCAGCGCGTGGTACACCGCGACATCAAGCCCGAGAACATCCTCCTCGCCGATGGTGGCGCGGTTGTCGCCGACTTTGGTATCGCGAAAGCGATCAGCGCCTCGATCGAGAGCGACGCGGAGCAGGCGGGTGACGGAAGACGCGCCTCCACACTCACGTTGGCGGGCATCTCGTTAGGCACGCCCGCGTATATGGCGCCTGAGCAGGGCGCGGGGGACGCAGTCGACCACCGGGCCGACCTCTACTCGCTGGGCGTCGTCGCCTACGAGCTGCTGGCAGGGAGCCTGCCGTTCGAGGGCCGCAACACCCAGCAGCTCCTCGCCGCCCACGCGGCGCAGGCGCCGGAGCCGCTCGTTAGGCGCCGTGCGGCGGTGCCCGAGCCTCTCGCGGCCCTCGTCATGCAGCTCCTCGAGAAGCAGCCCGCCGATCGTCCCCAGACGGCGGACGACGTGCTCCGACAGCTGGATGAAGCCACGGCGGATGGGCCAGCGCGACGCGTGCCCGGGCGGACGAGCGCCGTGCCGTCGCGCGCGCGACTTCGCGATCCGCTGGTGCTCGCGCTCGCCCTCGCGCTGGCCATCTCGTTAGGCACCCTCGCCTGGGTTGCCCGTTCGCCGGGTGCCCGCGAGGGAGCGCCGCGCCCGGTCATCGTCTCGCTCAACCCTCCCGATGGCGCGAGTCTCCGCATCGGGAACGGCTTCTCACTCTCGGCTGACGGCAGACGGCTCGCGTTCGTCGCCGACCTCCACGGGGCAGTGGGCATCTGGGTCCGCGCGCTCGACGCGCGCACGGCGACGTTCGTGCCGGGCACCGAAGGAGGCTACGGTCCCTTCTGGTCTCCTGACGGCGCGTCGCTCGGCTTCTTCGCCGGCGGGAAGCTCAAGGTCGTCGAGCTGCCGGGAGGAACGCCGCGCATCCTCTGTCCTGCGCCGCGTTCGGGTGGCGGCACCTGGACGGCAGACGGCACGATCGTCTTCACGCCAAACGTCGTGGGTGTCCCGCTCTATCATGTCGCCGCGAGCGGCGGGCCGTGCACGGAGCTCACGCGCTTCCGCCCCGGAGACGTCGACCACCGCCGGCCCTTCGCGCTTCCCGACGGACGCCACGTGCTATTCAGCAGCTCCGGCGCGAAGACCGCGCTCGCCGTCGATGTCGCGACCGGGGCAATCACCGAAGTCCGCCACCCGGGAGGCGACGCGCAGTTCGCGCCGCCCAACTGGCTGCTCTATCGCGACGAGGACCGCGGAATCATCTACGCGCAGCGATTGGATCTCCGAACGCTCCACCCCTTCGGCGACTCGTACGTGGTGCTCGACTCGGCGCCCTTCGGTCTTCTCTCCTTCCCCGGGTACGCGGTCCGCGAGCGGGTGCTCATGGTGCCGCACGGCTTCGGCAACTTTCGGACACTCCTCTGGCTCGACCGCCGCTCCGTGGTGATCGATTCGATCGTCTTACCCGCCGGCGCCGGCACGATCTTCGGCAGCGTGAGCGCATCACTCTCGCATGACGGGCGCTCGATCGCGTTAGGCGGGACTGGGCTCTTTCTCTACGATCGCGGTCGCGGGGTGTCGACGCAGGCGATGCTTGGGGAGTCGGTCATCGTCGGCGATCCGTCTTGGAGCCCTGGCGACTCGTTGATCGCCTTCAGCTCCGTTCTGGGCGCGCCGGGCGCGCTGCGTTTATACCACGTCGGCAGCGGCACCACGGACTCGCTCTTCGCCGCGCGCCGGCGGCAGGCGATGATGGCTGACTGGTCGCCCGATGGGCGGCGGATCGCGTTCCAGCTGCAAGCGGGAGACGACGCGACCGTGTCGGAGCTCTGGGTCTGGTCGCGCGATACGCGCACCGCGCATCGGATGTGGCCGGCCGCGGGGAATCAGGCCTGGCCAAGGTGGTCGCCGGACGGCCGCTGGCTGGCGTATCAATCCGACGAGAGCGGACAGAACGAAGTGTACGTGCGCCCGGCCGACGGCTCCGGCGCCGGGATTCGCGTTTCGAGCGCGGGCGGCGAGCGTCCCCGCTGGCAGAGCGATGGTCGCGCGCTCTTCTACCGCGCCCCAGACGGCGCGGTGATGACGGCGGGGCTCCGGCCAGGAGCCGCGCTCGCACTCTCGCCGCCGCGGCTCGCCGTGTCAGGAGCGCCGTTCAGCCGCACCATCAGAGGTTTCGAGGTGAGCGCCGACGGCGAGCGGTTCCTCGGTTTCGCCCGCACGGATCCGACCGTGTTCACGGTCATGCTCGACTGGGCGGCGCGGCTACCGCCTCGCTAGGCGGTGCGCGGCGACGTCGTCGCGTCCGTTGGCGAGCGAGCGTCAGCACCAGTGGAGCAATCGCTCCCACGGCGGCATGGAAGCGCAAATGCGAACAGAGAGCCGCCGGACGTGCCAGGCTCGGCCCATGCGCGGCCGCCGAGCATCTCGACCGTTTCACGAACGATGCTCAGCCCCAGACCTGTTCCCTCGACGTCGGAGACCGCGCTTTCCACATGTGCACGGAAGAACGGGTCGAAGAGCTTGCGGCGTGCGTCTTCCGGGACACCGAGTCCATTGTCCGTGACCTCGACGACCAGCTCTGTCGTGTCGTGGGAATTCTGGGGCTGTTGCACGTGCGAGCGGACCTCGACCCAGCGCTCGAGCTTCGCCGGATCCGAGTATTTGATCGCATTCGAGATGTAATTCGTGAGACACAGCTCGATCGCAGCCGCGTTGACCTCCACAGGCGGAAGGTCCGGCGACAGTCGAACGGCAACGTCTCGCGAGCGCGCGAGTTGGCGCAACTGGCGCACCGCTTCGATGGCGGCTGCCGGTAGGAGCACGTTCTTTTGCTGCCGCACATCCACGTCTAACCGAGAAAGCGATATCAGATCCTCGAGCACGCCGTGCATCGCGTCGGCATTCTCGCCGATCATCGTGAGGAACCGGTCGCGTTGCTCCCCACTCACCCATGGCTCGTTGAGCATGCGGTGCGCGCCCTGAATCGCACCCAGCCGATTCTTCAGCTCGTGCGACACGGTCCGGTTGAACCCGCGTAGCCGCTGCTCTCGTTCGCGCACCTGCACCGTCGTCTTCCGCAGAAAGTGCGTCGTCGTGGCCTGTTGAATGATCGCGATGGCGTGAAACACGCGATGGGCACACTGCAGCAGCTCGGATCTACTGCACGGGACGTCGATCTCGTCGACGGTGGTCGCGAGAAACGAAAAGAGCACGCCGCCGAGCAGCTCGTATTCCTTGAACAGCTGATAGGCGTCAAAGCCCTGCGCGTGGCGCAGCTCACCCAGCTCCATCGCCTTCGCCACGACCGGCGCGTCTGCCGCAACCTCCTCCGCCGGATTCTCGACGTAGTCGGCGATGCCATCGATGAGAAGCGGGATGTGGTCGAGAAGCTCCTCTCCCGGGAAAACGCGCTCGCGTCCGATCGCCACGCGCGCCGCGATCCGCTCGAGCCAGCGCGTCGTGAGCTCGTCACGCGCCGATCGAAGCTGAATCGCCAACGCACCCGCGAGCGGACAATCCTTGGAAAGGTCCTGCGACTTATTCACTGGCACGTTGCCCACTGGTGAGAGACTCAGGATGTCGGCCGAACATGTGCCGGAGCTCGACGAGAAGCAATAACTGCCATGCGGTCATCGCACCTTCAGCCGCTCGATGACCGCCTGGATGCGCGGGTCGGACCGAATGGGAGCATAGAGCGAGTCCTCGAGGGTGAACTCGATCCCACCGACGTTCGACGCGGCGCCCTTCACCAGCCATTGGATCGCCGACTCCCGGTCGCCAAGCCTCATGAATGCGTTGGCGATCAGATCTTCCCGAACGTACTCAGTCTTTGAACGCATGACCGCCTGCCGTAGCGCTTCACGCGCGCCCGACGTGTCGCCCAAGGCAGCGAGGCTGACCGCGAGGTACGCGAGATCCCGACCACTCGGCGTCGGGCCGGCCCAGCGCCGCCACGCCGCAGCAGCTCCGCGTGGGTCGTTCGCCGCTTGCATCCGGTGAGCTTCGCACTCCGCCGCCAGCCGCTCCTGAATCCGCGCCGCTCGCGCGCAGAGAGCGCGCGCACTGTCCTGCGACAGCTTCGCGAAATCGAGCGAAAGGAAGAACGGATTCCAGATGCCAAACGACAACGGGTTGAGACGCTGCGCTCGCTGCTCGACCGCGTGCGCGGAGTCCGGCAGATGCAGGTAGGTCGTGAGAAGGAACGGGTACCACGCGCCAGCCGCCACGTTGGCGGAATCCAGCGTCAGGGCCTGGGCCATCTCCTTCGCTGCCGCTGCTGGATCGTGGCCGTAGGTCATCGACCACAAACCCACCTGCGCGTGCGCGTCGGCAAGCGTGGGGTCGAGCGCCAGCGCACGCTCCGCAGCGCGCCGTGCCTGCGGAGCCGCCGTCGCCGCCGGCACGAAGTCATCGGCTCTGTAACCCCACGCCTCGGCGAGCGCGGCCCACGCGTCCGCGTAGGTCGAGTCGAGCGCGATCGCGGCTTGCGCGTGCGAGATGGCGGAAGGGAGCGACGTGGCCGTGAACTGGTCCGTCTCGAAGCGAGCGCGTTGCACCAGCTGGTGCGCCTCGTCGCTGCGCGTTGCGCGCGCACGCACGGCGGTGGTGGTCGCGGGCGACAGCGACAGGTTGAGCGCGCCCGCAATTGCGGAGACGAGCTTGTCCTGAAGCGCGAACTGATCCTGATCGCTCGCCTCGAACGCCTCCGACCAGAGAAGGTTGTCATTCGCGGCATTCACGAGCGATGCGGTCGCACGGAGTTGCCTCCCGGATCGCTCCATCCTCACGGTAACAATCGCCCCGACGCCGAGCTCCTTCCCTGCCTCGCGCACCGTGCGTCCGTGCATCACGGTCGACGGCGTGTAGGCCCGCACCGAGAGTCCCGGGATTTTCGACAGCTTCGTGGTCAGGTCGCTCGACAATCCATCGGCGAGAAACGCATGCGACGTGTCTGCGCCGACGTCTGTCGGGAGCACGGCGATGCTGCGTGGTTTGTCCGTGCCGCCGGTTCGCGTTGCCAGGAGCCACGTCGCGATGACGATGGCAAGGACCACTGCCGCTGCGATCGCGCCCCACCGTCGTGAAGCTCCACGTGGCCCTCCGTTCGACCTTCCCGCCGCGGCGCGCAGCGTCGTGCCGGTCGGCGCCATCCCCCCGCTCGGCGTCGTTAGGTCGTCGAGCGCGTGCACCACCTCGCTCACGCTCTGCGGGCGATCGGCTGGTCGTTTCTCCAGGCAGTGCATAACGAGCGCGGCGAGCGCGGGCGGCAGTGAGGCGCGTCGCCTGGTGATCGCCTCGGGCGTTTCGCTCACGTGCGCCGCCAGCAAGTTTTGCGGCGTGCGGCCCGCGAACGGCGGCTGCCCCGTCAGCAGCTCGTACGCGAGCACGCCGAACGAATAGATGTCCGCGCGGTGGTCCACACTCGGATCGGCGCTCGCCTGCTCGGGCGACATGTACGCCGGTGTGCCGAGCGCGACACCGAGCGATGTCATGCCGCCGTGCTCCGCGTCGCTCGACGCGCTCAACGCCTTTGCGACACCGAAATCCGTGACCATCGCACTGCCGCCGGAGAGCAGCACGTTGTCGGGCTTGATGTCGCGGTGCACGATTCCATGTTCGTGCGCATACGCGAGCGCGGACGCGATCTCCCGCAGCATGCGAATGGCCTGATTGACGGGAAACTCGCCGTGCCGCGCGAGACGAACGCGCAGCGACTCGCCGTCCACGAACGGCATCGTGAGATACGGTAGTCCGTTCGACTCGCCCGCGGTGAGCAGCGGCACGATGTGCGGATGCTGGAGCTTGGCCGCGAGGAGGATCTCGCGCTTGAAGCGCTCGAGCGATAACTGCGCCGCGGTCTCCGGCGGGAGCACCTTGATCACGACCTTGCGGTGGAGCGCAATCTCCTCGGCGACGAACACGCGCGACATCCCACCGCCGCCGAGCTCACGCTCGAGTGTGTAGCTGCCGCTCAGGGTCGCTTGGAGCTGGTCGTGGAGATCAGAAGAAGGCAGGCGTCGCTTGGAAGTTGAGGATGTACGAAGTTAGCGCCGCAACGAATGAGGAGGCCAAGCGTCAGAATAGGAATCTTACTGACCCGCGGCAGCGCGGGGTGAGCGCGAAATCATCGCATGGGCAACGCCGCGTCTTCGACCACTGCCGACCCACTCTTCCTCTCGCTTCAAGAGGCATTGGCGGGCCATTACGCACTCGAGCGCGAGCTCGGTCGAGGCGGAATGGCCGTCGTGTATCTCGCCCGAGATGTGAGGCTCGACCGGCCCGTAGCTATCAAGCTGTTGCCGCCTGAGCTTGCGGCCCATGACAAGCTGCGCGCCCGGTTCATGCGCGAGGCGCGCACGGCGGCGCGATTGTCCCATCCGCACATCGTCCCCATTCACGCCGTCGACGAGGTGCGCGGATACGTGTTCTACGTCATGTCGTACGTGGACGGAGACACGCTAGCCGAGCGGGTGGCCAACCGCGGACCACTGCCTCCACGTGAGGCGAGCCGCGTACTGCAGGAGGTAGCGAGCGCGCTCGCGGCCGCCCATGGCCAAGGCGTGGTGCACCGCGACGTCAAACCAGGAAATATCCTGCTCGAGCGCGCCACCGGGCGGGCCATGGTCACCGACTTCGGCATCGCACGGCTGGCCGAGGGAGCGGGAGGCGAAACGGCAGTGGGCGAGCTGCTGGGTACACCGGAGTACATGAGCCCCGAGCAGGCCGCCGGCGAGTCCGTGGATGGGCGCAGCGATGTCTACTCACTCGGCGTGGTTGCCTACTACATGGTTTCCGGCCAATTGCCGTTCACCGGGCCGACCATTCAAGCCGTCCTCGCAAAGCAGCTCACGCAAGCGCCGCCGCCGGTCGTGAGCGTGGCGCCGGGAATACCGCGCTCGCTCGCAAACGCAATCGACACGTGCCTCATGAAGGAGCTTTCGAGGAGATTTCAGAGTGCCGACGCTTTTTCGGACGCGCTCGCGCCGACGCTCGTTCGGCGACGTGAGGTGCCCGTACCGGTCCGCGCGTTTCTCGATCCTCGAAAGATGTGGGCTCTCGCTGTGTCGCCGGCGATGATGATCACCGGGGGCATCGTCGTGTTGACGACAAGCCTGCCCCATCTCTTCACAACTCTTGGCTACGTCGGACTGATCCGCGCCGTCGGCGCAGGCAATGTCCTTCTCGGCACGCTGATGCCACTGATTCTGACGACACGGTGGCTTCGTCCATTGCTGAAGGGTGGATACGCCGTGTCTGACATTGCCGGCGCGTTACGCGCGAGCTTCGACGCGCGCCGCGAAGAGCTGCTCTTCGAGTTCGGCACCAAGCCCACGACGCGTGAGAAGCGGCTCACCGCGATTACCGTAGCCGGCGCAACGCTCAACGTCGGGGCGTGGACCGCGCTGGTGCTCGGCGCCACAGCCCATTGGCTGCTTCCATTCGCATTCGTTAGCGGCATGTGGCCGATCGCGGGCGTTTTCAGCGCGACGACATCTCGCGCGCGCAGCAACAAAGGCTCGTGGTGGGCCAAGCGGTGGGAGGGCACCATGGGCCGGTGGCTGGCGAAGCTCGCGTGCATCAGACTCGGCGCGCGGTCCGCGGGCGCCGATCGTCCAACCGAGATGGCCATCGCCTTCTCCGCGCAGGCGCTCTATGAGGAGCTACCCAAGGCGCTCCGTCAGTCACTCGGCAATGTGCCGGCACTTCTGGAGCAGTTGGAGCGGAAAGCGCGTGCAATGCGCGAGCAGATGGCGGCCCTGGATGAAAGCATCGCGTCGGCGAGGTCGGGACGGGCTTCAGTGCAGGGTGCGCTCCAGGAATCCGTCGTCGCCGACCTAACGGCGGCACGGACCCGTGCGAGTGAGCACCTGGCGGACTTGCTCGCCGCGCTTGAAGCGACTCGGCTGGATCTCCTGCGCCTGCGCGCGGGTCAGGGCACCGCGGATCAGATCACGCACACGATCGCCGCGGCGACAGAGTTGGGGGATGAGGTCGATCGGCTGCTCTCGGCTCGCGCGGAAATCGACGCGGCGCTTCGCCTGTCGCCGCGACCGCTGGGTACCGAGCCGTCGAGCCGATGATGCCCGACTGCTCAGTGTATCTGCGATGACGAATTGGCCCCTGGTCCAATAGTTCGATGCGCCCATCGAGTGAAGAATCAAAGGGGCTGCTCGCTTTCACCGCATTCCTGTGCAGAATGCGCAGGAGACGGCCCTCGTTAGGTGCGGCCCCACAGCCGCCCATGACAAGGAGATGGAAATCAACGGGGTCAGCTCGAGGCCGTCGCCGCAGGTGTCGGCATGCTCGGCATGCGTGACCGCGGAGAACCTCTCCGCCGTACTTGACTCCATGGACGGTTCGCCGTAGAACCCAGGAGGTCAGGGAACGGGTGAAGGTCGCGCCTCGCTTGCTGCGCCGCAATCGTGCGCGAACCTCCCCCCCACTGCGCCGCTGACGACGGACAGCGTCACGGAGCTGCGCCCTCGGACCAATGGCAACAAAGAGACGGCCCCGCAGCAAGCCGAAGAAGATGAAGCCGACCGGGACGCGCGCGAAACGAAGCGTCTTGTCGAGAAAGGACGGCGCGCATTCGGCCAAGCAAACGCCTGCTTCTCTTCGACGCGCGAATGCCGGCAGCACTGAAGCGACGGACGAGCGACACAGCGCCGACTGTCTCGTGATCGGAGTCGGTGCTTCGGCGGGTGGGCTCGATGCGCTCAACGAGCTCTTCCGGCACGTTCAACCGGGTGGGCTCGCGTTCATCGTCGTACAGCATCTCGCTCCGGATCACGAGAGCATCCTGCCGCAACTGCTCGCCCGCAACACGCGGCTATCGGTCGTCGCGGCCTCTGACGGCGCCGCCATCGAAGCCAATCACGTCTTTGTCATCCCGCCTAACGTGGACTTGGGGGTGATGCGTGGCGTGATTCGCATTCTGCCCACGTCGCCAATCGCCGGCGTCCCTCGACTGCCGGTGGATTACCTGTTCCGCTCTCTCGCCGAGGATCAAGGGCCTGCCGCCGTTGGCATCGTCTTGTCGGGGACGGGTACCGATGGAACGCTTGGACTCGAAGCCATCAAGGCAGCTGGCGGATATACATTTGCTCAAGACCCGGCCACGGCCAAGTACGACGGCATGCCGCGCTCGGCGTTGTCGAGCGGCGCCGTAGACTTCGCCCTCCCGCCGAAGGATATCGCCGCGGAGCTGAGCCTGATCGCGCGGCGGCGCGTCCTCAGACCGGCCGACCGCGGCGTCGAACTGCCGCTGTTTCAGGAGCAGCTCGCCAAGCTCTTTCTGCTCATCCGCTCCGAGTTCGGCGTCGACCTCTCCCAGTATAAGCAGTCGACCGTCGACCGTCGCATCGAGCGACGGTTGGTCTTGCACAAGATCGGCCGCCTCGACGATTACGTGCGTTTCGTTCAGGAAGATCCCAATGAGCTCACGGCATTGTACAAGGATGTGCTCATCACCGTGACGAGCTTCTTTCGCGATCCCGACACCTTCGAGGCGCTCAAGAAGGCCGTGTTGCCGAACCTGATCGAGCAGCGGGAACCGCGGCATCCAATCCGTGTTTGGGTGCCTGCCTGCGCCACGGGAGAGGAGGCGTACTCGATCGCGATGTGTCTCGTGGAGTATTGCGAGGAAAATGGCATCGATGAGGAGATGCAAATCTTCGGCACTGATCTCGACGAACGTGCGATTCAGATCGCTCGGCGCGCGACGTATCCGGTGAACATCGCCCAGGATATCTCTCCGGAGCGCCTCAGCCGATTCTTCACGAAGCAGGAGGACACGTACGCCATCGCGCGCCGGATTCGCGACATGGTCGTGTTCTCGCATCACAACATTCTCAAGGACGCCCCATTCTCACGGATGGATCTCGTCAGCTGCCGCAATCTTCTCATCTACCTGCAACCGCCCGCGCAGAAACAGCTCCTCCGCCTTTTCCATTATGCGCTCAACCCGGCAGGATACCTCCTCCTGGGTGCCTCGGAGACCGTTGGTGACGCGCCCGAGCTTTTCTCGGTGCTCGATCGGAAGAACAAGATCTTCGTCAAGCAGCCCGTCTCGCTCTCCAGCAGCGTCGAGTTCCGTTTCGGTGTGCCGGTTCTTCACCGGCCGGTGCCCGAGATCACCCGAGCCCGTGTGACATCGACGTTGCAGGCGCTGGCCGATCGCAAGGTGCTCGAGGCCTACGGACCGCCGGGCGTGGTGGCCAACGAGAATCTGGAGATCATCCAGTTTCGCGGGCGCAGCGGCCCCTTCCTCGACCCGACTCCTGGCGCGCCGAGCTTCAATCTCCTGAAGATCGCGAGGCACGAGTTGCGCATGCACGTGAAAAAGGCTGTTCACGAGGCCTTCGCGAGTCAAGCGCGCGTCACGACCGAGGTGACGTATCACGAGGACAAGAAGCATCGACTCGTGAGGCTCGACGTGATTCCCTTTCAGGACCCCGAGTCGAAGAGTCGCTGTGTCCTCGTGCTCTTCCATCCTCTGACCCCTCCGAAGGAGATCGTCCTCGCCCGCGGCAGTTCAAAAGGGGCCGTGTCGGCCGCGAAGCTCAGTCATCGCGTCGAGACGTTGGAGCGTGAGCTCGCCACGACCAAGGAGTATTTACAGACGACGATAGACGAGAAGGAGAGCGCGCATGAGCAGCTGCAGAGCGCCAACGAGGAGCTGCAATCGTCGAACGAAGAGCTGCAGAGCACCAATGAGGAGCTCGAAACCTCGAAGGAGGAGATGCAGTCGACCAACGAAGAGCTGACGACGGTCAACGAGGAGTTGCAGAATCGGATGGAGGAGCTCTCTCAGTCGAACGATGACCTCCACAATGTGTTGACCGGCGTGGACAACGCCATCGTGATTGTCGGCATGGACATGAGGATTCGCCGCTACACGCTCGCCGCCGAGCGATTGTTCCAGTTGGCCCCGGCCGACGTCGGGCGCAACGTGCGGGTGCTCGATCAGTTCCTCGGAACCACGGGAGCCGTGGAGCCCAAGGTGTCCACGGTCATTCAGAGTCTATCGGTGTTCGACCAGGAGGTCCTCGCAGTCAATAAGCGTTGGTACGCGTTCAGAATCATCCCGTACAAGACCCTGGACCATTCAATTCGCGGAGCGCTCCTCACCTTCATCGATATCGATGTTCGCAAGCGCGCCGAAGAGTTGACGCGAGACGTCGGCGCGTACGCCGAGAAATTCCTCGCGGCGATCAACCATCCCTTGCTGATTCTCGATCGCAAGCTCCGGGTCGCCTGGTCGAATCCGTCGTTCTATTCTGTCTTCCAGCTCACCGCCGATGAAACACTGGGAACGCCGCTCGCCGGGCTCGGTGCCAGACAGCTCGCGGACGTGGGATTGCGCGAGCGCCTCGAGGCCGTGTTCGGCAGGTCCACCATCTTCCGCGACTACAAGCTCTCAGTGAGACTGCCGGACGGCTCGCGACAACGACTATCGGTCGGGGGAAGCCTGGTGCCCGCATCGGGCGAGACGCCCCTGGCGCTCCTATCTGTGGAGGTCGCGGTCGATCGCAAAAGAGCGCTCACGGCCGACCTCACGAATGAGCGCACGGCGGACGAGAGGGCCTCTCCGTGAAGGAAAAGGAAGGCCGTCGGACAGAGCAGAGCGGCGTGAGTCGGGAGCTACGCGAGGTACACGTCCTCCTCGAGAAGTCTGCGGCGCGCTACGCACGGTTATACGAGGGCGCCCCCGTCGGCTTGTGCACGGTCGATTCGGTGGGACGGATCCGCGAGATCAACGCGGCGGCGAGCGCGACACTTGGCGGGCCGCGCGAGTTGCTCCTCGGAAAGTTGTTCGCTGTCGAAGCGCGCCTCACGGAGACGGCGAAGTTTCTGACACACGTGCGGCGCTGTACGGCCTCCCGGCGGCGCGTGACCAGCGAGTTCGTCGTGGCTCCGAGAGTCACGGGAGGCCCGCGCGTCCTCCAGCTCGTCAGCGATCCAATTCGCGACGCGCATGGCGAGACGGTGTGCCTAACGGCGATCATCGACGTTTCGGACGTCAAGGCAATGGATGCCCGGATTCGGATGCTCGCCGCCGGCGTGCGACTGTCCGAGTCTCTCGACAGCGCCGCCGTGATCGAGGCCGCGGTGGAGCTGATGGTGCCGCAGCTTGCCGACATCTGCTTCATCGACCTCGTGTCCCCCTCCGGCGCGATCGAGCGTGTCGGCATCCGGTTCGCGGACAGCAAGAAGCAATTGGCCCTCGGCGAGCGCATGAAGCGCGCGGCGCCGCAACCAGGCTGGCGCACCCCGCAAGCCCACGTGATCGCATCTGGCGAGCCGATGTTCCTTGCTGAGATGCCGGACACGCAGCCCGATATGCGATCGCGGCGGCACGACTACGCAGCGTTGATGGAGCGCGCCGGCATTCAGGCGCTCATGATCGTGCCCATCGCCGCGCACGGACGGGTGCTCGGCGCGCTCACGCTGGCCTCCGCCGAATCGGCTCGGCGTTATTCAAAGATCGATCTTGGTCTCACCTCCGACGTCGCGGCGCGTCTGGCGCTGGCGCTCGAGAACGCGCGGCTCTACGAGGAGACGGAGCGCATGAACCGCCTCCTCCTGGGCGGCGCGAAGGCGTCTGGCATCGTTGCGATCTCGTCCGATGCGATCATCTCGATTGACCCCGCGCAACGTATCACGCTGTGGAACGACGGCGCCGAGAAGATCTACGGGTACTCGCGCAAGGAGGCACTGGGCGCACCGTTCGACATGTTGATCCCCGAACGGCTCCGCGCGCGGGTCCTCGCCCAATTCGCGGAGTTCGTCGGCGGTTCGGAGTCGGCGCGCGAACTGAGCACGCCAAGCGAGGAGCTCGTGGGGCTTCGAAAGAATGGCGTGGAATTCCCCGCCGACGTAGCCATCTCGAAGCTGGAAGTCGCCGATGAGCGAATTCTGACCGTCTCCATACGCGACATTACCGACCGCAAGCGCATCGAGCGCGAACAACGGGCTCTCGCTCGGCTCGGGCAGGTATTGGCGTCCACGCTCAATTACGAGAGTACTCTCACGCAGCTCATGCAATTGATCGCGGAGGACCTTGGCGACTTTGCGATTCTGTACGTCATCGACGGCGACCGCGCACCCCACCGCGTACGCGCCGCTAGCCGCTTCCCCGCCGAAGAGTGGTACACCGAGCTCGTGCTCGCCACGCGCGCCGACGCGGCACCCGAACATCCCGTCGCCCGCGCGATCGCGACCAAACAGCCCCTCGTCCTCGAAGCCACACCCGCGGTACTCGTGTCCCTCGCCCACTCCGAAGAGCACGCACGGGCACTCGCACTGATCAAGTTGCGCTCGATCATGACTGTGCCGCTCATCATCCGCGAACGGTGCTTGGGCGCGCTCCTCTTCAAGTCATCGAGTCGCGTGTATGACGCCGCGGATCTGCGTCTCGCCGAAGAGATTGCCCGCAGGACGGCCCTCCTGATCGAAAACGCGAGGCTGCATCACACCGCCCGGCAGGCAATCCGTGCTCGAGACGACGTGCTCGGCATCGTCGCCCACGACCTCCGCAACCCGTTGAGCACCATCGTCCTCGAAGCGTCCGTGCTTGCGATGACGAAGACGGGAGGACAGGACACAGCCGTGCGCGAAGCAGGAGACGCGATTCAGCACGCCGCCAATCTGATGAAGCGGCTGATCCAGGATTTGCTCGACGCCTCACGTGTCGACTCGGGCGGGCTCTCGATCGAGGCCGCACGCGTTCCAGTCGCCGCGTTGATCGCCGAGCTCGCGAGAGGACAGCAAGCGATCGCGGCATCGGCGTCCCTCGAGCTGCTGGTCGACGTGAGGCCGGACGTCGGAGATGTGTTCGGTGATCGCGACCGACTCATCCAGGTCATCGAGAATCTCATGAACAACGCCGAGCGATTCACCCCGAAGGGAGGGCGCATAACGATTGGCGCGAGACGGAGAGAGGGCGATGTGCTGCTGTGGGTGTCGGATACCGGCGCGGGAATCGACGCGCGCGTCCTGCCCTTTGTATTCGACCGCTTCTCGCCGAAGCGGAAGATCGACCGACGAGGGACGGGGCTCGGCTTGCCAATCGTCAAGGGAATCGTTGAGGCGCACAGGGGCCGCGTCTGGGCGGAGAGCAAGATCGGTGAGGGCAGCACCTTCTTCTTCACTATTCCCAGTGCTCCCTCCGAGGAGGTGCCACGACGCCGTGCGCGTGACGGAGCGCAGGGTCGAAAGAAGCAGAACGAGAGAGCAGATGCCCGGCGCTGACTGGGTCGCGGTTGTCGACGATCACGCCGGACTGCGCGCCTCGTTGACACGCGCGTTCCGCGTCTATGGTATCGCCGCCGAGTCGTTTGACTCGGCTGAGGAGTACCTACGGCTCGGTCATCCCGCGCGTCCATGCTGTCTCGTGCTCGACGTACATCTGCCTGGAATGTCCGGGTTAGAGCTTCAGAGAGAATTGATGGCCCGCGACCCGTCTCCACCGGCCGTCATTTTCATCTCCGCGCTGACCGACACCTTGCGTTCGGACGCCCTGGCGAGTGGAGCTTGCGGGTTTCTCCAGAAGCCATTTGCCATGGAGGACCTGCTGGAGTTGGTCAGGCCGTACCTGACGGCCAGCATCTAAACTCTTCGACGCTGCGTGGTCGAGAGGTTGGCGCAGTCGGCCTCTGGAGGGTATCCAGTGCCGTGTGCACCGCCCCCGTACTTTCTGCCGGTGCCCGCAGAAAGAATTTTGATGGGGGATGCTTGACACGCACCATGGCAGACGCTCAGATCGTCAGTCGCCCAGCTACGATCGTGCGCAGTCGTTGCCGCTGCCCTGAGAACGCCCCCTGATGCCATCCCGCCGCGACTTCATCGAGAGCGCGCTGTACGGCGCCGCTGGCCTGGTGCTCGTTAGGCATGCGGACAGCACGCCGCCGCGCGGCTTTCTCGACCTCCGGCGACCACCGGATCTGGCCGTCATTCAGGGCGAGACCGGAGAGCTCCGGCTCGACTCGTCGAGCAGTGGCCACTGGGCAAAGAGCGACGTCGTCGTCACCACCCTCCCTGAGGGGGCTGCGTTACGCGTTGCCTTGTCAGCGCCGACAACCGCCGTCAAGCGGCTGCACCTACGGTGGCGCGGCCGACTCGGCGACGTTCGTCTCTTCCTCGGCGATGCCTGGGAGCGCGGATACGGCGATCTCGAGTGGCGCGGCTGGGCACCCGACCGCGTGATGCCGTGGTATGTCGCGACCTCCGATGGCTCGCTCACCCACGCGTACGGGATGCGCACGGGCGCGCGCGCGTTCTGTCTCTGGCAGGTCGATCCCGAGGGTATCAGTCTCTGGGCGGACGTGAGGAGCGGTGGTGTCGGCGTGCGCCTTGGTGAGCGTGTACTCAACGTGTGCGACGTCGTGTGCCGCGCCGGTCGTCGAGGCGAGTCCGCCTTCGCGGCGCTCCACGCCTTCTGCGCCGAGATGTGCCCCAAGCCGCGGCTTCCGGCACAGCCGGTGTACGGCCATAACGATTGGTATTGGGCGTATGGGAACAACAGCGCAGAGACGGTCCTCGTCGATGCGCAACACATCGTCGAACTGTCGCCAGCGGGCGTCAATCGGCCATTCGCCGTCATCGACGACGGATGGCAGCCTGGCCGAGGGCGCGAGCGCGACCGCAGCGGGACATGGGACCGCGGCAACGAGAAGTTCCCCGACATGCCAGGATTGGCATTGTCGATCCGGCGCGCGGGCGCTCGACCAGGCATCTGGATCCGTCCCTTGCAGGCTGGCGGAGATGCACCCGACAGCTGGCGCCTGACGCGAGACAAGAGCGTTCTCGACCCCACGGTGCCGGAGGTCCGCCAGAAGGTCCGCGCGGATATTGGACGGCTCGGTCAGTGGGGCTTCGAGTTGATCAAGCACGACTACACGACGTACGACATCTTCGGCCGGTGGGGCTTTCAGATGGGCACCGACCTGTCGCGCGATGGCTGGACGTTCGCGTCCGGGCCGGTACGCACGACTGCTGAAGTCATCGATGATCTGTATGCCGACATTCGCGGCGCGGCCGCCGACAACCTCATCATCGGCTGCAACACCGTGAGTCACCTTTCGGCGGGACACTTCGAGATCTGCCGCATCGGCGATGACACGAGCGGCACCGAATGGCCACGCACCCGGAAGATGGGCGTGAACACGCTCGCATTCCGCGCTGTGCAGCATGGCGCGTTCTACGTCGCCGACGCCGATTGCGTCGGTGTCACGAACGCGATTCCGTGGACGCTCACTCGGCGGTGGCTGGATCTCGTGGCACGCAGTGGCACGATGCTCTTCGTCTCGCTCGCTCCCGACGCACTCGGCGCGCTCCAGCGCCGCGAGCTCGCTACCGCGATCGCATTGGCGAGCACGGCGCAGCCGTTAGGCGAGCCGCTCGACTGGCAGCAGACGGTGACTCCCTCTCGATGGAGGCTGATGCATCAGGAGCGAACATATGACTGGGTCGGCCCGAATGGCCCCGGCCTGTTCTGAGGCCGCCAATGTCGCATCGCCTGCTCGTCCTTGCTTCGCTCACTGTCGCCATCGCCGTTCCCGCAGCGGCACAATCGCCGGCGGCAACGGTCCCCTATTTCACCCTCGGCGACTCGCCGTTGCGCCTCACCGGCGACGCGCGACCTGGCGTGTTCCTCTCGGCCGTCGGACGACGCGCGATCGCCATGGGCACCGAGGATGGCCGCCTCGAGCTCTGGACGTGGCCCATCAAGTGGCTGCACGACTTCGAGCTGTCCTTCCAGGTGCCGAAGTATGTCGAGCCGATCGCAGGCCACGCTGTCGCGCATCGCGTCACCGAGCGCCCCGAAGGGGTGACGATCGAATACGCGAATGAGCAGTTCACCGTTAGGCAGCACATCTTCGTGCCCCTCGACGAGCCAGCGGTGGTGATGCTGCTCGAGGTCGACGCCGTGCGGCCGCTGGAGATCGTCGCGCGCTTCACGCCGGATATTCACTTCGCGTGGCCCGCGGCCCTCGGCGGGCAATATCTCGTCTGGGACGATAACGCGCGCGCCTTCCTCTTCTCGGAGAGTCGCCGGAAGGTGAACGCATTTCTCGGCTCGCCGGCGGTGACGCAAGCATCCGACGTGCCCGCGCACATGCTCGCGGCCGAGCAACCGCGGCTGGTGATCGGTGTTGGCGCCGCTGGCGAGCGCTACACACCGCCACGACTCGGCGAGCCGCCGGGCAAGAACGTCAATCTCCACGTCGCGTACATCCCCATCGTCCTTGCCGGCGGCGAGATGCCGCGCGATTCTGCGCTGGCGCTGTACCGGCGCCTAACGACCGGACACGCCGCCGAGGACGCGTGGCGCCGGCGCGTGGCGCACGCGGACAGCATGCGCGCGACGCAGTTCACGGTGGAGAGTCCGGACACGCTGCTCGATCGCGCCGTGGCGTACGCGAAGGTGAATCTCGACGCGTCGTACGTCTGCAACCCGGATCTGGGGTGCGGTCTCGTCGCCGGCTACGGTCTCTCCGGTGGGGCGTCGGACCGGCCCGGCTTCGGCTGGTTCTTCGGCGGCGACGCGGCGATCAACTCGCTCGCGATGAGCAGCGCCGGCGCGACGACTCTCGTTAGGCAGGGCGTGCTCCGCTTCTTTGCCCGCTATCAGCGCGCGGACGGAAAGATCACCCACGAGATCTCGCAGTCCGCATCGAAGATCGGATGGTTCACCGAGTACCCGTACGCCTTCTATCACGGCGACACGACGCCCTTCTGGATCCTCGCGTGCGGCGAATACTGGCGGCAGACGGCGGACACGGCGCTCGTGCGTGAGCTGTGGCCGAAGCTGCGCAAGGCATACGACTGGTCGCGCGCAACCGACACCGACGGCGATGGCCTGATGGAGAATCCATCGGCTGGAGCTGGTGCACTGGAAGTGGGCGATCTGCAGGTCGGCATTCGCTCCGACGTGTATCTGAGCGGCGTCTGGATCGCTGCGCTCGACCGCTTCGCGCGCATGGCGCAGGCGATGGGCGAGCATTCGCTCGCCGACAGCGCGCGCGTCATCCGCTCACGCGCGCTCGCGACGCTCGAGTCGCGCCTCTGGCTCGCCTCACGCAAGCAGTACGCGTTCGCGTTGCTCGAGGGTGGGACGGTAAACGAGAGCCTAACGGCGTGGCCGGCGACAGCGATGGCGTTCGAGATCTTCGACCCGGCGCACGGCGCGGAGATGGCAGCGCGCCTCGCGTCGAGCGAGATCATGACCGATTGGGGAGCCCGTCCGCTCGCTGCCTCGAGCCCACTCTTTGATCCGCTCCACTACAACAACGGCGCCGTCTGGCCTTTCGTGACCGGCTGGGTGTCGCTCGCGGAATATCGCTATCACAATGCCGCCGCCGGGAAGTTCGCCCTCGACGCGATCGTCCGAACGACCTTCGACGAGTCGCGCGGCCGCAATCCGGAAGTGCTCTCAGGCCGTCTCTACAAGCCGCTCGACACCGCCGTCCCGCAGCAGTTCTTTGCGACGTCGATGGTGCTGACGCCGCTGATTCGCGGACTGTTCGGGATCGAGGTCGACGCGCCGATCCGTCGCTTGACGATCACGCCGCATCTGCCGCCGGACTGGGACTCGGTGCGCGTACGGAACGTCGGACTCGGCGTGAACATGGTGCTGCGTCGCACGGCGCGTGGCATTCGCGCCGAGCTGGCGCGTCAGGGCAGCGGCGGGCCCGTGGAGGTGGCGTTCTCCCCAGCGCTGCCGTTAGGCGCTGTCGCCTTTCCCTCACTGCCGTCAGGCATGCTGGCGGACCCTGCGGTCGATCACACGCCGGGTGACCTACATGCGAGCGTCTCGGGCGTACTTCGCGATACCTTGACGCTCGAGGTTCCCTACACCGGTGGTGTCCGCATCCTCCCGCCCCGCAATGCAGTCGCTATCGGCGACCGCTCGGCCGCGGCACGCGTCCTCTCCGAGCGGCTGGTCGGGAGCAGGTACACGGCTACGCTCGAGGGACGTGCGGGAGAGACCTACGTCTTTCGCGTCGCTATCGGCCAGCGCTGGACGGAGGAACGGGTGACCTTCCCGTCGTTAGGCGCGAACGCGGATGGCTACGCCACCACGTCATTGACTCTAACGACGGTACGATGAGTGCCCGCTTGTCGTGTCGCGCCGAGCACGAGCTCGAGGCCGACCCCAGACTTCGACCTCGCTGAGCCCGAGCGAGGACCCGGGCACCGGCACCAGTATCACCCGGACGGCTGACGCCGCGACCGGCGGGAAGGAGACGATATTTGCACGGTGGCCCGCGGGCCGCCGGGGGACGCGCGTTTCGTTAGGCGCAACGGTCCACCGGCCGCCGTCCCAGGTCTCGATGGCGTAATCCGCCGGCGCGTGGACCGGGCTCGCCGCACTGTCGTCGAGCGGGTACAGGACGATCCGCTCGATCGATCTCGCAGTGTCAAACCGAATGGTGACGGTGTCGTGCTCGTTAGGCGATCCGATCGTCGTCCAGCGATTCGGCGGAGCAATGGAATACCAGTAGTTCCCGTCATCGAGCACGCCGGCTGCAGTCCGCAGCGGCGCGTAGGAGACCTCGACCAGCGGATACGTCGACTTGCTGTTATTGACGGCGTAATTCACGAGGCGGGGCGACGGCGCAAGTGCTGGCCTCGCCTCGAGGCGCACCGCAAGCCGCTCCAGGCGCGGCGCCCGCGCGATCACGCGCCCGTCAGCGAGGATGGCAAGGCCGCGTCCCCGATGGTACCGCTCACCGGTCCGATCCCACAGGATCGTCAGGCGACGTCCGTGGTAGCGCACGTTGTCGAGGGCGAAGAACGGCCAGTCGCGCGGCGCCAGCGGATTCACCACGAGGCTGTCGTCCGCCCGTGGCCGCAGCCCGACGACCCCGGTGATCACGAGATTCACATACGCTGAATGGAAGTAATGATTGCTGTGGCCCGGTGTGTCGTGTCCCTCCCACGAGCCGTTGTCGGGATTGGCTGCTTCGGCAATGTAGGGCTGACCCACCTTGCGCTGCGTGCGCGTGTAGATCCCGAAGAGGCGCATCCAGTCGGCGGCGCTCACAACGCGCTGACGGTAGTCATTTACGAGGTTCGCCATCGCGTCGAGCGCCTGCGTCGTCGCATACGGCCACGAGTTGCCGCTCCACCAGCAGCAGCGCGGTGAGATGTAGAACTGCGGATCGTGCCGTTCCGTGGTCGTCGGTCCGTAGGGCGCGAGGAAGTACGCGGTGTCCATGAGAAAGCGCCACGCCCGCTCGTACCCCTTCCCCTCCTCGGGGAGATCGAACTGCCACGGAACGTAGCCGATCAGCTCGCGTCCATGCGCGTTGCCCGCGTACTTCCCTGTCTCGTATGTGCGCGTGAGTGCGCGCACGCCAGTCGTGTCGTCATGCGCCGCCTGGTGGAGAAAGAACGTGCGTCGCTCGTCCCATAGCTCATCTTCCACGCGCGCGCGCAGCGAGTCGGCGCGCGCATCGAAGTCAGTCGCCGTCGCCCGGTCGCCGAAGAGCGCGGACGCGCGCGCGATCGCCCGCGCGTCCGCGTACATGTAGCTGTTGAGCGTCGGCCGAAAACCATCCGCGCCCGTATCGATATCGTCGGTCTGACGCGAGTTGATGTTCCGCTCCATCCCATCGTGCAATCCATCCCAGTGGAACATCCGATGGGTTGCGTCCCAATGCTCCGCGACCCACCCCGCGTACTGCCGCTTCATGTAGGGCAACACTCGGTGCAGCAGTGCCGAGTCGCGCGACACTTGATAGAGTCCCCACATCGCGGCGCCGTACCAGTTGCTGTAGCTGCGCGGCCGAGCGCCAGGAGTCTCGAACCAGTAGCGCGCGAAGTCGGCAACGATCGCGGGATCGTTCAACCACCGGATCTCGTCGAACTGGTGACCCAATGGACAGCTGATGGACCCGTACGCGCCCGACCAGAACGGCCGGTCGAGGAATTCAGTGAATGTATAACCGGTTTCCGGTGAGCCATAGGTGAGATGCTTCGTGACCAGCTCCCACCGGTAGTAGTACGTCGCGTCGATGGCGCTGTCCGCGGACTCGAAGATGGGGACGCGCGCCGCGAACCAGTCGACGTCGCGGTTGTCCTCGAGGTGCGCGGCCAGCAGCGTTCGGCTGTCGAGCACCTGCGCCCCCGCTGTGCGCGCCAATGCCACGACGCCAAGCGCGAGCAGGACAATCGCTTGCTTAACGGCTCTTCGCATCATTGCGCGCAGGCCGTCGCTTCGGTCATGGGTGTAGCTCCGCTCGCGTAACTCGTCGCTACGCCACGGCATTCCGGGCGATGACCTCGTGGTAGAACGCCGCGCTCAGCTTGGGCGTGCGACGCTGGGTCGCGTAGTCCACGTAGTGGAGACCAAAGCGGTTCCCGTAGCCGTCGGCCCACTCGAAGTTGTCCATCAGGCTCCAGAGGAAGTAGCCCTTCACCGGCACGCCGTCGGCCACGGCGCGCTGGAGCTGACTGAGATAGTTTCGCAAGTACATAATGCGGTCGGTGTCGTACACCTTCCCGTCCGCGGCGGGAACGTCAGACGATGACGTCCCATTCTCCGTTATATAAATCTCCTTTACGTTCCAGAGCTTCGCGACATGGTGCGGGCCCCAGTACAACACCTCGGGTCCCACGAACAACCACGGCGAGATCATGTGCGGGTACGACGGCGGATTCGGCACGACCGCGTAACCGCTTGGGCCCGCGTCGGCGCGAACAAACGTCGGCTGGTAGATGTTCGTGCCAACGAAGTCGAGCGGACTCGAGATGATCTTCAGATCATTCGCCGTTACTCGCGGCGCGTCGGCGCCCATGCGCGCGATGTACGCATCGGTGTACTTCCCTTCCATGATGACGGTGAGATACTGGGCGTTGATGTCGCGCGTCGCCTTCTCCGCCGCGGCAATGTGTTCAGCATTCTCTATCACCGGCACGCCCACCGCGAGGTTCTCGGCCAATCCCACCTTCGTCCCAGGTTTGCCGTTGGCGCGAATGGCTTGCACCGCGAGTCCGTGGCCGAGCACTCCGTTATGACGCGCCTGATTGAAGCGCTTGGGCGGCAGCTTGAGCCCCGGCGCGTGGATGCCGATGCCGTACCCCAGCTCCATGAAGGCGCCGAATTCGTTGATCGTGAAAATGTGCTTCACGCGGTCGGTGAGGTGCTGGGCGACGTAGCCGGCGTATTTGCCGAACGCCTCGGACGTCTCGCGCGACTCCCAGCCGCCGACACGTTCCTGGAGTGCTTGCGGCAAGTCCCAGTGATAGAGCGTGGCGAAGGGCTGGATGCCGTTGCCTAACAACTCGTCGACGAGGCGGTTGTAGAAGTCGAGTCCCTTCGGGTTGGGCGCGCCACCTCCGTTGGGGAACACCCGCGGCCAGGCGATCGAGAATCTGTATGCCTTGACGCCGAGCGCTTTCATGAGCTGGACGTCGGCCTTGTAGCGATGGTAGTGGTCGTCGGCGACGTCGCCGGTGGCGTTGTTGGCGACCTTGCCCGGCGTATGCGAGAAGGTGTCCCAGATGGACGGTAGGCGTCCGTCTTCGGCGACCGCGCCCTCCACCTGATACGAGGCGGTTGCGGTGCCCCAGAGAAAGCCAGGCGGAAACGAGCGCGCGGACGCGGGCGGAAGCGTCGTCTCCTGTTCAGCGTGTGCCGCCTGCGCGAGAAGGGGAACGTTCGACGCGCCGAGTGCGGCGGCACCCGCAAGTTTGGCGAAGGTGCGGCGAGAGAGCTCGTCTTTCATTGGAGGGCGCGGATTTCGGGAAGGCGCGGCAGTGGGTGAGCAAAGGTGAAGGTCAGAGCGGTGTACCGCAATGCTTCCGCCTCTACTGGCAGTCAATCGACAGCTTCTCGTTAGGTGTGCTAAACCAGTCTGCGCTTCGCGTTCCACCACATCAACACGCCCGTGACGGCCTGCGTGGCGAGAAGAAACGCGCCCAGCATCCAGAGACTCTGCGTCGGCAGACCGTAGATATCGCCGGTGTGCAACGATCGTTTGATGTCGATCATGTGCTGTCCGGCTTCTGCGGTTCGTGTACTCATCGCCAGCAGCACCGTGCCCCGGTACTTGTCGACGAACACTCGGCTGCGTCCCGCCGGCGTGTGATCCTCGGGATACTTGAGCTGCACCATGGCCGGAAGCTTTTGCCCGGGCGGCAGCTGAATGTTCATGATCGGGGCACCCGGTACAGCTGCTCGCGCCACGGCCGCGATGGAATCCGGTGACAGAAGTGGCGTGCCCGGTTCGGCCGCCGGCTGCGAAGGAATGGGACGCGTCGGCGAGCTGTTCAACTTTCGCATCCACTCATCGACGGCCCCATAATGAACCCAGAGGCCGGTGGACGTGATGATGAGCAGGAGCACGGCCGCCCAGATGCCGATCGAGTGGTGAAGATCGAAGTTGATCCGTTTCCACGACGCCGTCGTGTTCACGCGCCAGAGTTTGTCCCGCCACCAAACGACGATTCCGCTGAGAACCAGGAAAAGCGCGACGAACGTCACGGCAGCGACAATCGCAGCGCCAACTCGGCCGCCGAGGAGCTGCGTATGCAGGAGGTGCACCTTCCGCATGAACGCCACCAGCGGATCAGGACCTTGCGGCGCCGTCAGGATTGCGCCGGTGTATGGGTTGACCAGGACAGATGTCGACGAAAGCGCGACGCGCCACGCGAGGTCGGGCGAGTCGCCCAGGTTCATCGTCACCAGGTCGCCGCCGCCCGCTGCAGTGCGGGCGCGCTGTACGAGCGTGTCGAGCGGCAACGGTGAGCCGGCCGGCACCACGTGTGGCTGTCGCGCGCGGCCGATGGGTCCCTCGAACACGAGCAGGCCGCCGCTTACCGCGATCACAGCGAGAAACACTGCGACGACGAGTGCGAGCCAGCGATGAGCGATCAGGAATGCGCGATGCACGATCGGCAATTGCCTCAGCGAGTCCGCATCTCGATTCGCGCCGCCGAGAGCACGAGCTCCTCCTGAATCGGCGTCCAGTTGACGATCTGTTGCTCCACGAGCTGCAGGCGCTCACGCTCGACGGCAAGCCGCTTCGTCAGCACCTCGGCGGTGGCGCGGGCGTGCGCGACCTCGAGCGATGACGACAGCTTGCGCTTGTCGAGTGACTCCGTCACGGCGCGTTGGCGCTCCGCGTCCTGCAGCTCGCCGGTGAGCTGCGCGATCGATGCCTCGAGATCGAGGCGCTGCTGAACGAGGCCGATATTAGCGTCGTTCATCGTGAGGTGGGTCGAGACTACCTGCGCGTCGTAGAGCCGTACGATCGTCACCGCGCCGCCGACGCGCCCGGGCAGCTCCGCCTGCATCGTGGCGATGTGGTTGCCGTTGCTCACGCGCTCCGTCAGGTCGGCGCTCAGGCTGTCCGGGGTGCGAAGGAAGCGCACCTGAATCGCGGTCGATGGCTGTCCCTTGGCGGTGGCGGGAGGTACGGTCGTGACTCTCAACTCCAGGCCGTGCGCGGCGAACGGCGTCCCGAGGCCGGCGCCGAAATCGAAAGCGACGTGCGCGACGGGCACCGAGTCGAGCCGCGCGGACGCGGTGATCGAGTCGCGGTGCGAATGGATGCTGTCGACGATAGAGGGTACCGGGCGCTGGCCGGCGCCCAGCTGTGCGATGACGGCGGAAAGAACGAGCGGAGAAGACGAGAGTAACATGGCGGCAGGAATCAGAGGTGATGGCTACTTGCAACGAGATCAGGCGGCGGGCTCGTAGGGACCGGCGGCGGCGCCCCGGCGGATCGTCAACCAGTCGGTGCGCACGCGCTCCCATTCCTGAATGAGCAGGCCGCGATCCTCGAACAACGAGCGGATGCGGCCCGTGTCCCACCCGGCGATCTCCTCGAGCA
>JAJKIR010000197.1 GCA_021154325.1 Gemmatimonas sp.
CGACGACGAAGGCGATCCTCGACAACGTCGTGCTCTTCCTCTGGCCCTCGATCAATCCCGACGGCCAGGACATCGTTGTCAACTGGTGCAAGGCCCGCGACGAGCAGAAGAATCCCGGGCCGATGGAGCTCTATCAGAAGTACATCGGTCACGACAACAATCGTGATTCGTACATGCTCAACGTCGTCGAGTCGCGCGTCATCCAGCGCACCTGGCGCGACTGGGAGCCTGACATCGTCTACGTCCATCACCAGTCGTCGCCCTTCCCGACGCGCATCTGGATTCCCCCCTTCGCCGACCCGGTAGGCCTTCGCGTGCCGCCAATCATGGCGCGGCAGGTGAACGCGATCGGGACGCGCATCGCCGAGGAGCTCGACGCCAACGGACAGCCCGGAGCGGCGCACCAGCTCGCGACCTTCGACGCGTGGTATCCCGGCTACATCGACTACATGCCGATGTACCAGAACATCCCGTCCTGGTGGACGGAGACGCAGGGCGGCAACTGCGCGACGCCACGCACCACGACCCTCGACAGCCTGCCCGCGGAATATCGGGATCTCCGCCCCACGACGATGTATCTCAGCCCGTGGACCGAGGGCAAATGGGGGCTGCGCGACGCCGTCAACTACATGGTGACCGCCTCGCTGGCAACGCTCAACTACGCCGCGAAGTTCCGCGAGGAAATCCTGTACAACCGCTACCGGGCCGGCAGGAACACGATTCAGCAATATCGAAACAATCCGCCGTACGCGTATCTCATCCGCCAGGCGCAGCACGATCCCGCTGCGCCCGCCGAGCTGCTGCAGCGCCTCGCGTTCATGGGCGTTCACGTGAAGCAGCTCGACCAGGACATGACCTACGACGGGGCGTCATACCCGAAGGGAACATGGGTCGTCCCGATGGATCAGGAGTACGCGCAGCTCGTCCGCGAGCTCCTCGAGCCGCAGAAGTATCCTGAGATCAAGGACGACACACCTTATGACGCCGCCGGGTGGACCCTGCCGTATCAGATGAACGTGGCCGTCGTGGAGGGGCGCGCCCCGCTCTCGCCGGAGTTCCGGGCCACACTCCTTTCCGTCGAGGGACGAGCCGTCGATTGGCACACGCGCCCCGATGCGCCATTCACCACGAACGCGGAAGCGGCGGGCATCCTGCCGCTGCCTGGCGCGCTCACTGGCGAAGGGAACGCCATCCTGCTCGAGCCGGCGCAGAACAACGCGTTCCGGTTCGTGAATCGCGCGCTGGCCGGAGGCGGTGCGCTTCGCTATGCGCCGGCGACACCGACGCGCGGCGGCCGCTGGCTCGTGAGCGGAATCGATTCGGCGCGAGCCGCGGAGTGGGCGGGCGATCTCTCCGTGCAGGCGACGCGGACGACCAACGATGCCGTGCCTAACGCGGTGCCCGCTCGGCTGCGTCTCGCGCTCTACAAGGCGGCGCCGGGGAACATGGACGAGGGGTGGACCGAGTGGCTCCTCGACACGCACGACTATCACTACACGCTCATCAGCCCGACGGACCTGCGCTCCGGCAATCTCAACGCACGCTTCGACGTGATCGTCGTCGCGTCACAGGCGCTGACGACAGCGCGCGGCGGACGGGGCGGCGGCGGCGGCGGCGCAGCGCCAGTGGATACGGCGGCCGTGCGCGCCGAGGACAGCGTGCGCGTCAAAGCCTTCGATGAGTTCGTGCGCGCCGGCGGAACGATCGTCGCCTGGAACCAGGGCGCGACGGCCGTCGTGAACGCGCTGCACTTGCCCGTGAAGAACGTCGTCGCCGGTCTTCCGCGGCGCGAGTATTTCACCGGCGGCTCGATCATGAGCGCGATCGTCGACACGACGCATCCGGTGATGGCGGGGATGCCAGCCCGCGCCGACGTCTTCGTCTTCAACAGCCCCGTCTTCACGACGCTCGACGGCTTCGAGGGCGCGGTGATAGCCAAGTACCCTAACGAGGGACCCGTTCTGCGCTCGGGCTATCTCGCCGGCGAAAAGCACATGCAGGGCATGGCCGCGGCGCTCGACGTCAAGCACGAGCGCGGCCACGTCATCCTGTTCGCCTTTCAGCCGCAGTGGCGCGGCCAGTCCACCGGCACCTTCCGCGTCGTCTTCAACTCGACGCTCTTCGGCGGCGACGTTGCGACACAGGCGCGCGGCACGCCCGGCTTCTGGAGCGCGCCGACGTTAGGCACCGACCGCTGAGCGCGCATCGCCGCCGTCGCTGCCGCTGCGGCACGCTGCAGCACGGACGCGATGCGCGGCGAAACGGAGAACGGCTCGCCGGACCGCAGCCGCAGGGTCGCCGGCAGTCCCTCGGGAGACTTGCCATACAGCACGGCGTACATCACCAGCGCCGCGAGATAGCTCCCCTCGACGCTCGGATGCAGGCCGTCGAACGCGTACAGCGGTGTCGTCGGATCGATGCGCTGGGCCGCGAGCCAGGCTTCACCGACTGGAAGGAGGATTCCGCTGACGTCGCTCGCCGCGAGACGATAGGACTCGTTGGCGCGCGCGAAGTCCGCTTGCCGATCCAATGTCGGCCACACCTGGTACAACGCCGGGCGCGCGCCGCCCTTCTCGATGGCGGTGGAGAAGAGGCGCGTGTACTGGAGGAGGAGCGCGCGACTCGTCTCGAGAGAAGAGGGCCCCTGCTGGAGGACAACGACGGTCCACCCGCCGCTCGTGATGCCGGCCATGGCGTCGCCGTCGTTCCAGTGATCCTCGAGGCTGTAATCAGGCTTCGCCACCATGCGAGTCTCGAGCAGCGGCTCCCGCGCGGAGTCCGCGAGCGACTCGACGATCGCGGGCAGATCATTGACGTAGGTGAGGCTATTGCCGATGAAGAGGACGTGCAGCCCCGGGCCGGTTGGCGGGGAGGGCACGACCGCACGCTGCGGAACGCAGCCGGTCGTGACCAGCAACAGGGCCGTGCAGGCACCACGCGTGGATCCGAATCTCGGCATCGAGACGTCCTGGAATCGAGTGCGGACACCATAACGAGCGGTACGTGCAGCCCGCTCATGTCCCGTGACGAGGGGTGCGGCGGTGCGCCTGAGTGGCATACGGGCGTGTCGAGTCGATGCGTCGATGCTCACCCCGGCTCGTCGCCGACTCGTCCCACAGTCGAGCGGTTCGTCACATCATCGAGGCGGCCTCGCGTTCGCAGGGACACTCTACGCCCATGATCGCGTCGACGATGCCACGTGAAAGCGAGGACGCCGGGGTGCTGGCGCGCCGCGCGCGCATCACGCTCATCGTCGTCGCGATCTGGCTCGGCTTCAGCGCGCTCCAGATGAGCGTCGGCGCGGCGCTCGCCAAGAGCGGCGACATCAAATGGGGCCGCGAGCTGCTCGTCGATCTCACGATGGCGCTCTACTGGAGCCTGGCGACGCTCCCGATCGCGCTCTGGCATCGTCGGCTCCGCGCGAGGGGTCATGGCATCGGCCAGATGATACTGCTCCATCTGCCGGTCCTCGTGCTCGTCATTCTCGGCGACACGTACGCCACGCGGGTGGCGGTCTACCTGCTCACCGGCGCTCCACCAGTGGCGCCGGCAATCTTCACCATCACTTACTTCGCGGATTTCGACGCGCTCAGCTATCTCGCCGTCGTGCTCGTCACGGACGCGCTCATCGCGCGTGAGGCCGTGCGCGCGCAGGAGCGGCGCGAGGCTCGACTCGAGAGTCTTCTCGCGCGCGCCAGGCTCGAGTACCTGGAAGCCCAGCTTCAGCCGCATTTTCTCTTCAACGCGCTCGGCGCCGTGTCGGAGCTCGCCCATGAAGCGCCGCAGACGGCGCTCCGGGTGCTCCGTCAGCTCGCGCTGATCTTCCGCGGCGCGCTCACCGCCCGTCCGGGTGAGGTGACGTTAGGCGAGGAGCTCGTCGCCATCGAGCCGTATCTGGACATCCAGCGATTGCGATTTCCCGACTGGCTCAGCATCAGCTACGACGTCTCCGGCGATACCCTCGATTGCCTCGTGCCGCGCTTCGTGCTCCAGCCGCTCGTCGAGAACGCCATTCGACACGGACTCACGGGGCGCGTGGCGGCGGGCTGCATCGAGATCTCGTCGCGGCTCGCCGAGGGTCGACTCATTCTCCGCGTGGCCGACAACGGTGTAGGCCTGCGGCAAGTCGTGACCCGCCCAGGGTACGGCATCGGTCTGACGAACGTGCGCGAACGTCTCGCGACCCTCTACGGTGCCGGCGAGCAGCTGCGTCTCGTCGACGCGCCGGGTGGCGGCGCCGTTGCCGAGGTGGAGCTCGCCGCCCGCCGCGCCACCGAGCACGCCCCGCGCGCCGCCGTGCTCCCGGACGATTCCGGCGAGTCGGTGCCTAACGAGCCGCTCGCGCCGGCACAGCCGGCCAGCGCGCCCTCGAGGCCTGCACGCGTCGCTCGTTCACTCGCGATCTGGATCGCCTGCGGCCTTCTCTGGACAGTGCAGAGCTACGCATACCTGACGATTCGGAACCGGCTCGGCCAGTACACCTTCTTCACGCTCGCGCGGCACGACATCGCCGTCGCGCTGCTCTGGGCCGCGATCGCACCGCTCGTCATGGGCGCCACGGCGCGCGTTCCACTCACGGCTGGCAGGCGGCTTCCCCGGGCCATGGCCTATCTCGTTGGGATGGCAGTGATCGCCGTCGGACACCAGGCGCTTCTCTCGCGGATTTTCGCGCCGCGCCTCCGCCTGTGGTCCGCGGCGAATACCAACATTTTCATTCTGAACTTCCTCGTTCTCGCGGTGCTCGTCGCCCTCGGACATCGCCGTCAATTGACGGAGTGGATGCGTGAGCGAGCGTTGAGCGCTGCCGCGCTCTCCTCGGAGCTCGAGGCGGCGCGGTTGCGTGCCGCCCGGCTCCAGGAAATTCCACCCGCGGTGCTCAAAGCCCTCGACCGTGTGATCGTGGCCGTGAGCGCCCGGCCCGCGCCGTCGCCAAGGCGCACGGAGCAGCTGCTCGCCCGCCTCGGCGACTACCTCCGAGTGGCCATCGAGTGCAGCGACGAGGAGGGGATCACGGCTTCACGCGAGCAGTCGCTCGCTCGCAGCCTCGCTCAGTTCGAGCGCGCGGCCACGGTATCGAATACGCCCACTTCCCTTTCATCCTCATGATCACTGTCATCGTCGTCGACGACGAGAACATTGCCCGCCGCCGGCTCGTTCGCCTTCTCGAGGAGACGGGAGAGGCACGGGTCGTCGCGGAATGTTCCGGTGGCCGCAATGCCGTCGAGAAGATCGCCGAGCTCAAGCCGCAGATGGTCTTTCTCGATGTGCAGATGCCGGATCTCGACGGTTTCGGCGTCCTGCAGCAGCTCGACGGCGTCGCGCTTCCCGCGATCGTGTTCGTCACTGCATTCGACCAGTATGCGGTACGCGCCTTCGACGTCCACGCGGTCGACTACCTCCTCAAGCCCTACGATACCGCGCGGTTCGGCGAGGCATTCGATCGAGCCAAGGAGCGGATCGACACCCGCGTCCGGACCGACGAGGACCAACGTCTCCGCACGCTCCTTCGCGATTATCTGTCCGATGGCCAGCGCGACGAGCGCGAGCACCTCGATCGGGTTGCCGTGAAGGTGGACGGAGTGCTGCGAATTGTTCGAACAACGGACGTCGACTGGTGGGAGACGGACGGTAACTATGTCCGATTGCACGTCGGGCCCTCGAGCCACCTGATTCGGGCCACGGCGACCAGCATCGAAGGGCAGCTGGATCCGAAGCAGTTCCTGCGCATCCATCGCCGGTACATCGTGAATCTCGACCGGGTGGTCGAGGTGCAGCCCTGGTTCGGCGGCGACAGCATCGTTTTGCTCAAGGGCGGCGCGAAGTTACGCCTCTCCAGGACGTATCGGGAACGACTGCACTCGAGGCTTCTCGGAGTGAGGGCAGACGGGACGCTCGTGCCCGGTGGGGGGTGAAGCTGGTGAACGGTGAACGGTGAACGGTGAACGGTGAACGGTGAACGGTCCGCGGTACACGGTCCGCGGTACACGGTCCGCGGTAC
>JAJKIR010000198.1 GCA_021154325.1 Gemmatimonas sp.
GCCACTTCCGTTGCCGGGACCAACGGCAGCTGAAAGCGTCGCCTCAGGCTATCGAGAATCTGCCCGGGGTTCTGGGCCCAGACTGGGTGAACCATCGCGCTCAGCGCCAGCATTCCCAGGCTCGCCACGCCCACGCGCAGAAGCCGATCGCGTCCCATGAACTGCCTCCTCAGAAGTGAGTCTTCACCACTTGCCGACGCACGCGCTCTGCATGGAAAGGCAGTGCGCTGCGCGAACACACGAATTGTTAAAGCGCATCGATTCGAGCTTGGTTGCGAGTAGCGAAATTCGCGCCGCCAGCCCTTCGACTTCCCTGTAGTCGACAACCGGCAGATTGCCACGCCTGCCACCGGCGCCAAATACTTGGGTTCGGACTTTCTTCGGACTATATTCACACCGCAATGACAGATCGGATGAGCCTATCTTCGCCTGGCCAGTGTATCGTCTAGCCCAAGTGGATCTTTGAGTCTGATGACCCGCGCCGAGATCACCACCCCGGAGGCCCTCGCCGAGGAATCCGTCGTCGAGCTCTCCCTGCGCCCCCAACGTCTGGCCGAGTTCATTGGCCAGGAGAAAGTCAAACAGAGCCTGAGAATCTGGATCGACGCCGCTCTTGCCCGGCGTGAGCCGCTCGATCACGCCGTCTTCTATGGCCCGCCCGGCCTTGGCAAGACGACGTTGGCCGAACTCATTGCCCGAGAGCTTGGAGTCAACATTCGCACCACCTCGGGTCCGGCGCTCGAAAAACCGGGCGATCTCGTCGGCACGCTCACCAACATGCGTGAGGGCGACATCCTCTTCATCGACGAGATCCATCGCCTCCGGCCGATCATCGAGGAGTTCCTGTACCCGGCGATGGAGGACTACAAGATAGACATCCGGCTCAGCGAAGGTCCGAAGGCCCAGACCATCACGATGCCGATCGAGCGCTTCACCCTCATTGGGGCGACGACGCGATTCGGGATGCTGACGCCGCCGATGCGGGCCCGATTCGGGATCGTCGAGCGGCTGAACTACTACCCGGTGGACGACCTCGACCAGATCGTCACGCGCTCCGCCATGGTGCTGAACGTCGAGATCGCCGAAGGCGGCGCGCACGAGATCGCCCGCCGGTCGCGCGGAACACCGCGCGTCGCCAACCGACTACTCCGACGCGTGCGCGACTACGCGCAGGTGAAGGCGAACGGCGTCATCACGAAGGAGGTCGCCTCGCAGCTGCTTCGGATGATCGACGTCGACGAGTTCGGTCTCGACGACATGGACGCGCGCATCCTGAAAACGATCATCGAGAAGTTCGAGGGGGGTCCAGTGGGCTTGAACAACATCGGCGCCGCGATCGGAGAAGACGCGACCACGATCGAGGAAGTGTACGAGCCCTTCCTCCTGCAGCACGGATTTATCCAGCGCACTCCGCGCGGCCGGGTGGCGACACCGCTCGCGTACCGCCATTTCGGGTATACCCCACCGCCCCAGTCGGGCCAGCCGAGCCTTTTTTAGCTGTCAGTCCATAGTCCATAGTTATCAGGGAGTTCGGAACGAGGCATCGTTCTGATTGTCATCCTGAGGAGCGAAGCGACGAAGGATCTACCGAAGCTCCAGTAGATCCTTCGATCCGCTCAGGATGACATCCAAACAAACGCTTCGTTCCGAGCTCCCTGATAGCTATGGACTGATAGCTGATAACTGCTCTTAATGTTGACTTCCGCTTTCGACTTCCATCTTCCCGCTGAGCTCATTGCGCAGCGACCGCTGGAGCGACGCGACGAGAGCCGGTTGATGGTCGTGGATCGAAAGAGCGGCAGCATCGAGCATCGGCAGTTCCGGGACCTCGTCGAACTCATCGCGCCGGGGGATGCGCTCGTCCTGAATCGCACGCGCGTGGTTCGCGCCCGACTCCTCGGCACACGTGATTCCGGCGCGCCCGCGGAGATTCTTCTCCTCAAACCGCTCGACGAGAATCGGTACGAAGCGATGGTATCGCCCGGCGGAAAGCTCAAGCCGGGGCGACGCGTTACCATCGCTCCGGGATTCTCCGCCGAGATCCTCGAGGTCACCGATCGTCGCACCCGCATCGTAAGGCTCGTCGGCGACGAGCCTCTCGACGCGCTGATCGAGCGACATGGGCACGTCCCGCTGCCGCCGTACATCGATCGACCAGACGCATCCGACGACGCCGAGCGGTATCAAACGGTCTATGCACGTGAATCGGGCTCCGTCGCCGCGCCGACGGCGGGTCTGCACTTCACCCCCGAGCTGCTCGAGGCGCTGCGCCGCCGCGGCGTTAGGCAGGTGGAGATCCTGCTCCACGTCGGCGCTGGCACCTTCAAGCCGGTTGAAGTGGACGATCCGGCCGCGCATGTGATGCACGAGGAGCGATTCGTCGTCACCGCGGATGCGGCCGCGGCAATCGGAGCAGCGCGCAGCGAGGGCGGATCAGTCTGGGCAGTGGGGACGACGACGGTGCGCACACTCGAGAGCGTCACCGACGAGACAGGACGCGTTGCCGCCGCATCCGGCGAGACCGCTATCTTCATCCGGCCTGGCTACCGCTTTCGAGCGGTCGACCATCTCGTCACGAACTTTCATCTGCCCCGCTCCACACTCATCATGCTCGTGGCCGCGTTCGCCGGATACGAGCTCACGATGGCCGCGTATCGCGAGGCGATCGCCGAGCGATATCGCTTCTACTCGTACGGTGACGCGATGGCGATCATCTGATGCTGCTTCGTCAGGCAACACGATCGGCACGATTCGCATGAGCTTTTCCTTCGAGCTGCTGGCGCAAGAGGATCGCGCGCGCGCCGGGCGATTCCAGACGCCGCACGGCGACGTCGAAACGCCGGCATTCATGGCGGTCGGCACCCTCGCGACGGTGAAGGCGCTCGATCCCGCCGAGCTCGAGGCAATGGGCGCGCAGATGATTCTCGCGAACGCGTATCATCTCCATCTTCGGCCCGGCGACGCGCTCATCCGCGAGCTCGGCGGCCTTCACCAGTTCATGGGATGGTCGCGTCCGATTCTCACCGACTCGGGCGGGTTTCAAGTCTTCTCACTTGCGTCGCTCCGCACGGTCGACGAGGATGGCGTCGAGTTCCGCAGCCACATCGATGGATCGAGCCACCGGTTCACACCGGAATCGGTGATGGAGATCGAGCGCAACCTCGGCGCAGACGTGATCATGCAGTTCGATCACGTCATTCCTGGCCAGAGCGACTACGCGGCCGCGCGCGACGCCAGTGAGCGGAGCGTTCGCTGGCTCGAGCGATGCGTCCGCGCGCTGGAGGAGCTGCATCGCGAGGATGGCCGCCGCACGCAGGCGCTCTTCCCCATCGTGCAAGGCGGCATTCACGACGAGCTGCGTGTCGCGGCAGCGAAAGCCATCGTCGACACCGGCGAATGGATCGGGTTCGGCATTGGTGGCTTGTCGGTAGGAGAAGCCAAGCCTGACATGTACCGCATCCTCGAGGTGGTAGACGGCACGCTTCCGGCCGATCGTCCTCGCTACCTGATGGGCGTCGGCTTTCCTGAGGATCTGGTAGAAGGCGTGCGCCGGGGCGTCGACCTGTTCGATTGCGTCGCGCCAACGCGCATGGGCCGCAACGGCGCCGCGTTCACGGCGGATGGACGGATCAACATCAAGCGCGCCGAGTACCGGACGGATACGAGACCGCTCGACGAGGAATGTGACTGCGCGGCATGCCGGCGCTTCACGCGTGCGTACATCCGCCATCTCTTCGTCGCCGACGAGATCCTCGGCCATCGCCTGCTCTCACTGCACAATGTACATTTCCTCGTTCGACTGATGCGAACGGCGCGCGACGCCATTCGCATGGGCACCTTCGGCGGATGGAGCCGCGACTGGCTCGCCCGCTACCACTCTCGATCGACGATTCCGGCATGACATCCACGGGCGCCCTCTATCTGCTGCAAGCTGCCGGTGGTGGCGGGCCATCGCCGCTGTTCCAGTTAGGCATCCAGTTCGCGCTCATCCTCGCGATCTTCTACTTCCTGATGATCCGCCCGCAGCAGAAGCAGAAGCGCTTGCACGAGGACAATCTTCGCAACCTGCAGAAGGGCGACGAGGTAGTGACGACGGGCGGGATCATCGGACAGGTCGTGCACATCCGCGAGTCCACGAAGGACGGCGCGGCGGTGAAATCGATGGACGATCAGGTCACGATCAAGTCGGCCGAGTCGAGGCTGCTCGTGGAACGCGGCCGGATCGCTCGCGTCACCACCGCCAAGCGCGCCGAGGCAGCGTCAACGACGCCGGCCTCGTGAGGCACGACGAACGCCAAACGAGACTGCACTTGTGAGCTTGCTGGAGATTCGCGTCCTTGGCGACCCCGTACTGCGCCAGGAGACGAACGTCGTGACCGAGGTGACTCCCGAGCTTCGCCGCCTCGTGGATGACATGTTCGAGACGATGTACGCGGCCAAGGGAATCGGATTGGCCGCGCCGCAGATCGGTCGACTCGAGCGGTTGTCCGTCGTGGACGTCGACGAGCAGCGTCTCGTGCTCTTCAATCCCGAGATCATCGAGAGCGACCCGAAGCGCATCAAGGGCGAGGAGGGGTGTCTCTCGATTCCCGAGATCTACGGGGACGTCGAACGCTCGGCGCGTGTGCTCGTACGTGCGATGGACATCGATGGCAAAGCGTACGAGGTCGAGGGGCGCGATCTCCTCTCCCGTTGCCTGCAGCACGAGATCGACCATCTGCATGGCCGTCTCTTCATCGACTACCTGAGCGCGCTCAAGCGACGCGCGGCCACGAGCAAGTGGGCCAAGGAGAAGGAGAAGTATCCAGGCAACATCCGGCGCCTAACGGCAAGTGAGGTGGCCGCGCACCACCATCGCGACGAGGAGCTCTGATCGATGCGCGTGCTCTTCTGGGGCACGCCGGAGTTCGCGACGCCCGCACTGCGGGCGCTCATCGGCGAGGGCTTCGACGTCGTCGGCGTCGTGACGCAGCCCGATCGACCGGTTGGCCGATCGCGCTCGACGCTTCAGCCGTCGCCGGTGAAGCTCATTGCTGTCGACGAAGGAATTCCGGTGCTTCAGCCAGAGCGGCCGCGCGGTGAACAGTTCCTCGCCGAGCTCTCGGCGATCGACGCCGATCTCTCAGTCGTCGTCGCCTATGGGCACATCCTGCCGAAATCAGTCATCGATCTTCCCCGTCGCGGCACGTTGAACATCCATGCTTCGCTTCTGCCCGCGTTGCGCGGTGCCGCGCCGATCCAGGCGGCAATTCGTGAGGGGCTGGTCGAGACGGGCGTGACGATCATGCGGATGGTGCCCCCGCTCGATGCCGGCCCCATCGTCCTGCAGTCGCGCACGCCGGTCCTGGAGGACGAGACCTACGGAGAGCTCTCGCTGCGGCTCTCGGAGCTGGGTGCCCTGGCGCTGATCGAAGCGCTGTCGCTGATCGAGCTCGGGGGCGCAAACGAGCAGCCCCAGGACGAGCGGTTCGCGACGTACGCGCCGAAGATCGATCGCGGCGCGACGTGGATCGATTGGAGCGCCTCGGCGATCAGCGTCTGCCGGCTCGTTCGCTCTCTCGATCCCAAGCCGGGCGCGCTGACGATGCTCCGCGGCACGGAGGTGAAGCTGTTCGGTGCGCGGCTCGCGCCGCACGCGGCGTCGGTGGCAGCCGGGCAGATCCAGTCGATCGATGCCGAGGGGATGACGGTGGCGTGCGGCGAGGGAGCGACGCGGATCATTGTGGTGCAGCCGTCGGGCAAGCGGAGGCTCACGCCTAACGATTGGGCGCGTGGCCGGGGGGCCGCCGTTGGCGACCGCTTCGACGCGATGCCCGCAACGATCACCTGATCGATCGTGGTCGAGAGCTCGCCGGCCACCACGCTCCCGGTACTGCACGCAGTCACGAACGACGAGATTGTCGGCCGTCCCAATTTCACGGAGCGGGCGCGCGGCGTGATGCGCGCGATGGGCCCGCGCGGCGCGCTCCAGCTCCGCGCCGCTCGCATGGCGCAGGACAAGCCCGCACGCTTCGTCGAGCTCGCCCTCACGCTCGTCGAGGAGCAGGAGCGATCGGGCGCCTGGCTGGTGATCAACGATCGCGTCGACGTCGCGCTCATCGCCTGCGCCCGTGGCGTGCAGCTCACGCGATACTCGCTCGACGTCCCCGATGCGATGCAGGTGCTGATGAAGAGCGTCGCGCCCGGCGGAGTGCCCTCCTGCGCGATCGGCGCGAGCGTGCATTCGCTGGAGGAAGGGATCGCGGCGCGGCTTGCCGGCGCGACGTGGGGCGTTCTGAGTGACGTGCTCGCCCCCGCTGTCGACGATCGCGCTGGCGCGCCCCGGCCGGGGGATGAATCGGGTTTGGCGTTGCTCGAGCGACTCGTCAGGTACAGCGGCATACCGATCGTGACGATCGGTGGCGTCACTCCGCGTCACGTCTTGGCGCTACGGCGCGCGGGTGCATACGGTGTCGCGGCCATTCGCGGTGTCTGGGACGTCGAACATTCCGAGCGTGCAGTCCTCGACTATCTTTCCGCCTATGACTCGGAGGTGGAACGATAGCCGCTCCGCGGTTGGCGGATCGGGAGACGGCGGCGCCGACGCCCCGCTTGGCGACGCGCCAGCGCGGGTCGCGACGCCCGCCGGAGTAACGGATGCGCGCGCCGCAGCCGCCGCGATCTGCACCGACCTCCGCGCTGGCGAGCTGCTCGATGGATCGTTCGACCGTCGTGTCGGTGACGAATACCATCTCGACGCGCGCGACCGACGCTGGACGCGAGAGCTCGTGTACGGCATGCTGCGACGCCGCTCGCGTCTCGACGCGTTTCTCAACGAGCGCGTGCGCAACGGGATCGCGCGTCTCGACGCAGACCTTCTCGACCTGCTCAGGCTCGGCGCGTTCCAACTCCTGCACATGGGCAGCGTGCCCGCGTACGCGGCGATCGCGCAGACGGTGGAGCTGGCCAAGCGTCGGCACGGCATTGGCGCGAGCAAGTTGGCCAATGCCGTGCTGCGCCGGCTCGATCGCGAGCGAGACGCGCTGCGACTTCCCACGCCGTCTGATCCGCTCGACGCGCTCGGCCTCGAGTACTCGCACCCTCGTTGGCTGCTCGCGCGGTGGGTCGCGCGGTGGGGCGAGGAGGAGACACGGCGCCTGCTCGAGGCCAACAACGGCGAAGCACCGCTCGTCGCGCGGCCGTATCACGCGGTGCGCGAGCAGCTCGAGGCGATGCTCGAAGCGGCCGGTGTTCGAGTGGAAGACGCGCCGCTCGCTCGAGACAGCATCGTCCTGAACAGTCCCGTCTCGTCGCTCACCGATCTTGGCGCTTTTCGCCAGGGTTTGTTCCATCTCCAGGATCCCGGCTCGACGCTCGTGACGCAGTACGCGTGCGTCCCGACCGGCGCGATCGTCGCCGACCTGTGCGCCGCGCCGGGCGGCAAATCGATCGAGCTGTCGCGCAACGCGTCGCGGGTATACGCGAGCGACATCTCCTTCGGCCGCCTGCGTCGGGTCGTCGGGAACATCCACCGACTGGAGATCGGGCACGTGTTTCCGTACGTTGCCGACGCGCGGATGCCGACGATCAAGCCAGTCGATTTCGTGCTCATCGATGTGCCGTGCACGGGAACGGGAACGTTTCGCCGTCATCCGGACGCGCGATGGCGTCTCAAGCCGTCCGATCTCGCGGTGCTCGGCGCGCTCCAACGCGCGATCTTCCGCGCGGCGGCGGAAGTAGTGCGGCCGGGAGGGCTGCTCGTGTATAGCACTTGCTCATTGGAGCCGGAAGAAAACGACGCACAGCTCGAGGCCTTTCTCGCCGAGAATCCCGGCTGGCGGCTGGAGCCGCCGCCGGATGGAACTGTTCCAGCCACCGTTCTCGACGCGGGTCGTCTGCGCGTGCTTCCGCAACGGCATGGAATCGATGGCGCATTTGCCGCTCGTTTGCGAAGGACGGAGGGGGAGCAGTGAATTGGCGCGGCGTCATCCGCCGCCTGATTCCGTACTTCATCGCGATTGTCGGCGGATTCATGCTCGCCTATCTCATCGCGGCGTTCGTCTTCTTCCCGTCGGGCGTCATCACGCAGGATCTGAAGGTGCCTAACGTGATCGGGCTCGACATCAGCACGGCCGAGCAACGCCTGCGGCAGTCGGGATTCGAATCCGAGCAGGGCGAGACGCGCTTCCACGCGACCGCACCGAAAGGCACGGTGCTCGACCAGAATCCCCCGGCGGGAAGCAAGGACGCCGCCGGCACGAAGGTGACGCTGGCCGTGAGCGGTGGCCAGCGGATGGGCGTCGTGCCGAACGTCGTCGGCATGGCGCGACCGGATGCGGAGCGCGCCCTCGACCAGGCCGGCTTCGATGTCGGCGACGTGAGCGAGCAGCCCAATCAGGCGGCGCGCGGCGAGGTCGTGGACACCAAGCCGCGGCCGGGCACCGAGACGCCGATTCCCGGCCCCGTGCAACTCGTCCTGAGCGGTGGACCGGCGACGATTCAGGTACCGGACGTCGTCGGCCGTTCGTTCGCGCAGGCGCGGCAGCTGCTCCAGCAGCTCGGCCTTGCCGTCGGCGACGTCACGTCGCCTAACGGGGGATCGCCTGACGGGGGCGCAATCGTGTCGTCCCAGTCGCCGGCCGCGGGCGCGCAGGTCACGGCGGGATCGCGCATTGCGCTCAAGGTGGGGTCGTAGCGACATGACGCTACACGACCACGCGCCTCGGATCGCGCCGAGCATCCTCTCGGCGGACTTCGCGCGGCTGGCCGACGAGATCGCGATGTGCGAGGCTGGCGGCGCCGATTGGATTCACGTCGACGTCATGGACGGGCAGTTCGTGCCCAACATCACGTTCGGCACGAAGGTGATCGAGACCGTACGGAAGCTCACGGAGCTGCCGCTCGACTGCCACCTCATGATCGTGCAGCCGGAGCGCTACTTCGAGGACTTCGTCGAGGCTGGCGCGAGCGGCATCACCATTCACGCCGAAGTGTCGCCTCATCTCCAGCGTCAGCTCGCGCGGCTCCGGGAGCTCGGCTGCCGCGCGGGTGTGGCGTTGAATCCTTCGACCTCGCTCACGGGTATCGTCGAGGTGATTGCGGACCTCGACCTCCTGCTGGTGATGACCGTGAACCCGGGATTCGGCGGACAGAGCTTCATCCCACACTCGCCTGACAAGATCCGGCGGGCGCGTCGCGTGCTCGCGGAGGCAGGGAGCCGCGCCGTGCTCGAGGTGGATGGCGGTATCGCGCGCGATACGATCGGGGATTGCTGGCGCGCCGGCGCGGATACGTTCGTGGCCGGCAACGCGATCTTCGCGGCGAAGGACCCTCAGGCGGAGATCGGCATCCTGCGCGAGCAGTGCGCGATCTCCGTGTGACGTACGGCGCACAGAGCGAAGTGACAGCTCATGACCGTTAGGCAGCAATGGATCGTCGTCGGCATCGTCGTCGCCGTGCTTGGCGGGGGTTTGTTCGCGGGCGTCAGGCTGTTCGCGGATGATCTCTTTCCCGTCGGCGTCGGTTCGGCGGCGCCGTCGTTCACGGCGAAAGACGTGCACACGGGCGCCACGCGCACCCTCGCGGACTATGGCGGCCAGGTCGTGTTGCTGAACATCTGGGCAACGTGGTGCGAGCCGTGCAAAATCGAGATGCCGAGCATGGAGGAGCTGTACCGGGCGTATGGGCCTCGCGGCGTGCACATCGTCGCGGTGAGCATCGACGACGTCGTCGGCGAGGACTCGATTCGCGCCTACGCGAAGCAGCTCGGATTGACGTTCGAGATCCTGCACGACCCGACCCACGCCATCGAGCGCGCCTATCAAGCCACCGGCTACCCCGAGAGCTTCGTGATCGATCGCGCGGGCGTCATCCGTCGCAAATTGATTTCGGCTGTGGACTGGACGTCGCCCGGAAGTCGCGCGCTCTTCGACGAACTGCTTGGCGCGCCGGCGCCGCCACGGCCGGTCGCGGCTACGGAGCGCTGAGCGATGCCGGGCGCGTCACGGGAGCCTAACGAGGGAGGCACGGCGGCACGTGTGGTACCGACGTGGCGCCGCCGGCTGGCCGAGGCGGTGACGCAGCGGCTGGCGCTCAAGGGCACGGCGCTGCTCCTCGCGATCGTGCTCTGGTTCATCGTCACGGCGAAGGAGCCGAACCAGGATCTCGTCGAGGTGCAGTTCGCGCCGCAGCTCGACAGTTCGCTCGTGCTCAAGGATCCGCCACCGACGATTCACGCGCTCGTCGTCGGCACGCCGCAGGAGCTGCTCAAGCTCTTCGCGCATCCACTAGTTATCAGGCGGCAGATCGCGGCGAACTCGCCGGATACGGTCGTCGTCGATCTCTCGACGTCTGACGTCGAGCTCCCCGCTGGAATCGATGCCATCGTTCGCGCCGTCCAGCCGCGCAGCGTAACGCTGCGCTTCGAGTCGACGAGCTCCCGCGTCGTCCCGGTGCGCTCGGCTGTGCAGGTCGTATCCGACACCCTGCACCCGTCGGCACCAGTCGCCGTGCGGCTCGAGCCAGACCGAGTCGAGGTGAGCGGACCGCGTCAGCGTGTGCTGAGCCTCGAGTATGTCGTGACGGCACGCGTAGCGATTCCCGCCAACGATTCTCTTCCCCACCTCGTCGACATCGACACGACGCGGCTCGGCGTCCGCGTGAAGCCGTCGCAGGTGAAGGTGCATCTCGTTGCCGCGGCGCCCGCAACGGCCAGCGCCGTCTCGGGAACCAAGCCCTGACGCGACGCATGCACGTGCTGGGGATCGAGACGTCCTGCGACGAGACGTCGGCGGCCGTGCTCTCGGGCAGTGGTGAGGACGCATCGCTCGCATCGCTCGTCATCCTCTCGCAGGACGTCCACGCCGTCTTCGGCGGCGTCGTCCCCGAGATCGCGTCGCGCGCGCATCTCACCGCGATCGTGCCCGTCGTCGAGCGCGCGCTCGCGGACGCGCGGCTGAACCAGAGCGCTCTCGAGGCGGTTGCGGTGACCAACGGGCCGGGTCTCGTCGGTGCCCTGCTTGTCGGCGTGAGCTTCGCGAAGGCATTTGCCTTCACGCTCGGTGTACCGGTCATCGGTGTGCACCACATGGAGGGTCATCTCTTCGCGACGGCGCTCGAGGAACGAGACGCCGTACCGCCATTCACCGCCCTCCTCGTCTCCGGCGGACACACGCTGTTGCTCGACGTCGCGGCATGGGGCGAGTATCGCCTCCTCGGCCGCACGCGAGACGATGCAGCCGGAGAGGCGTTCGACAAGGTGGCGAAGCTGCTCGGCCTTCCGTATCCGGGCGGACCGGCGATCGAACGCGAGGCAAGCGCCGACGTCGCCGAGAATAGAGCAAACGCTTATCGCTTCGCGAGGCCGATGCTGCGTCGCGACCAGCGGCCGGGCGACGCCGACTACTACGATGTGTCGTTCAGCGGACTGAAAACCGCCGTGCTGAACGCGGTTCGCGCTGTGGACGCATCGGGCCCGATCGACCCAACGGCGCGCGCGGCGATCGCGCGTGCCTTTCAGGATGCGCTCATCGAGACCCTCGTCGAGAAGACCGCGCGCGCGGTCCGCCAGTTCGGCCGCTCACGCGTCGTGCTCGGCGGAGGCGTCGCGGGGAATCGCACTCTCGTCGAGGCGATGCGCGCGCGCGTGGCGCCACTCGGGGCGGCGGTGTTCGCCCCGAGCAGCCGGCTCGCCACCGACAACGCGGCGATGATCGCTCGCGCCGGTCTCTTTCATCTCGAACGCGGCGAGCGCTCCGGGCTCGATCTCAACGCGTTTGCCTCGATCCCGATTCCCGGGCTCGCGGACTGAACGCTCGCTCCCGCTCGACGGGGCTATTACAATCACTGCACTGACATGACGCTCGCCGATCCAATCGTCCATCATCCGCTCTCCTACACGATCGGGCCGCTGACCTTCACCGGCTTCGGGGTCGCGGTGCTGATGGCGTTCGTCGTCGCGCAGCTGATCGGGCAGCGTGAGCTGACGCGCCGCGGCTTCGATCCCGAGCCGGTGAGCGACATGATCTTCGCCGCGGTCATCGGCGGCCTGCTCGGCGCGAAGCTCTACTATGTCGTCGTCCTCGGGAATTGGGATGCGCTCTTCACGCGCGGAGGCTTCGTCTTCTGGGGCGGCCTGATCGGCGGCATGCTCGCCGTGATGCTCGTGATCTGGAGAAAGAAGATTCCGATGTTGCGAATCTTCGACGTCGGCGCGCCGGCCGTCGCCGCCGCGTACGCCGTGGGCCGCACCGGCTGTTGGGCGGTCGGCGACGACTACGGCAAACCCTGGCCCGGCGGTTTTCTCTCAGTCCAGTTTCCGGAAGGCGCTCCCCCCTCGACGGTCGGAATCATGAGTCGCGACTTCGGCGTGCAATTTCCGCCGGGAATGTCTCCGACGACCGTCGTCGGCGTCTATCCGACGCAGCTCATCGAGGTGGCGCTGGGGCTGATCATGTTCGGCATCCTGTGGCGGCTGCGCGATCACAAACACGCGGAGGGCTGGCTGTTCGGCGTCTACTGCGTGCTGGCCGGCTTCGAGCGCTTTCTCGTCGAGTTTCTGCGTGCGAAGGACGACCGGTTCCTTGTCGGCGGTCTCTCCACGGCACAGTTGATTGCCATCGTCTTCATGGTCGCCGGCTTCGTATGGATCTGGTGGCGCCGCGACGTCACCGCGAGGAAGCCCGGGATCTACGCGTCCGGCACCGCGCGCCCGGCACCGTTGTCATCCTGATTCACCAGTAGTACCTGTGGGGGTTCGCCCGAGGAGCAACCCAGGCACTCACGGTGAAGTAACGCAGAATTCGCAGATTGCGCAGAGGACGCAGAAAACATTGAACGACGGAACGTCTCTTATTTAAAGAAGTCGTTGTCGGTGCTTTTCAGCGGCTTCTGCGAAATCTGCGGCGTCTGCGTTTCTCAGGGGATACGCCGAAGGGATGCACGAATGTGGCGCCACATGGCAATTACGATTTTGTCTCCTGTGCCACTACATCCTCGAGCGCGGAGAGCCTGGCACGCAAGCGCTCATTGTCTTCGCGAAGAGCCGTGAGCTCGCGGGCGACATCGAGCGCCGGCTTCGAGTCTGGCTGCACCGTCGGAAGCGCGACTGATCGCTTGGGCCAGAACGTCTTCGCCAGCGCGAAGACGAACAGCGCGAGCAACACCAGCTGCGCGAGCAACGTCTGCCAGGTGGGATACAGGCCTAACGCTTCGACGTGCGGAAAGCCCGGGATCAACGTGATCGGCAGCGCGTTGCCCTCCTGCAGCTCGCGCACACCCTTCCCCATGAAGACGAACGCCATGTAGTACAGCAGCACGCTTGTAACGCCGAAGAAAGGGCGAAGCGGAATGCGTACGCCGTAGCGATAGAAGAGCGTGAAGATCACGGCCAGGGCCGCGAAGCCGAGCACGATGCCGAGCGAGATCGGCAAAGCGACACGTGGCCCCTCGTCGAAGAGCGCCTGATAGAAGAGCGCGGTCTCGGCGCCCTCTCGATACACAGCCAGGAACGCAACGAACGCGAGCGCCTTTCCCCCGCCGTGCTGCAGCGCGTTCGTCACCTTCTCGCGAATGAACTGCTGCCACTTCGCGGCTTCCACGCGCGAAATGAGCCAGTAGCTCACCGAGAACAGCACCGCCACGGCGACGAGCAGCGTGAGCCCTTCGATGATCTCGCGGCTCGCGGGCATCGCGCCGAGCACGGTCTTGAGCACGACCGCCGTCACCGCGCTCGCGAGCAGGCCGAGCGCGACGCCCGTCCAGATGGCGCGCAGACGCTCCCGATGGCCCGTCTTGAGGAGAAACGCCACCACCGCGCCGATGACGAGGATCGCCTCGAATCCCTCGCGCAGGATGATGAGGAAAGACTGAACGAATGCCTCCCACGCACTGCCCGTCGGCTGGGTGAGATCGACGACCTTCGGCATCGTCGCCTCGATCGCGTCGCGGGCCCGTTCGGCTCCGTGGATGTCGTTGTCGCGGATGTTCGCCTTGAAGTCGCCGAACAGCTTTTCCATCGACGCGACGACGCCCGGATCGCGGGCGCGCGCCGGTGTCTCGATTGGCTCGAAGGCGAGATACGCATCGAAGGCGCGATCGGACGCGTCACCGAGCCGGCCAGCGCGCGCCGCCGTCAGCGACTGCTCCAGCAGCGACAAGGAGTGCGACGCCGCGGCGCTGCTACCGCTGTCACGCGCGGCTACGGCACTGCCGTTTCGCTCGCGCACCGGCAGCGTGCGGAGATACGCGACGACGCTCTGCACCTGGGCCGGCGTGAGATCCCGAGCAGGGGGCATCGGCGTGCCGGCCATGCCGTCGCGAACCACGGCGGCGAGCTGCTCATCGGTACGCTCCGCCTGCCAACCGAACGCGCCGATCTCGGAAGGGAGTCGGCTCAGCGCTCGCGACAGCGCGCCGTCGCCCGTACCGAGCATACCGTGGCAGGATGCACAGCGCTGTGCGTAGAGACCCTCGCCCTCGGCCACATCCGCCTGGCTCGCGCGGAGCATGGTGAGATACGAGACCACGTTCCATCGCTGGTTCGGCGTGAGCTGGCCGGCGAAACCAACCATCGGCGTGCCCGCGACCCCCACCGACATGATGCGATACAGAAGCGCGGGGCTTCGGTCGTGCATCTCACGCGCGCTCCCGATGGCCGGCGGTTTGGGATTGAGCGCCGCTGCGGCGGGGCCGTCGCCGAGGCCAAGAGTGCCGTGACAGGACGCGCAGCTCCGCTCGTAGAGAACGCTGCCTGCCGCGACGTCGATGGGACTGTTGGGAAGCTCCAGCGCCGCCTCGCTGCCTAACGATTTGGCGAATCGCGTGCTGAGCGCGGCGAGCGTGGCCGGGGTCTGCTTCGCGTTCACGGCGGCGACGATCGAATCGAGCAGCACGCGCGCCGTGTCTCCGCGCGGTCCAGGCAGCCGCTCGGCGGTGCGTCGTGCGTCCCCGAGGAAGTCGACTGCTTCCTGATACTCCTGCGCGGAGATCATGCGTCCCTGGTCATCGATCCCCTTCGCGTACTCCTCGAGGGCAACGGTGACGATATTCGCGACTCGCTTTACCGGATGCTCCTGCGCGCCGAGAGGGCGTGGCGCCAGAGCGATGGCCGCGCATACGGCAGCAAGACGGATCCAGCGGCGGATCAGCACGGCAGCGGGAGTCATTGCCGATAGAATGTATCGGGATTACCGGATTCGCAGTAGTCCGTAGGAGTTAGGTCATGCCTCCAGCACGACGACCGCCACCGCGGCCGCCTTGCTGTGGGTCAGGGAGATGAGTACTCGACTGACCCCCATCTCAGAGGCGCGCTTCTCCGCCCGGCCGTGGAGCCGGAGGTACGGCGCCCCATCCTCGCGGAGACACACCTCGATCTCCCGCCAGCCCACGGCGCGCGCCAGCTGGTTTCCAGAGAGCGCCTTGTAGGTCGCCTCCTTCGCCGCGGCACGTGCCGCGAAATGGAGGGCAGGCTCAGCGTGCGCCAGCGCGTACTGCGCCTCGCCCTCGGTGAAGATCCGCTTGATGAGCCGCTCGCCGGTAGTCTCGAGCATGTGGCGCATGCGGTCGATCTCCACGATGTCGACGCCAAGGCCGAGGATCACCGCGGTCGCTCTCCGCGAGGGCCGGGCGGCCAGCGAGTCGATGTCGCCGCGGGTGGCGTCGACGACGCGAGCGCTTCCCGCATTGCCGGCCAACTGGTATCGGCGATTCGGAAAACGACCCGCAGCTGGGCGAGCCAGAGCGCCCACTGCTCATCGGCTGCGGAGCTCTGCTCGATCGGAATTGCCTCGGCGAGGCTGGCGAGCACGGTGAGGGCGTCACGGAGCGGTTCTATGATCTCGAAGAGCTCGGCCTCGAGCGCGCGCCGCGCGGGCGCCTGGCTGGCGAAGCGGACGGCGGCGAACTGGCGTACGGCGGCATCGACGAGCGCCGCGAGCCGCCGCGAGTCGAACGCGGCGACGATCTGCGGCCGGGAGATCGCCTGCGCCGCCGTCCGCCGGCCGTCGAGCAGCGGCGCGAAGAAGTGCTGCTGCTCCTCGTCCATCGCTCGCGACTCGTTAGGCGCGCCGCGGCGCGAGCCGAAGCTGCGGAGCGAGAGCATCAACTCGGGGAGCTCGGGAAGGAGATCGGCGTCGGCCATGCGACTCAGGCGTTGCTCACGTCGTAACGTACTCCGCCAGCGAGCTCCGCGTCGCTGAGCGCCGCGGTGCGCCCCGTCCGTGCCTCGAACCGCCGAACAAAATCGGGAAGACGCTCCGCCGTGAAAGACTCGCGACCCAGCGACAGGGCAGTGATGGCGCGCTCGATCGCTTCCGGAGTCCCTTCGACTTCGACGAGATCGTCCATCCGCGGATAGCGCTCGAATCTGACGACAGCATCCTGCAGCTCGTACTGCCAGATCGCCCGATCGATCTGCATCGTGACAGTGAAGCCGAGCCGGTCGAGAATCTGCGCGAGATGCTCCGGATCGCCAGCGACGCCGCTGTTCAGCTCCTCGCGCTGCTTGTAGGTACCAGTCGTCGACGACGGTCCCTTCCAGTCGATCGATGCGCGCGACACCTTGCCCGCGGCGTCGCGATAGACGCGCAGGCGCAAGACATGATCGAGCGCGGCGAGGCTGAGGTCGGAGCGATCGTAACGCCGATCTTCCAATCGGCCCGCAAAGGTGATGCGGCCACCCGCAGACTCTACGCGCTGTCGCGCTGTCGCGAGATCCGGGACGAGCGCCTTGAGCTCGACTTCGATCATCGGTCGTCGACGATCGCACTGATGACGGCTTCCGTGTCGACTAAGCTCTCGAAGACGGCGACGGCACCATGAGCCGCGAGCTCGTCGGTGCTGAAGCGGCCCGTTGCGACGCCAATCGCGCGCGCACCGATGCCGCGACCGCACTCCACGTCAGCCGGCGTGTCGCCGATGATGACCACGTTCGAGCCGGGCACCTCGACGCCGAGCAGATCGCGCGCGCGTCGCTGCGCAATCTCGGGCAGTCGCGGCCGCAACTCGTGGTCGGTGCCGTACGCGCCAACGCGAAAGATCGCGGGATCGATCCCCACCGCTTCCAGCTTCGCACGGGCGCCGTCGACGAGATTTCCCGTCAACAGACCGAGCGTCACGTCGTCACGTTGCTCGAGCGCCTCGAGCAGCTTCGGCACGCCGGGCAATGCCGCGGCGTGATACTCCGGGTCCTGCAGCTCTTCGCGCAGACAGGCCACATAACGAGCAAACAGCTCCTCCATTCGGTCGTCGATGTGGGCGTCCCCGTGACCGACGATCCGCATCAACTCGCGAACGATCTGTGGATCGGTCTTCCCATCGAAGCGATGATCGGACGGGCCGGTGTCGCCGAAGATCTCGATCAGCGCCCGGTGAATGGCGCGGCGTCCCGCACCGTCGCTCAGGAGAAGCGTGCCATCGATGTCGAAGAGAACGAGCCGCGTGGAGCACGAGCCGCGCGCCGTGGAGCGAAGTTCGGGTGCGGTCATGACCTCGTGAGCAGCAAGCCCGTGATGATCGACGTCGCGCCTGCGATCTCCCAGCCCGTGATCCCCTCACCCAACACGAGCCACGCGACGGCGAGCGCGAACACCGGCTGCAGATTCGCGTACATCGCCGTTCGGGTCGGCCCGAGAACGCGGACGCCGTGATACCAGAAGAGATACGCGATGACGAGCGCGAACAGGCCGCTGTAGGTGATGCTTCCCCACGCGAGCAGCGGCAGGGCGCCCCAGTCCGTCGTGATCATCGATGGCGCGGCAACGGCGAGTAGCGGCACCATCCCTCCAATCATGGTAAGCGCCGACAGACGGATGCCGCCGATGCGATGCGTATACGGCTGCAGATACACCGTGTACACGGACCAGCAGAGTGAGCTGATGAGCAACAATGAATCGCCGAGCAGTATCGCGCGGTGATTCGGGCCCGTGTCGGCCGTTCCGACGACGACGAGCCCCATCCCCAGAATCGAGAGTGCGATGCCGACGATGCCGCGCATCGATACGCGCTCGGTCCCACGGACCCGACCGATGATGGCGATGAACGCCGGAGACGCGGAGATGAGGAGCGCCGCGTCGCCCGCGCGCGTGCGTGCAATGCCCTCGACGAAGAGTATTTGATAAACTCCGTTGCCGAGGGTACCGAGCAGCAAGAGCATAATAGCGTCGCGCCGCGACGGCCATCCTTCCCGCTCCACGCCGAACCACGCGCTCGCGAGCTGCGCGACGACGACCAGCGCGATCGCCGCGAGCGTGACGCGTACGCCGTTGAACGCAAGCGGGGCAACGAGGCCCGTGCCGTATTTCACCGACGTGTAGTTGACGCCCCAGATGAGCGCCATCAACAGCAGCGAGAGATCGGTGGCGCCGAACGCCGGGCGCGCCGCGGCGCTGGATGTTCCGTCATCCGTCCGCGTGAGGCGCGCATCGTCAGCCGCAGTTTGCGTCCTCGTGTGGAGCGGAGAGGCCATGCTCGAAAAGTAGACTCACGTGTGAGGGCCGTCTATGTTGGGATGATGCAAGTGTCCTTCGCGCTCTTCGCCGACGCGGCGAACCTCTCGCAGGAGGGGAAGCTCAACATCCTCGGCGTCTTCGATGCCCTGCAGGTCGCGACGCTGCCCGCGGTCCATCCGCGCGCGCATCTCGTCGTGCATCTCAAGGGAACGCAGCTCGACGTCGGGTCGCATACGGTGACGCTGCGCTGGATCAATCCGCACGGCAGTGAACTCTGGACGAGCACGGGCGAGCTCAACGTCGGGGCGCCACCGCCGGGGATCAGCGAGATGGATCTGCCCCTCATCGCGCAGATCGATCTCCCGATGGACGTCGCCGGCGGTTACGTGATGACGATTGGCCTGGACACGAACCACACCGCCGACGTGCCGGTCCAGGTCCGCACGCCGCTCAAGGTGGCGCCGCAGACGATGGTGAGCTGAGCGCTCGGCCGATCAGAGCACCGAGCGCGCGAAGAGGAATCGCGTTCCGAGCTTTCGCACGTAGTCGTCGCGCTCGTCGTCGAGCCGTTCCACGGCATAGCCGCCGCGGCCGAGCGCGAGATGAACGAGCCGGCGATCGCCGAGCGAGATCGCGACGTGCGTGATGTGCGCGTCGGGCCGATCTGAGAAGAACAGGAGATCGGCGGGCTTGGTAGCGAGCAGGTCGCGCCCCGCATCGCGGCCCGCGCGCGCCTGTTGCCACGCGTCGCGCGGAAGCGGCACCCCATGCAGCGCGAACACATTCAGCACGAGCCCCGAGCAATCGGCGCCCCACGGAGTGACGCCACCCCACTGATACGGCGTGCCGACGTAGAGCTCGACCGCACTGCGGCAGATCGCCATTGCGTCACGCGGAAATCGCACCGGCTGCTCGTGCGCTGGGATCGCCTCGCCCGATTGGACACGGTCCCCCGGCGCGAGGAGCGCGCGGAGCGGCAGCGATCGCGCCGTGCCGTCCGTGGCCGCGACGACGCAGCCTAACGAGATACGCCGGTCGCCACTGTCACCTGACGCGGCGAGCTTGGCGACGTAGCCGCGATGCATCCACCCCTCGTACTCGTCGGCGCCGCGCACGAGCAGCCAGTCGCCCTGATCCTCGACGATCGAGACGCCGTGCCCCGCGAGCTGCTGCGAGACCTGACCGCTCGACACGTGTGGCTCGGCCAACATTGGCGCAATGGCGGCGACCACGACGGCAGCAGAGACGGTCGACACCGCCATCGGCTCCGATTCGAGTCGCGCGCGTTCAGCTATCGACATGATGGCCGCTAGTCCGCGAGTCCGGGAACGCCGTCGCGACCACGCGCCGTCACGACCGCACGCTCGATCGCCGTCTCCAGCGCCACAACAGCGAGCGCCTCGATCGCCATCTGCTCACGTCCGAGCGGCTCCGGAGGAGCCATCGGCGCCAGTGCGAAAACGACGTCGCCGTCCACGGCAGTGCCCGTTGGCGTGATGCGACGAAAGAGCGCGGCACCGGCGGCGCGCGCGAGCTGACCGAGCTCCACCCAGCCTAACGGCGCCGTGGTCGCGACGACACAGAGCGTCGTATTCGTGGGAACCGCCGGGTCGAAGCGATTGCCGCCCGGCAGCGACGCCAGGCCGCCCGTCGCGAGCTGCCGCGCCGTATCCAGGAAGCGGCCAGCACCGCCAGCGTCGGCGCGGGCGCCGGCGATGATGCGGCCGCTCGCGTCACGAACGTCACCCACGGCGTTCACCACCGCGAGCGCGCCAACGGACCAGCCGCCGCCGCTCGCGATACCACCGCCGATGCCGCCTTTCATCGCTCGGCCGGGTCCGGCAATCTTGCCGACCGTTGCGCCCGTCCCGGCACCGACCGACCCCTCGGCGATATCGTTAGGCGAGGCGCGGTCGCACGCATCGTATGCCATCGCCGCGGTGGGTCGCGCGTCGAAGCGGCCGAGGGGTGCGAGGTCGAAGATGACGGCCGCGGGAACGATCGGCACGACCCCTCCGCGCATCGCGAATCCCCGCCCGCGCTCCTCCATCCACCGCATGACACCCGCGGCAGCGTCGAGGCCGTAGGCTGAGCCGCCGGTGAGCATCAGCGCATCGATCCGGTCGACGAGATGATCGGCGGTGAGGGTGTGAAGCTCGCGTGTGCCCGTCGCTCGACCGAAGACCGCGGCGCCCGCGCGGAGCGGCGCGTCCATGCCGCGCACGATCGTGAGCCCGGTTGCTCCCGCGCCGTCGGTCGCGTGCCCGACCGCGATACCCAATGCGCGGAAGTCCAGGCTCACGCGCTCACCCAGTGGAAGTCGCCGCGCCTCCGGCCGGCTGCTTGGCCTGACAGGCCCGGCAACGCGTCACGCCACGCAGGTTGCAAACAACGCAGATGAAAGTGCCGCAGTCGACGCACGGATATCCCTCGGACGCACGCTCCTCATTGCCGCAGGCGCGGCATTGCATCGCGTCGTGTTCGTGAACTTTGGTCATGGAAGTTTAGCCGTGGCGAGTGGCGAGTGGCGAGTGGATATGAATGGTGCGAGGAGCAGGAGCGAGCCCGAAGGGCGCGCGACTTCAAATGAGACACGAGCGCAGCGAGCGAGCGCAACGCGCGAGCGACATCAAATCGACTTTCGCGAGCGCCAGCGAGCGAGCACGCAGGCGGCGGGTTATCGGCCAGCGCGCGAAGCGCGCTAGCCGATGACCCGCTGCCTCGTGGCGCGCGCTTCGTTCGATTCCAGACCGTACTCTTTGATCTTCTTGATCAGCGTCGCCCGTGAGATCCCGAGCTCGCGCGCGGCGCGCGTGCGATTCGCGTTATGAGCGCGGAGCGTCCGATCGATGTGGATGCGCTCGACCTCCGACAGCGTGCGCGGAATGTGATGGTCTACGCCGGCGCCAGACGCTTCGCGCACCTCGGTCGGCAGATGACCGATGGCCACTCGCTCGAGACCGCGGGCCATGATCATCGCTCGCTCGAGCACGTTCCGCAGCTCGCGAATGTTCCCCGGCCACGAGTACTTGAGCAAACGCTCCAGCACATCGTCGTCGAGCTCCGTCGGCGCGTCGAGGAGATTCGGGCGCAGCTCCTCGACCAGCCGCGCGATCAGCTCGAGCAGGTCCTCGCGCGACCGCGCCCGCAGTGGCGGCAGGTTGATCGGCATGACACTCAGCCGATAGTAGAGATCCTCGCGGAACTTGCCGTCCGTCACCTCGCTCACCAGATCCTTCCCCGTTGCCGCGATCAATCGCACGTCTGCCGTGATCTCGCGCGTTCCGCCGAGGCGGCGAAAGCTCTTCCCCTCGAGCACGCGCAGGAGCTTCGGCTGAAGCTGAGGATCGAGATCCCCAATCTCGTCGAGAAAAACGCTGCCTCCCTCGGCGATGTCGAGGAGTCCTGGCCGCAGCGCGTCCGATCCATTCGAGGGCGTCAGCTCCTGACCAAAGAGCTCCGCGTCGAGCGTCGTTCCCGACAAGGCGGCGCAGTTGATCTCGACCAGCGGCCGCTCGCCGCGCACGCTGGCGCGATGAATCGACTCGGCAACGTATCCTTTTCCCGTTCCACTCTCGCCCGTAATGAGCACCGTCGTGCGATCGCTGCGCGCGAGGAGCTCGATCTGCTGGGCCAGCTCGCGCATTGGCGCCGAGGTGCCGAGTAGCGGCGTCGCCGGCAGGCGGCCGCGCCGGTCGGCGAGGTAGCGGTTCATCTGCCGAAGGCGGGCCTTCTCCAGAGCGCGCGTCGCGACCGCGCCGAGATGCGCGAGCTCGACCGGCTTCGTGAGAAAGCTCTCTGCGCCAGCCTGCATGGCGCGCACCGCGTCCGGGACGTCGCCGTGGCCAGTGATCATGATGACCACGGGATTGTGCTCGCGGATTCGATCGAGCACCTCGAACCCGTTGAGGTCCGGCAGCCGGAGGTCGAGCAGCACGAGATCGGGGTGCACCCGCTTCACCGCGACGATCCCTTCCTCGCCGCTGTGAGCGCGATTGACCTCGTGCCCCGTGCGCTCGAAGTATTGCGCGAGCGCCGAAGTAATCGCCGGCTCGTCGTCGATGATCAGTACGCTGGCCATGTATCGATGCGAAGGCTCAGGCGCGGTCCGGCGCGCGCGGGGGCATGGTGGAAGGCTCGTCATTCGGCTGCTTCGGCACGAGCAGCCGCACGGCACGGGGGGCGATCTCGATCTCGAGCGGCGTCATACCGAGCAGCTCGCCGTCCGCCTGCGCGAGGCGCGGCGGATCGGTCTCGACGCGAATGTGGCGCCCGCTGCGATAGACCATCGCATAGTCCGAGGCGAAATCGCGCCGCAAGAGCCGCCACATGATTCGTGTGGCGTCTCGCAGATTCCTCGGTGAGTAGAAGCAGGCATCGAGCACTCCATCGTCGAAGCGGATCCCCGGACCGAAGGTGATTCGGTCGCTGAGCACCGCCCCGAAGTTCGCGATCATCACCGCGGCTGCCGCGGCTTCGAAGACCTCGCCATCCACCGTGAGGCGCACATGGAAGAACTCCCGGCGCAAAACTGACCGAAGTGCCGCCCGTGTGGCCGTGATGGTGTAAGCGAGTACACCCAAACGACGCTTCAGCCACGATGGCGTTTCGGCAACCATCGCGGCGTCGATGCCGACCCCGGCCGCCACCGCGAAGTGGCGAGGGGGGTTGCAGCTCACGATTCGGCCCAGATCGATGTGGAGCTCCTCCCCTCCGAGGAGCATCGGGACGGCTCGCCTGGGGTCGAGGGGGATGCCCACCGCGCGGGCCAGAAGGTTGCCCGTTCCGCCTGCCAGCACCCCAAGGGGACGTGACGTTCCGGCGAGCGCCCCCGCAGCCTCCATCGCCGTACCGTCGCCGCCCAGTGTGAACACCGCGTCGTAGTGCGCCGACCGCTCGAGCACCAGTTCGGCCGCGTGGCCGGGGCGCTCAGTGAACGCAACCTGACAGTCGACGCCCGCCTTCTGAAGCGCGTCTACGGCTCGAGGCAGGCGACGCTTGCCGAGCCGTGACGCAGGGTTCGCGATGAGGAGCGCCCGCCTCACAGGAGACCGCCTGGCTTCTCGGGCGCGCTCCTCGCTCGGCGTCAGAAGTGCCAGGTCCTCAGGAGAGACAGACCCCATTGCCGCGGCGTCTGGACGACGTTCCCGAGCGAGTAGTTCGAGCGGCAGTACAGACTCGAGGTCGATGGATCGGTCCCGGCCTGGAGCGACAGGTGTGGAGTGAACCGATACTCGAGCTTCCCGCTCAATGCGTCGACGAATCCGTTGAAGGCGTTCTGGTTGTTCGTGTTGTTGTCACGATTGAACGAGCAGAGACCTGCGCTGAAGCTGAGGAAGAGATTGTTCGAGATCTGCTTCTCGGCGCCGAGCCGGGTGCCAAAGATGTAGTCCTTGATGTTGGTCTGGCTGTTCGTGCCCGTGGCGAACGTCGGCGCCGCGCCGCTCTGAATCTGCAGCTGGTCGAAGTACCCGAGCCCGGCGCCGCGCAGCCCCGCGGCGGCGACCGCGCTCAGCGTTGGGCCGACGACGTTACTAACTTGCTGAACGACGCCGAGCTCGCCCGAGTTGAGCGCATATGTCGGCTGTCCCGTGACGAGGTAGCTCACGAGATCCGACGTCGAGAGATACGGCTCGTTCGTGCTCGTCAGATCGATCGTCGGGTTCGGGTAGAGAAAGCCACTCAGGTGAACCTGGATCATCAGGTCGGGCTGGTTCACCCGCTTCACGTCGTGCGTGGCGGTGATGTCCACCTGCGGGTTGAACTCCGCCTGCCCGAAGAAAGTGATCGTTCCGCGCTCGAGGCCGAACTCACGCTGCACGGGCGCTGGTGACAGATCGAGCGTGTAAGAGCCGCGGTCCGCCGTCAACGTTCCGGCGAGCGCCAGACCGTATCGCGGCGCGGTGTCGTACCCGTTCGACCCGCGCGCCGCCGAGACCAATGTGCTCTGCCGCTCGGCGCTGCGGACGTCGAGCGAGCCGCCGAGCTTGATGTTCGCTTCACGTGACCGGAGCCAGACTTCGTCGCCAAGTACGATCTTCACGTCGTCGAGCCGGAGATTCTTCACGAGCCGCGATGGCGCATCCGGCACGATCGAGCGCGTGCGATAGTCCGTCGAATCGATGATATCGAAGATCCCAGCGCCGCTCAGATCGATGACCTGCTTGCGGAGGAGGTCGCGCTCGGGGAGGTACACCTCGCCGCGTTCGACACGCACGGTGCCCGTGAGCGCGGCACCGTCCATGGGCCCAGTGAGGCGGAGAGAATCCTGCGCCGTAGAGACGTCGAGCGACGCGATCGTCCGGCGATCGATTGCGTGGAAGTTGTGAGCAAAGAGCGCGAGGTTGAAGCGCGGCGCGTCCCACTTCGCATAATTCACGGAGCCATGGAGCGCGATGCGCGCGCCCGCCGCGGTACCGCTCGCGGCCGCGAGATCGACTTGCACGCTGTCGCTCCGCCCATCGAAGCGCATCGAACCATTGATGGAGCGGAGCGTGATGCCGAGGTTCTGCGCCGTCACCTGCCCATTGCGCACGGCGATCAACCCATTGATCGACTTGTGGGTCGGCGTGAACGAGTAGTCGACGTTGGCGGTGAGGCGGCCCGAGCTACGCTGCAGCGATGACGAGAGGGTCTCGATCACCGAGAGATCGGCGCTGTCGGCCCGAATGGAGCCGTGAATCGGCGCATTCAGTCGTTGGGCGCTGAACAGCGTCAGCTCCATAGGCACGACCACCGTCGCTCGGAGCGCCGGCACGTCGTGGCGAAAGAGATCGACGGCGGCATCGAAGCTTTGATCGTGATAGGCACCCGTCGCTGTGGCACGCTCGACCTGCATGCCACCGTAGGTGAGCCTTGCCAGGCGCGCATCGAGCCGGACGTCCGGACGCGCCCGCGTTCCGGTCGCGACGCCGTGGACCGTCGCGAATCCACCGAGCGGAGCTGGCAGCTGAGCCAACACACCAATATCGGCGAGACCAATGCTGTCGGCCCCGAGCTGGAGCGCGATCGGCGCGTGCTGCGGCGCCGACCCGCGGAGCGCGACACGGGCGCCACCATTCACGAGCACGAGTGAGTCGAGCGACACGCCAGCGCTGTCGCGCGCGACGTGCGACGTTCCGCGCAAGCGCCATCGGCTCTCGCCAATCGTTAGGCCGAGTGAGTCGACCGTCACCTGCGTCATGGCGGTCGCCGCGCCGAGCGCGCCGCCGAAGCTCGCCGCGCTGCCGACCACGCGCGCCGTCGGTCCGTTGTCACTCGCGGCACTGATCGCAAAGGTGGCCCGTGATCGTCCCGCCATCTCGAAATTCGCCTGCACCGAGTCGAGCAGGATCCCGGCGACGGTGAGGGTGTCGAAGCGCAGCGACGCCCGGCCAACAGGATTGTCGAGAAGATTACGAATCGCGAAGCTGCCGCCGACCAGCCGGCCCCGCGTAGTGCCGAAGAGGAGCCCGTTACCGACGACCGAGCCCCTGACGTCGAGCGAATCGAGGCGGCCGTATGCGGCCCCGTTAACCGTCACCTGCCCTTCCAGTGAATCGGCGAGCGCGGAGTCGCGGGCGGTGTGCGCCGCGAGGTAACGCCGGAACCCGCCGAGTGAATCGACGACGAGCTGCAGGCGCAGCGAGTCGGTAGCGCCATGCGGCAGCCCCAAGGCACCATGAGCGAGGACGGTCGCCGCCGTCGTCTCCAGCCTCAGGGTATCGACGAAGAGGCGGCCACTGGCGAAGCGCAGGCGCGCCGTCGATGGAAAAACGCGCAGACCGTCGACATCGGCGCGCGTGAGATCGATGGCCGCGCTTCCCTCTAGATCCGGCAACGAGTCGCCAGCGAGTGCAACGTCGTATCGCCCTGTGAGCGTCAGCGGGCGGACAGCGCTGTGCAGTCGCGCGGAATCGAGCAGCTGATGCACGGCAAGTCCCGAAGCCTGTCCCGTGCCGCGAATGCCGTAGCCGGGCGGATCGATGTCGATGCGACCATCGAAGCTCAGGCCACCCGCCGCGCCTTGCAGCGTAGTCGTGAGCTGCAGATCGGCGATGGTTCCTCGGGCACGGAGAGGCCCGTTGACGAGACCGGTGAGGGGCAGCTTCGGGTACGAGCGCGCAATCATGCCTAACGACAAAGGCAGTGCCTGTGCGTCGATGTCGTACGTCATGTACTGCGGGCCCCAGGTCACGCGGCCACTTCCGGTGAGATGGGATGGCTCGCCGGGTCCGTCGCGGTGCGTGATGTCGGCATTCGCGAATCGCACGTCAAGCCACGACGAGTCGAGCGTCGCCGTACCCGAGATCGTGCCGCCGAGGCGCGGGAAATTCGGGTAGAGATATTCGATCGAGCGCAGGTCCACCGACGCGGCGTTCACGTCGAAGTGCCGGAAGCTCGTGAGCGCCGGCTGGAGAATGTCCAGCTCTCCCTTGCCGCCGACGCGCGAGCTGGCTCCGGCCACATGCGCGTCCCGGAAGACCACCTCGCTCTCGTCGACGTAGAACCGCGTCAGCGGGCCACCGCGTGCACGGACGCTTCCATACAGCTGGCCGCGCCAGTCGACCGGGAACGGCTTTCCGTTCAACGCGCGCAGCAGATCGAAGTCGAACGGCTGCGCGGACATCTTCACGTCCTTCACGGCGAGCACGGGGCCACCAACGGCGAACGTCATGTCGCCGACGAGGTGCGAGCCCGTGGTCGTGACATCCATGTTCGTGAGCTTGTAATCGATGATGTGAAGGTTGTCCTTCTCGCTCCCAATGTGCAGCGTGACCTTGCCTCCGCCGGTCGTCGGGAGCGTCGGATATACCCACGCGACGTCGTTCAGCGCGACCGAATCGCCATGGACGGTGATGTCATAGCGCACCGGCAGGTCGCTTCCCCACACGATCTTTCCGCCTCCGGATCCGGTGGACCGCGGGAGATCGAAGTGCGCGACGTCGACCCAGATGGAATCGCCGAGATTCCGCAGCGTACCGCGGATGTTCTGGAAGCGGAACGGTGGATCGGCCTCCACCGCATGCACCGTGTCGAAGACGAAGAGCCGTCCGAGCTTGTCGCTGTCGGGATCGGCAAGGCGAATCCGCGAGAGCACCGCGGAGAGACCCGTCCACCGCCAGGTGCGCGCGAAGCCTCTCTTCCCCTCGTCGACGACTCGGCGAATCTCCTTGTCGCGGCGGCCGAGCGTGTAGTTGATGGCGCTGTCGAGCTTCGCGCCGCGCAGCGAGTCGTCTGGCGTCCACGGCATCTGGAGCACGAACGTGGCATCGTGCACACGCGCCCCGTCGATGACGATGTAGTCTCCGAAATTCCGGCCGGGCGATTTCGGCAGGTTGTTCTTCTTGTCGTACGCCCGGAAGATCTCCTTGAAGTTCCAGCGCCCGCTCGGATGCTGGCGGATGTACATCACCGGGTGCTGCACGTCGACGTCGCGGAGCAGCAGTCGCTTGTCGATCAGGTCGCGCGGATCGTAGCTGGCGGTGATGCGGCCAGTGCTCAGCATCAGCGAGTCGTTGTCCGCGTCGCGAATCGCGAAGCTGTCGATCTGGATTCCGGTGAGGAAGCCGCCGCTCACGGCGCCGAGGTACACCTTGCCCTTGATGGCGCTCGCGAGCTGTCCCTGGATGAGCCGCCGCAGCTCCTCTTGCCCGTAGCTCGTGCGCGTGACAAACACGCCCGTGATGATGGCAACGAAGCCGATCACGAGGAGCGCGATAACGCTGACGAGCGCAACGAGGCGGCGACGCTTGATCATCTGATGCTAAGACGACTCAGAAGTCCGGGCCGATAGAGAAAGTAAAGGTGAGACGGCTCAGAAAGTTGTTCTTCCTCATCGGCTGAAATGTGGCCGGACATTCCCTCTTGTCAGGCACCCAGACTGGTTTTACGCTCGTCACGTCGAGCGTGGCAACCGGAGCGAGCGTCGGAGGAGCATTGTCCGGCACCGCGCAGTACACTCCGGTGAATCCGTTCGCGAGGTTCTCCTGCAACGACGGCGTGTAGAGCGCGGGACCAAACCTCGCCGGATACGGGTTGTACCCCGCATTGACCTGAACGGGCCCGAGTGGAGTGAAGACCCGGACACCCAACCCGGGTGTGACCCGAGGCGAGAAGCCCCCGAAATTCGTTAGGGTGTTTCTATTCCACACCGTACCGACGTCCGTGAACAACGTGAACTGCAATAGTTGCGGCAAAAACGGCGACGGCACTCGATAGTCGAGATTCGTCACGAACAGCGTATTGCCACCAACCGGCACGACACGCCGCGACCGGCGCGTGCCAGCGGGATACGTGAAGTACACTGTGTCCGGCGAAACGTGCTGGACCGTTACTGAGTCGAAATCGTTGAAGACGTACAAGAGCGCGCCGAGCTCATTCTGCTGGTAGCCGCGCACGCTCGACGCGCCTCCGGCATAGAGCCGCTCTTGCTGTGGCGGCTGCCTTACGCCGTTGACCGTCGCCCCTCCCCAGATCGACCCCATGCGCAGACGGAAGGCGACGACGCTGCCGAAAGCCAGCGGGTGATACCAGGCGAAGTCGCCCACACCCTTGATGAAGGTCAGCTGGGGGTCCGAGCCCAGGAACGGCGCCGAATTCCGCGACTCCGCCCGCCACAGGTAACCACGGGTGGGATTGATCGGATTGTCGGTCGCCACGTGCGCGGCAGCGACGCTGAAAATCGCGAGGGGCAGCTTGTTCGTGATCTGATTGATCGCTGTGCTGTCGCAGCGGCTGAACGCGGCACAGAGTAGGGTTTGTTCCGCGTCAGTCTTTCCAAGCTCCAGGTTGTAGCCGAGTCGGAGACTGGTCGCCGTACCGAGCTGCTTGAGCAGGGATGCCTCACCGCCGATGTACGTCGTTCGCAGAAAAGCCTTGTACTCGCCATGCCGCTCCGAGTACAGAGAGAACGACGGTGTGGCCCAAGTGCCGAAGAGCGCTGGCTGGCGCACCGTCGCGTTGACGGAGTAGTTGCCGGCATTGCTGAACGGATCGTCCCTCAGGTACTCCGCGTAGCAGAGGTTCTGCCGGCTGAATTTCGTGTCGGCCATTCCCCAGCCGATCTTCGACAGTTGGCCCGTGAGCTCCAACCGCTGCGCGCCCCCGAGGAAATTCTTGTCGACGATCTGCGCCCGAGCCCGGAAGCAATCGAGCGTCGCCCAGCCGAACTCCGTGTTCAGGTCGCGCAGGTAGTCCTCGATCAGCGTCACTCGCAGCGTGACCGCGGAGTCCGTGGCGAAGGTCGCCGAATCGAGCACCGGCGTGACCTCGACATACCGGTAGGCGCCTGTCTGATACAGGTTCCGCTGGGCGTCGATGAGGGCCTGTTCGCGGTACAGATCGCCAGGCGCGCTACCGACGAGCTTCCGCACGATGCGGTCGCTGATCTCCTGCATCCGCCCATCGTTAGGTGTGACCTCCACCAGCACCGCGCCAATGTGCGCCCGCGGACCTGGAAGGAAGGTCACCGCGACATGAGCCGTGAGAGAGTCCTTTGTCGACGTCTCATAGTTGCGCAAGACATCCGGCCGCGGATAACCCGCGTTGCGGAGGCGGGAGAGGACGGTTTGGATGTCCTGCTCAATGAGCGTGGTGTTGTACGGCTTGCCGACCGCCATCCAGAGTCCCGATAGCAATCGGTCGTGCTCCCGTACCGAGTCGAGTCCGGAGATCGTCACGCGCGTGATCCGGACGGGCTGGCCCTCGTCAATGACGAAGGCGACGTCCGCCTCGGTTGGCGTCAGCGGCCTGACGAGAGTGTCGACCTTTGTGTTGAAGTAGCCCGCCTGCCGGTACAGGAGCTGCAGCCGGTACTTGTCACCGCGCAGCTCATCGCTGTTGAGGCATCGTCGCGTTCCGAAGACGCGCAGGTTTCGCCGCGACCAGGTGGACGCGGTGGTCACGATGCGACGGGCCAGCTCGTCGTCGCTGAAGGCGTGATTCCCGACGAAATCGAGCGCGTGCACCTCGCGATCTCCGGGATCGCATTCCACGTCCTGCGCGCGCGCCGCTCGGCCGCCCCCGAACGTCGCGAGTGCGAGGCCCCACACCAGCGCGGGAACTATCCGGCGCATCACCGCCGGCCGAAGTTCCTGGCGCCCGACGACTCGTCCGCGTCCGACCGGTGCAGCCTGAGCCGTTTGCGGCGCGGGTATCGTTCACGAGCGGCCGGCTCGGCGCGGAGGGGAGTGCGCTCGGCGAAGAGCTTCACCACGTAAAACGTCGCCGCGGCCGCCACCGCGGCGGCGCCGATTGCCGGCAACAGCTCACGAATGCTCAGCGAGCGTCGGTAGTAGTATCTCGGGTCCACATCCACCGTTACGGCGCGACGTGGATCACTCTGTGCGGACATTCCAGCCTCGATGAGAGCACTCACGTTACATCCAGCGAGCCCGCTTCGATCGCGCGAGAGTGCCCACACGGCGCCGATGCAGGTCGCGCCCGGCATCACGACGCTGATGCGCGGGCACGTACGATTGACGCTTCGCGGCGCGGCCGGGTAAGTTCTCGCGCGCATGGCGGCATGTCAACGGCAGCGCGCCGCGGTAGAAACGCGGCTTCGAGCGCGCTCACACTCGCAACATCGACCGGTGCGCATGCGCCTCGCGCTCGCCCTGTGTCTCCTCACCACCGCTGCGTGCTATGGTGATGAGACAACGACGAATCGCCGCACCCTTATCGACTCGCGCGACAACTACGATCCCCGGTCGCTCGATCCGGCGTTGTCGACGGACGTGCCGACCGGCCGCGCCGTAGGGTACGTGTTCGACGGGCTCACACGGTTCTCACCCGCGGCCGAGGTCGAGCCGGGCCTCGCCGTCAGATGGGAGGTCACCCAGGACGGGCTCACCTACGCCTTTCATCTGCGCCGCCACGTCCGCTTTCATGACGGCACGCCGTTCGGTGCGCGCGACGTCGTCCACAGCTGGGAGCGCGCGCTCGACCCTACGAGCAAGAGCTCCGCGAGCGAGTTTCTCTACCCCATCAAGGGCGCTCGCGAATTCCACGGTGGAAAAGCGACGGCGATTGCCGGACTCGCCGTGCGCGACGACAGCACCATCGTCGTAACGCTCGAGCAGCCGCTGGCCGCGTTCACGAAGCTGCTCGCCATGCCGGTCGCGGCGATCGTCCCACAGCGCATCACGCCGAACTTCGGCGAACGTCCGGTAGGCACAGGCCCATGGCGCCTGATCGATTGGCGCCACGACGACTACCTGCTCTTCGCTCGCAACGATCAGTACTTCCTCGGCGCGGCGAAAGCGGAGTCGCTCCAGGCGCGGATCATTGCCGAACCGAGTACCTCGGTCGCCGAGTTCGAGAGCGGCAACGTCGACGTCCTGCAGATTCCCGCCGGGCAGACGCGCGAGTGGGAGGAGGACGAGAGCCGCCGACCGCTACTCAGCTCGACGCCCGCCCTCGAGCTGGTGTACGTCGGCATCAACACGACGCGTGGTCCGCTCCGCGACCCTCGCGTACGCCAGGCCATCAACTACGCCGTCGACATCACGACGATCATCGACCGCCTCGTGAGTGGCCGCGGCACGCGCGCGGCAGGCGTGATCCCACCTGCTCTCGCGGGATACGACAGCACGCGGCGCGGGTACCCCTACGACACGACGAAGGCGAGACAGCTGCTCGCGGCGGCCGGCTATCCGAACGGCATCGACGTCGAGCTCTGGTGCTCGATGACACCGATCTATGTTCGTATCGCGGAGACCATCCAGGCATACCTGAACGCCGTCGGCATCCGGACGAAGGTGGTGCAGCGCGAGTCGGCGGCGTCGCGTGCGGCCGCGCGCAAAGGCGAGACGGACATGATCCTGAAGGACTGGTACGCCGACTATCCCGACGCTGAGAACTTTCTCTTTCCGCTCCTCTACAGCGGCAACAAGGGCTCGGGCGGCAATGTGTCCTTCTACGCCAATGCGCGCTTCGATTCCACCGTCATGGCCGCGCGACGTGAGCTCGACGAACGCAAACGCGTCGCGCTGCTGCGCGGGGCCGATTCCATCGCTTTCGCCGACGCGCCGATGATGTTTCTGTATTTCTACAATGAGCTGTACGCCGTTCAGCCGTGGGTGAAGGGATTCCGACCGCCGGTGATCTTCAATGGGCAGCGCTGGCTCGACGTGACGATGAGCAATCGCGCGCCTGGTGATTCCACACTCGCACCGCGCACGACGAGCAGCACAGCCACGCCACACTGATGGCCTTCCTCCTCCGACGTCTCCTGCTCGCGGTCCCGACGCTGTTCGGCGTTCTCGTCGTCGCCTTCATGCTCCTCTACATCGCGCCAGGCGATCCCGTGCAGGCGATGATCGGCGAGCACGCGGACGAGGAGACAATCGCGCGGCTGCGCGCGCAGCTCCATCTGGACGATCCGCTCCCGCAGCGCTTCGGACACTACGTGGCGAGCGTCGCCCGCGGGGATCTCGGACGCTCGTACGTCACCAATCGGCCGATCACTCAGGACATTCGCGAGCGTTTCCCGAAGACGCTCCAGCTCGCGGGCGCGGCGATGCTCCTCGCGGCGGTCGTAGGGATCACCCTCGGCGTTTTCAGCGCCCGCGCGCCGGGCGGTCTCGTCGATCGTCTCTCGTTAGGCATCGCCTATCTGGGGATCTCCTTTCCCGTCTACTGGGTGGGTCTGCTGCTGATCCTGCTCTTCGCGGTCACGCTCCGCGTCCTCCCGCCATCGGGTTATGGCCGGCTCCGATTTCTCGTCCTGCCCGCGCTCGCCCTGGGCATGCGCTCGATCGCCTTTCTCGCGCGTATGACCCGATCGGCGATGCTCGAGTCGTTAGGCGCGGATTACGTTCGCACCGCCCGGGCCAAGGGGCTCGCCGAGCGCGTCGTCACCCTCAAGCACGCCCTTCGCAACGCTCTCATCCCGATCATCACCGTCCTCGGCCTCGACTTCGGCGCCTATCTCACGGGCAGCATTCTCACCGAGACGGTCTTTTCCTGGCCAGGCATCGGCCGATACGTCGTGAACGCGATCGGCCGGCGCGACCTCCCGGCGATTCAGGGCACCGTGCTCTTTCTCAGTGCCGTCTTCGTGCTTGTGAACCTGATCACGGATTTAGCGTACGCGAAAGCCGATCCGCGCGTCAGCTATCACTAGGATGACACTCAACGAGTACCAGAGCGCCGCGCTGCGCACCGCTAATCCGGACCTCACGCCGGACGAGCGCCTCCTCGACGCCGCGGCCGGGCTAGCCGAGGAGGCGGGCGAAGTGCTCGGTCTCGTGCGGAAGCGGGCGTTCCAGCAGCGCGAGAGTAGTCGCGATCGGTTTGCCGAGGAGCTGGGTGACGTGCTCTGGTGCCTCGCCGTCACTGCCGACGCCCTGGGGCTCACGCTGGACGAGATCGCGCGCGCCAATCAGCGCAAGCTCGAGCAGCGGCATCCGGACGGCTTCCGTCCGCGCTGAGCCGTTAGGCAACTCGTCGAGTCGGTGCTCCCACCGTCACCGCGCCCGATCGGCCATCTGGCCTTCGCCCATCCGCGCCACTGGCGAGGTGTCGAACACCGCTAGTCCGCGACGGACGAACACCCACGCCGCGACGCCAGCCGCCACAGCCACGATCAGCGCCGCCACGGCATACCAGTCCCGGGGCAGCCATTGATCACCCATCAGCAGGATCACGCCCGTTACGAGCGAGAGGGCGCCAAGGAGGCCAAGCGTCGCGGCCACGGCGCAGATCAGCGATCCCGCGCCAACGGTGCGCATCATCGCGCCGATCTCGCGCGTGGCTGTCGCCATGTCTGCGCGGACGTGGCCGGCCACATCCTCCACCCATCCGCGCGCCGCAACGATCGTCTTGCGCGTGCGGCTGACGACGCGACCCGGAACGATCCAGTCGAGCGCCACCCAGCGTCGGCCGCCGCCGTCGCCATCCGTTCGCCGACGCGCGCCGGTGTAGGGCACCAGAGCGTGGCGCCGCGGAACGGCCGCGCCTGAGAGCGGTTCACTGTTTGCCACGGGCTGGTCGGCGCGGCCGGTGCCCGCCTGGAGCTCGGCCGCAAGCTCGCCGGCGGCGAGCAGCACGAACGAGGAGTAGTACATCCACGTCAGCAGGACCATGATGGCACCGATCGCGCCGTATGCCGGATTGAGCGCGTTGAACTTCTGCACGTACAGGCGGAAGAGAAGCGTCGCGCCGATCCAGAGCAGCGTCGCGATCGTCGCGCTGATGATGAGTATTCGCTTATCCTGATGACGGCAGTTGGGCAGGAAGAAGTAGACGAGCCAGAGCACGGCGACGAGCGCGCCGATCGCGAGCGGGAACTGCACCACGGTCCAGATAAGCGTCGTGAGCCGCCCGAGCCCGAGGTGGCTGGCGAGCCACCTTACGATTCCCTCCCCGTTGAGCAGGATCACGGTCGCGACGACTGTGACGCCCCCGGCGAGCACGAGCATCCCGAGCTGCAGCGCGTACTGCTTCCACCACGGGCGCGTCTCCTCGACGTCGTAGGCCGCGTTCAGTGCCGTGCGTAGCGCGCCGAAGATGCTCGAGCCCGACCAGGCCGCCGTGAGCAGCCCGAAGGAGAGCAAACCGGGCGCGCCCTTCGAGAAGACCACCATCTCGACCGTACGTCCGAGCAGCGTGGCGACGTCGCCGGGCAGCGTGGCGGCGATGCGGCCATTGAACTGCGCCATCACCGTCTGCTTGTCGGCGACGAGACTCAGCAGCGCTGCGAAGAAGAGCAGCAGCGGGAAGAGCGCGAAGAAAAAGCTGTACGCCATCTGCGCCGCGTAGACGGTGACCTTGTCCTTTCCGATCTCGGCCCACGTCTTCTTCGCGAGGGCGACGACATCGTATCCGCGAATGCGCACGAGCTCAGCGCTTCGACGAGCGACCGATGAGGACGCCGATGCCGAGGGCAATAAGCGCCGTTCGACCGGGATGATGCTCGAGCTGATGTCCGAGCAGCTCCTTCAGATCGCTGACGTCGTTCTCGCGAAGCCAGAGCGCGCCACTCTCGAGACGGGTCGCGACGGCGCCGCCGGCGGCGCCCAAACGCGCACGCACGCCCTCGTTAGGCGATGCGCCGCTCGTGCCGAATCGCTCGCGCAGTGCGGACGCGCCGGCATCCAGGGTGTCGGCGAGTGTCGCCTGAACGTTTCCCGTCACGCCTCGCACCGTATCGAGTGCGCCGCCGTCGTTGTTTTCCATAGCAGAATCCATGGAGCCTCCTCGGTCGGGTTCGCTCGGTTCGTTCGCTGTGGGCGACCAGATGGGCAAGCGTCGTACCCCAGCCCGGCTCCAGCGGCGGCTTGACGCGCCAACAGTTCCCGGTAGCGTCTCGACCTTCGCGCCGCGGAGGTGCGCGGCGATCACGTACTGCACGGAGTGTCCAATGGCGCCCGCGATATCGACGACACCACCCGCCGGCCTGAGCTCGATCACGAGTCACGAATCACAGCAGGTGGAGCGCGCGAACCGGACTGGTCTCCAGCCCGTCGTCTTCGTGCATGGTCTGTGGCTGCTGCCGAGCAGCTGGGACCGATGGGCCGCACTGTTCGAGGAGGCAGGATGCGTCGCGCTGACGCCTGGCTGGCCCGACGATCCGGACACAGTCGCCGAGGCCAACGCGCGCCCGGAGCTGCTCGCGCACAAGAGCGTTGGTCAGGTCGCAGATCACTTCGACACGATCATTCGGGGGTTGCATCAGAAGCCCGGGATCATCGGGCACTCGTTCGGCGGTCTCCTCGCGCAGATTCTCGCCGGCCGCGGCCTCGCCGCGGCGACTGTCGCGATCGACCCCGCGCCATTCCGCGGGGTGCTCCCGCTTCCCCTCTCCTCGCTCAAGTCGGCGTGGCCCATCCTCGGCAATCCGGCCAATCGGAGCAAGGCGATCCCGCTCACGTACGAGCAATTCCGATATGCGTTTGCCAATGCCGTGAGCGAGGAAGAGGCAAAGCAGCTGTATGAGACGTTCGCCGTCCCGGCATCGGGGGTACCGCTCTTTCAGGCGGCCGCCGCCAATCTCAATCCGTGGACCGAGGTGAAGGTCGATACCGACAATCCAAATCGTGGGCCGCTTCTCATCATCTCCGGCGAGAAGGATCACACCGTGCCGTGGGCGATCGCACATGCCTCGTACAAGCAGCAGCAGGACAATCCTGGCGTCACCGAGATTCTCGAGATGCCTAACCGTGGTCATGCCCTCACGATCGACAGCGGCTGGCACGAGGTCGCTGGCACCGCACTCCGCTTCATCAAGCGCTTCGTCTGAAGCATTCGGGCTCGGCGCCGGCTGATCAGCCGGCGCCGTTCCCGTCGGAGCCGTCCCCGTGGCGCAGCGCGGCGCGGCCTGATCAGCCGCTCGCGATCAGTCGTCCTTCTGGCCGAAGAGGCCCATGTTCGATGAATGCCCCGGCGCGATCTTCTTCTCGGGGTAGATCCAGTGCACCGCCTGGTTCACCGCCGTGGCCGCCTCGCCGAACCCAGTCGCGATCAGCTTCAGCTTCCCGGGATAAGTCGTCACGTCACCCGCGGCGTAGATCCCGGGACGGCCTGTCTCCATCTGGCTGTTCACGTGGATCTCGTCGTTCTGGATCGTTAGGCCCCACTCGCCGATCGCGCCCATGTTGCTCACGAAACCCAGCATCGGCAGCACGACGTCCACCTCGAGCTCGCGCGTCGATTTGGCCTTGATGTCGCGAAGGACGACGTGCGAGAAGCGGTCGCCTCCATTGCGGCAGCTGATGTCGTGCAGCTCGTGGAAGGTGTAGAGCTCGGCCCGGCCAGCGTTCACCGCCGCCTGGAACTCCGCCACGGTCGCGCCGTGCGCGCGAAATCGGTCACTCCGATGCACGAGGGTCACTCGTGAGGCGCGACTGAGCAGCTGAGTTCCCCAATCGAACGCCGTATCGCCGCCGCCGATGATGAGCACACGTCGATCGCGGAACTGTTCCGGGTCCGTAACGACATCGTAGATCCCGCGCCCGTACCAGGGCTCCGCGCACCGCTGCGGCAGTCGCCGCGGCGAGAACGCACCGATCCCGGCCGCGATGATGATCGACCGCGTCGGAAAGCGGTCGCGATCCGTGACGAGGACGAACTCCTTTCCGTCCTGCTCTAGGCCGACCACTCGCTGCGTGAGATGGATCGGCTGCTGGAATCGGCTCGCCTGCTCGACCAGCGATCGTACCAAGTCCTTGGCCAGTACCTGCGGGATGCCGGCGACGTCGAAGATGTACTTCTCCGGATACAGCGCTGTCAGCTGTCCGCCGGCCTCCGGAAGCGCGTCGACGATCTGCGCCGACACCTCTCGCATACCGGCGTAGAACAAAGCGAAGAGTCCGGCGGGGCCGCCGCCAATGATCGTGATGTCCTTGATCTCCTGAAGCATTGGCTAACGTTCGCCGCCTCGAGTAACGGATACAAGCCGCTCGCTGTCGCTCGCAGATTATTGTCTCATTTGGAGTCGCTCGCGCTGCGCGCTCGCTCGCTGCGCTCGCAATTCTCATTTGGAGTCGCTCGCGCTGCGCGCTCGCTCCCGCTCCTCTCGCCACTCGCCACTCACCACTTGGATGATCGACCCGCATCACCTGCTCGACTATCACGGCACCTTCCGACTCGTCAACAAAGTCGCCGAAGGCGGGATGGCGACGGTCTACGAGGCGCAGCAGCTCGGACCATCGGGATTCTCGAAGCGCATCGCGCTCAAGGTCATTCACCCGCACTTCGCGCAGCGGCCGGAGTTCCTGCAGCTCTTCATCGACGAGGCGAAGCTCTCGGCGAACCTCATGCACGGCAACATCGTGCAGATCTATCAGCTCGGTGAGGTCGCGGGCGACTACTTCATCGCGATGGAGTTCATCCCCGGCCCAACGCTGCGCAGCATCATCGACCGCCATCGCGAAGTGGGCCGCGCAATGCCGCAGACACTCGCCGCGTACATCGCGAGCCGCGTCTGCCGCGCACTCGACTTCGCCCACAACTTCGTTGGACCAGACGGCAATCGCCTCGACATCGTGCACCGCGACGTTTCGCCCGGGAACGTGATGGCCACCTGGGATGGGCACATCAAGCTCGCCGACTTCGGCATCGCGAAAGCACGCACGTCGATCGATCCCGCCAGCGACGGCATTCGCATCGGCAAGAAGCACTACATGAGTCCTGAGCAGCTCACGGGTCTCGAGGTCGACGGCCGCAGCGACGTCTTCTCACTCGGACTGGTGCTCTACGAGCTGCTCGCCCTCGAGCGGCTGTTTCGCGAAGATGTCACCGCGCTCGCGCTGTCAGAAGTAGCAATTGCGCCTCTCCCCGCCCTGCGCGACCTCGTCACGAACCTCGACGAGGAGCTGGAGCGAATCATCCTCGCCGCACTCGAGCGCGATCCCGCGCGCCGGCCGACCGCTGCTGCGCTCGGCCAGGCGCTCGACCGCTGGGTAGTCGCTCAGCAAGAGGTGGCGACGCCGGACCGACTCGAGGCGCATCTCGCCAAGATCTTTCCGGCTTCGTATCAGCCGCCGACGGCCGAGGAGGAGGACACGGACTTCACGAATCTGAAGTCGGCGCTGAGTGTGAGCTTTGGGAAGAAGCGTTCGGGCACTCGAGGCTGATGACGGTGAACGGTGAACCGTGAACCGACCACCGTTCACCGTTCACCGACCCAGTCGATAGGTTGTCTGATAGTTTCTCGGCCTGTCACTCAGCACACTCCCGTGCGCATCTACACTCGAACCGGCGACGCCGGCGACACTGGGCTCTTCGGCGGCGGGCGCGTGCCGAAGAATCATCCGCGCGTCGAGGCCTATGGCGACGTCGATGAGCTGAATGCCGCGATCGGCTTCGCGCGCTCGATCGAACAGATGTCTCGTATCGACGAGGTGCTCGTACCGATTCAGAGAGACCTCTTCGCGATCGGCGCGCTGCTCGCCACACCTGATCGCGAAAAGATGCGCCAACATCTCGAAAAGGCCCGCGTCGACGAGGAGCGTGTCGGCCAGCTCGAGCGGGCGATCGACGACGGAGACCGCGAGCTCGAGCCGCTGCGGTCCTTCATCGTTCCGGGCGGCACCCCGAAAGCAGCCGCGCTGCATCTCGCGCGCACCGTCTGCCGTCGCGCCGAACGGCGTGTCGTCTCCCTCATCGACAGCGGAATCGACGAGATTCCCCAGGTGGTCGTGATCTATCTCAACAGGCTGTCCGATCTACTCTTCACCCTCGCCCGCGTCGCCAACCGCCGCGCTGGAGCCGGCGAAGTGACGTGGTGATTTCCGTCACATCGCCGTAACGCGAATCCTCGTATGACCGTCCGGTAGACATGGATCCGGTCGAGATCGAGCTGCCGACGTATCGCATCCTCATCGCCCGCGGCGCCCTCGCGGAGGTGGGCCGCGTGGCGTCGGCAACGACCCGCGCGCATCGCTACGCGCTCATCGCGGACAGCAACGTCGCGCCGCTCTACGCGGCACGGGTTCGCTCCGCGCTCGGCGAAGGACGGACGCGCCTGTACACGATTCCCGCCGGTGAGGAGAACAAGACGCGTGAGAGCTGGAGCGCGCTTACCGACTCCCTCCTCGGCGACGGCTTCGGCCGCGACTCGGCCATCGTCGCCCTCGGCGGGGGCGTGGTTGGCGATCTCGCCGGCTTCGTCGCCGCGACCTACATGCGCGGCATACCGTTCATCCAGCTGCCGACCACGTTGCTGGCGATGATCGACGCGTCCATCGGCGGCAAGACCGGGGTCGACACACCGTCGGGGAAGAATCTCGTCGGCGCCTTCCACGATCCGGCCGCAGTCATCGCCGACCCCGACGTGCTCCGCACGCTCGCCGCGGAGCACCTTCGCGCCGGATTGGCCGAAGCGATCAAGCACGGCGTCATCGCCGACGCGGCGCACTTCGACGAGGTCGTCGGTGTAGCCCCGGAGATCGTGAGCGGCAGTCGTGCCGCCGCGGCCGCGCTGGAGCGGATCGTGGTTCGTAGCGTCGCCATCAAGGCGGACGTCGTCAGGCGCGACCACCGCGAAGGCGGGGTTCGCAAGACGCTCAACTTCGGTCACACCATCGGCCACGCGATCGAGCTCCGCAGCGACTATCGGATGCTGCATGGCGAAGCAGTAGCGGTCGGAATGGTCATCGAGAGCCGGGTCGCCGAGCGGCTGGGCGTTGCAGAGCCGGGCACCAGCGATCGAGTGCGCGCGGCGGTGGAGCGCACGGGACTGCCGGCTGCCCGCCCCGCCAACCAGTCTCCCGACGACATCCTCTCCGCGACGCGCGGCGATAAGAAGTCGCGAGGCGGAGTCGTGGAGTACGCGCTCCCCGCCCGCATCGGCGAGATGGCGGGCGGCGATCGTGGTTGGGGGGTCGCCGTGTCGGACGAGATCGTGCTGGAGGCGCTCCAGTGAGCGGCCACCTGCGCCGCCGCCCGGGAACGCGCTCCTCGTTAGGCGCGCTCTGCGCTGGTCTTGGCGCGGCGACCATCGCGCTCGGCGTCGTGCTCGCCTTCGGTGTTCGCGAGGAGCAGCGCGTGGCGGCGCGGGCCAAGGTGAACGCGGCGGCCGCAGCGGCCGAGCCACCGCGACACCCGGCACCTATGGCGCCGATTCAGATGGAAGGGGTGGTCGTCCGCGCGGCGACGAAGGATTGGAGCAGGAAGCTGCATCGTCGGCCGCTCAAAGCGGGTGAGCCGGTTCCGGTGCTTGTCACCGCGTATTGCCTGAGTGGAACGACACGGCGTGGTCGCTACGTACGACCGGGCATCGTTGCGGCCGATCGAAAGCTCTTCCCACTCTCGCGATATATCGAGCTGTATGCTGGCGAGAAGTATCTCGGGCGGTTCCTGATCGACGATACCGGCTCGATGATCCGCGGGGCGCATATCGACGTCTGGGTGCCGACCTGCCGCGAGGCGAAGATCTTCGGCCGCCAGCACGGTACGGCGATGCTGCTTCCGCGGCCCGAGATACAGGTCGTGCAGGCCGGCAGCTCGAAGTAGAAACTTGGTCGGCCGCGCCGCGCTCGCGTGGCGATAGGGGCGCTGGAGATGGCCCGACTTCTGCCGCAGTTGAGGCGAACCTAACAAGGCACCAGCACCATGTCCTCGTTCGCGACGTACCTCATCGGATTCATCATCCTGACCGTCGGGCTCGCGTTTGGCGCCTATCTGCTGAACGTCCCCCAGACGTGGATCATCGTCGGCATCATCATCTTGCTGGGAATCGGCGTCCTGATGGCGACGAGTCGAACGAGGCCGCGCGACCCGCCGCCTCCGGGATCGGGGCCGCAGCCGCCGGCAGGGTGATGCTGTGGTTGATGCCTAATTGGTGATTAGTGAATTCTGAGAGGCCGGCAGTCTTTTTTGCCGGCCTCTGCCGTATCCGGCACCAACCATCATCGGCCATCACCAACGACTCAGCACCAATCGCCAATCACAAATCGCCGACGTAACCCTTAACCGCAGGCCTAACCAGCGGATACCTCCTAACGATGGTGATTCGCGGCGACCCTCGCGTGCGGAAGCTCACAATTCAGTATTGACGCTTCGGGGCCCTGCCATTACCCTAGCCGCCCCTGAACCCCTGCCTACCACACGCGAGCCATCGCCGCGATGGGCGCCGCTGCCCAGCCGATGGTGCTCGCTCCACCTTACCCCTTGGTGAGGAGCGTGTATGGAGCAAGTGACGGAGACCAGGTCTACCAGAGGGTATTTCCGTTCGTCACCCTCGACCGCGTTTGACCAGTACCTCCAGGACATCCAGAAGCTTCCCTTAATCGACGAACCTGAAGAAGAGCGACGCCTCGCCCGACGCGCCCAAAAGGGCGATGAGAAGGCCGCCGAACGACTGGTTACCGCGAACCTGCGCTTCGTCATCTCCTACGTGAAGAAGTACCAGGGTCACGGGCTCGATCTCTCCGAGCTCGTCGCCATTGGCAACGAGGGGCTTCTCAAAGCGGTACGCAAATTCGATCCGGACCAGGGAGTAAAGTTCATCTCCTACGCGGTCTGGTGGGTGCGACAGGCAGTTCTCAAAGCACTCGCGGAGCAGACCCGATCGGTCCGCATCCCGCTCAATCAGAATTCGCAGCTCATTCGTCTCGCCCGCGCCGAGACCATTCTTGCCCAGGTTCTCAAGCGCGACCCCACCGAAGAAGAGATCAGTAAGGTCCTCGAAGACACGCCCGAGAATGTCCGGGCGGCGAAGCAGATGTCGGCGACCGAAGTCTCTCTCGACGCTCCCATCGATCGTTCGGATCGCGAAGCCTCGACCCTCGGCGAACGGTTCGCCGGTGTTGATGGCGCGGAGATCGAGGAAGTCTGCGACTACAAACTGATGCGCGAGTTCATCGATCGCGTGTTCCGGAAGTACTTGTCGCCGCGCGAGCGAAAGATCCTCTACCTCTACTACGGGCTGGAAGAGGGTTCAGAGGCGATGACGCTCGAGAAGATCGGAGCCCTCATGGGCGTCACTCGCGAGCGGATCCGACAGATCCGGGAGCGCGCCTTCGAGAAGCTCCGCGAGTCGCCAGACGGTAGGGCCCTCTGCGGATTCTGGGCAGCGTAAGCGTTTCTTAGCGGCAAACCGCACGACAATGGGGACCTTCGGGTCCCCTTTTTCGTCTGTGCCGGTAACTGCCCTATCATTCGCTTCTCTCCATGCCGCACCGCACTCCCGTCTTCATCGATCGCTCGGGCCGTCGCTGGCAGCGCGTTCGCCGCGCCGCGGTGCTGCTCGGGATCGTCACGACGGTCATTGGCCTCACGCTCGGCCTGAGCCTCCTCTTCGCGCCGAGCATCCCCGAGCTGCACCCGCAGTCGTTGACGCGAAAGCCGATCGTCAGGCTCTCGGAGCGCGCCCGCCTTCTTGCGCGGCGGCGCTTCCAGCAGGCGCTCGCGACGACCAAACGGGTACCCCCTTCCCGGCGCGTCAGCCTCATGCCCTCGATCCCGGCCAACGGCGAGAAGCGCGCACCGGCTGGCGTGCCGCTCGTCGGCGGCTTCTACGTGAACTGGGACGACAACTCGTACGCTTCGCTTGCGGCGAATCTCAAGCAGCTCGATCTGGTCGTCCTCGAGTGGGCGTTCGTCGCCCGCGGTGGTGATTCGCTCCGGCTCGATGTCGTGAATGGAAAGCGGGCGATGGCGCGGGTTCTCCAGGAGCCTGTCGAAAAGCGGCCCCACCTGCTGCTGATGGTGAGTAACTTCGATTCGAAGAATCAGGATTTCGGGACGCCCGATCTCCGCGCTCTCCTCACGCGGCCCGCGGCCCGTGCGCGAGCGATCGCGCAGCTCGCCCAGGTCGTTCAGGCGAACGGTCTCGCCGGTGTGCTCGTGGACTTCGAAGCGGCGGAGAACTTCCCGCACCTTCACGAGCTCTCGATGCGCTTCACGCGCGAGCTTGGGGAGGCGCTGCACCCGGCTGGCAAGAGCGTCGCGTACGCAACCCCGGCCTGGGCGGACGCTGCCGAGCTGCGCGAGATCAGCGGCACCGTCGACCAGCTCTTCGCGATGCTCTTCGATGAGCACTACAGCGGCGGCGAGCCCGGTCCTATCGCGAGCCAGCAGTTCTACGCCGAGCGAGCACGCGCCATCGCCGCCGTGGTGCCGCGTGAGAAGCTGGTGCTCATGATCGGCGCGTACGGCTATGACTGGAACGATCGCGACGGACCGATAAAGGCCGTTGAGGCGACGTTTCAGGACGTGATGCGGGACGTGCGTGACAGCGGCGCCGTGGTGCACATGGATCGCGCTTCGCTCAACGCCGTCGGGACGTTCCAGAGCCGCGACTCGACCGATCACGAGATCTGGTTTCTCGATGCCGTCTCGGCGTACAACCAGCTCCGCGTCGCCCAATCGTTAGGCGTGGCCGGCGTCGCCTTCTGGCGGCTCGGCTCGGAGGATCCAACCGTCTGGCGGGTGCTCGATGAGGATGGGCGCCTGCAGCCGCCCGAGCGCCTGACCGAGGTGCTTCCCGGCTACGATCCGGAGATCGAAGGCGTCGGTGAGATCCTGCGAATTCGGGCGCAGCCCGTGACTGGAGCCCGGAGCATTCGCGTCGACTCGGCGACGGGTCTCGTCGTCGACGAGCGGTACACGAGCATTCCCACGCCGTTCATCGTCCAGCGCTTCGGCGCTCAGGAGATCCACCCGCACTGGGTTGCGCTCACCTTCGACGACGGGCCCGACGCCAACTGGACTGGCCCGATCCTCGACACGCTCGCCTCGCGCGGCGTCAAGGCAACCTTCTTCGTCATCGGCCAAAACGCGGACTCGCACGTGCCGCTGCTGAGGCGCATCTACCGCGAAGGCCATGAGATCGGCAACCACACCTATTCGCATCCGAATCTCGGTCTCACGGGGCGCAAGCGCACGGAGGTCGAGCTCGACGCGAACGAGCGCCTCATCGAAGCGATGCTCGATCACCGGACCGCGCTCTTCCGGCCACCGTACTTCGGTGACGCCGAGCCGACAACGCTTAACGAGCTCGTGCCGGTGTGGCTCGCGACGCAGCGCAACTATCTCACGATCGGCCTGCACGTCGACTCGGAAGACTGGCAGGACCCGCCGCCGGACTCCGTAGTGAAGAACGTGCTCGACTCCCGTCCCGAGCATCCGGACGAGCGGGGCGAGTGCGCGGACTCGCTGGCGCGGGGCCAGCCGACGACCGCCTGCAACATCGTGCTGCTGCACGACGGCGGGGGCAACCGAAGCAACACTCTCGCCGCGCTCGGCCCACTCATCGATTCGCTGCGGGCGCGCGGCGACACGCTCGTCCTCGTGTCGCAGCTCGCGGGGTTGTCCCGGGACCAGGCGATGCCACCGTTAGGCCCGCGCGCCGGCATGGAGCGCCTGCTGCTCATCGGCGGCTTCGGCCTCCTCGGAATCGTGGAGTGGCTGCTCTTCTGGATCTTCACGATCGCCGTCGTCCTCGGCGTCGCTCGGCTGGTCGTGATCGGCACGCTCGCGCTCATTCAACGGTTGAAGGGCCATCAGGATCGTTCGCTGCCCACCACCTTCGCGCCGGGCGTCAGCATCATCGTGCCGGCGTACAACGAGGAGAAAGTGATCAGCCAGACGATCGACAGCCTGCTCGCCCAGCTGTACGCGGGGCCGCTGGAGATCATCGTCGTGGACGACGGCTCGCGAGATGGCACGTATCAGCAGGCGCGCGCCACCCATGGCGACGAGTCCCGAGTGCGCATCTTCGCGAAGCCGAACGGAGGCAAGGCGAGCGCGTTGAATTTCGGCATCGCGCACGCCCAGCATGAGATCATCGTCGCGCTCGACGCCGACACACTCTTCGCCCGCGACACGGTGGCCGAGCTGGTGCAGCCATTGACCGACGCGCGCGTAGCGGCGGTGGCGGGCAACGCGAAGGTTGGCAATCGCATCAATCTCGTCACCCGCTGGCAGGCGCTGGAGTATGTCACGAGCCAGAACCTCGACCGCCGCGCGTTCTCGCTGCTCGATTGCATAACGGTGGTGCCAGGTGCCGTCGGCGCCTGGCGACGCTCGGTGATCCACCAGGTCGGCGGGTTTCGCGAGGATACGCTCGCGGAGGACCAGGACCTCACCCTCGCCGTTCGCCGCGCCGGTTACTCGGTCGCGTACGCGGACGGCGCGATCGCGCTCACGGAGGCTCCGGACACACTGCGCGCGCTCGCGCGTCAGCGGTTCCGCTGGTCGTTCGGCACTCTGCAGTGTGCCTGGAAGCACCGCGCTACGCTCTTCCGTTGGCGGTATGGAACGTTGGGCTGGGTGGCGCTGCCTAACGTCTGGCTGTTCCAGCTGCTCCTTCCCGCTCTCTCGCCGCTCGCCGACCTGATGTTCGTCTTCAGCCTCCTTTCAGTGTGGGCGACGCGAACGTCCCATGGCGCGACCTATGCCTTGGTGAATCTCGAGCAGGTGCTGACGTATTATGCCGTCTTTCTGCTCGTCGACTGGGCCGCGGCGATCGTCGCATTCCTCATGGAGCCGCGCGAGGACAAACAGCTCACCTGGCTGATCTTCATCCAGCGCTTTGCCTATCGTCAGATCATGTACTGGGTCGTCGTGAAGTCGTTCGCCGCGGCGATTCGCGGCCACGTCGTCGGGTGGGGAAAGCTCGAGCGCAAGGCGACCGTGGAGCTCGAGGCCATGGAGGCAGGCCGCGGCGCGTGAGCGACTTCGAGATACTGGCTCTCGTCAACAAGGACGCCGGCACCGCCGATGCCGCGTGTGAGGCGCTCGGCAACGCCGGCGGCTTCCGCGTCGAGCGTATCGCGCCGGCCGAGCTGGCCGATCGCGTTCGTGGTGCGCTCGAGCGGGGTGAGCGCCGAATCCTCGTGGCCGGTGGGGACGGCTCGATCGCGACTGCTGCGGCCGCAATGCGTGGAAAGGCATGCGAGCTGGCGATTCTCCCCGGTGGCACGCTGAACCACCTCGCCCAGGATTTGGGCCTGCCCGACGATCTCACCGAGGCGGCTCGCGTCGCCGCGGGGCAGACGACGCGCTGCATCGACGTCGCGGAGGTGAACGGGCGCCTCTTTCTGAACACGAGCTCCGTCGGCGCGTACGTCACGTACGTGCGAACCCGTGAGGGTCTCGAGCCGCGACTGGGCTACTGGCTCGCATCCATTGTCGCGGGGTTCAGGATTCTCTTTCGCCTTCGCAGCTTTCGCGTGTCGATGGAGGTCGATGGCGTGGCGCACGAGTATGTCACACCGCTGGTCTTCATTGGCGTCGGCGAGCGCGAGCTCAAGATGCCAAGCCTCGGCGCACGAGTGCCAGGTGGTCGCCGCGGACTGCACGTAATCGTGGTGAAGTCCCGCAGTGCGGGACGCACACTCGCCCTCGCCTTCGCCGCGGCCGCCCGCGGTGTGCGCGCGGCCGCGCGCACACCGGCGATGCAGAGCTTCGTCGTCGACCGAGTCCGCATTGCGCCACGCACGGGGATGGTCGGCGGTCGCATCGCCCTGGACGGGGAGATCGTGTCGATGGTGCCGCCGCTGGAGTATCGAATCGTTCGCGACGGCCTCACCGTCGTCGTGGCTGACACGACGCGGGGCTCGAACGTAGGTTAGTCGGGTGATCTTCGACGGCCTTCCTCTCTTTCCGCTGCCGCTCGTCCTCTTTCCCGGGGCGGCGCAGCCGCTGCACATCTTCGAGCCACGATATCGACAGCTCCTCGCCGATTGTCTGGAGGGCGATCGCCGATTCGGGATCGTGCGGCTCGCAGAGGGAGTCGCCGAGGCGGAGCTGCCGGCCGGCACCGTGGGATGTGTCGCCGAAATTGTGAACACCGAGTCTCTGCCCGACGGGCGCTCGAACATCGTGGTGCGCGGGGCCGAGCGATTCGCTCTCGTGTCGCTCGTGAGCTCGCCGCATCTGTATCGCGTCTGCCGCGCGGAAGTGATCGAGGACGAGTTCGAGATCGGCGCCGAGCTCGATGCGCTGGCGGAGCGGGTGCGCGACGTGTTCCGGCGAGTGGCGCGGGCCGCGCGGACGCTCGCCGACGATCCCGATCCCCTTCCCGATCTCCCCGACGACGCCGCGAGCCTTTCGTTCGCCGTGGCATCGATGATCGACATCGACCTCGAGGGACGGCAGGAGCTGCTCACGTCGCGGTCGCCGTTGGCGCGTCTCCGCCAGCTCGACGGCGTGCTGTCGGCCGCGTTAGGCACGATCGTCGACCGCGCGCAGGTGCATACGCTCGCGAAGACGAACGGGCGCGGCGCGCACGTGCTGCCATGAGCGGCGTCACGCCGAGCGTCGCGACCGAGAGCGAACGGCACCCCGTCGACGCCGCGCTCGCGGCGAGGCTCGCGGCGATTGTCGGCGATCGGCGCGTGCTCTTTCGGCCAGGCGAGCTGCTCGCGTACAGCTCCGATGGCCTGCCGGGCTACCTCAAGCAGCCGTCGATCGCGGTCTTTCCTGGCACTCGCGACGAGGTGATCGCAGTCGTGCGCGAGCTGGCCCGCGCGGGAGCCCCGTTCGTTCCCCGAGGCGCGGGCACGGGCTTGTCGGGCGGCGCCCTGGCCGATGGCGTCGTTCTCCTTGGTCTCAACCGCCTGTCGCGCATTCTCTCGATCGACGCCGAGAACGCGATCGCGGTAGTCGAGCCTGGGGTGGTGAACGTGGCCCTGTCACGCGCGGTGAGCGCGCACGGTTTGCATTACGCGCCGGATCCATCGAGCCAGGCTGCCTGCACGATCGGCGGCAACGTCGCCGAGAACGCTGGCGGCCCCCACTGCCTGAAGTATGGCGTCACCCTCAACCACGTCGTCGCACTGACGGTGGCGCTGCCTAACGGCGAAGTCGTCACCCTGGGCAATGCCGCGGGCGAGAATGACGGGTACGATCTGGTGGGTGCGTTCGTCGGCTCGGAGGGCTGCTTCGGCGTCGCCCTCGACGTGACGGTGCGACTCGCCCGCAACCCGCAGGCTGTACGCACGCTGCTCGCCGATTTCCACTCGATCGACGCCGGGGCGCGCGCCGTCTCGGCGATCATTGCGAGCGGCCTTCTGCCGGCGGCGCTGGAGATGATGGATGCGGGTACGATCCGCGCTGTCGAGGCATCGATATACGCCGCCGGCTATCCCACGGACGCGGCGGCCGTGCTGCTCGTGGAGCTCGACGGGCCGATCGCCGGTCTCGACGCCGACGTCGCGACGGTCGTTAGGCACTGCCGGGATGCGGGAGCACGCGACGTACGCGTCGCGCGCGACGAGGCCGAACGCACCAAGCTCTGGCAAGGGCGGAAGAAGGCGTTCGGCGCGATGGGACGCATCTCGTCGCATCTGGTCGTGCAGGATGCTGTGGTGCCGCGGACGAAGCTCCCCCAGATGCTCGCCCGCGTTCACGATATCGCCGAGCGGTATCGAGTAACCGTCTGCAACGTGTTCCACGCGGGCGACGGCAATCTCCATCCGAACATCGGCTACGATGCGAACGATCCCGACGAGTCGGCGCGCGTCCACGCGGCGATGCGCGAGATCATGCAGGCCTGCGTCGATGCCGGGGGGACCATTACCGGCGAGCACGGCGTCGGCATCGACAAGCTGCCGTACATGGGCGCGATCTTCTCCGAGGAGTCGCTGAGCGCGATGTGCGCGCTCCGGGAGGTCTTCGACCCCGACCGACGCGCCAATCCGGGCAAGGTCGTGCCGATGCATTCCTGCCGCGAGTGGCAGATGGCGCCCGCGGCCCGCACGGGACAGCATTGACGGCGACGTCACCGACCCGAATGGCGCCCGCGTCGCTGGCCGAACTGCGCGAGTCCATTCGCGACGCCATCGCGCGTCGCTGTCCACTCCGCGTCGTGAGCAGGGGGAGCTGGCTCGACGCCAACCGACCGGTGCACGCCGACACGCGGCTCGAGGTCGGCGCTTATGCGGGAATCGTCGAGTACGAGCCCGGCGATCTGACGCTCACGGCGCGCGCGGGCACCACGCTCCACGAGATCGCCCGAGCGACGTCGGCAAATGGCCAGTGGCTCGCGCTCGACCCGTTAGGCGATCCGAGTCGCGCCACGCTGGGCGCGACGATCGCGACCGGCTCGTACGGGCCGCTCGCGCATCATTTCGGGACGCCGCGCGACATGACCCTCGGGGTCGAGTTCGTGAGCGGCACCGGCGACGTCGTGCGCGGTGGTGGACGCGTCGTGAAGAACGTCGCCGGCTTCGACCTCACGAGACTTGTCACCGGAGCGTGGGGCTCGCTTGGCGTGCTGACGGAGGCGACGGTGAGGCTGCGCGCGCTACCCTCCGTGGAAGCCACGCTGCTCATCGACATCGGCTCGGCGACGGCCGAGCTCGAGCGAGCGCGCACCGCACTGCGCGGATTACCCTTCGTGCCACTCGCGGTCCAGCTCGTCGATGCCGCGGCGCGGCAGGCGCTTGGCGTCGCCGGCGGGCGAGACGCCTTCATCGTTAGGCTCGGCGGCAACGAAGAGGCGGTTCGAGCGCAGCGGGAGCAGCTTCGCGGCATCGGAGAAGCGCACGACGTGGACACGGAGATCTGGCGGCGCGCCCGCGTCGCGGAACCGGCGGGCGCCGCGGTGGTGCGACTGTCGCGGCTGCCGTCGCGCTTCGCGGCGACGTGGCAGGATGCCGAGCGCATCGCGGAGCGCTGGCCGGGAGGCCAGCTCCATGGCGATCCGGGGCGTGGCGTCGTGCGGGTGGTGCTGCCGGTCGATGGGAATGTGTTGGATGCGAGCCTTCGCGCGGCGCTCGAGATACCTTTCGATGGTACCCGCATCTACGAGCGCCTTCCCCGCGCGCTCTGGCCGGCGCTCGCGCCGACCGCGATGCACGGTGCCATCGACCGCGGCGTCAAGGCCGCATTCGACCCACACTATCTGTTGAATCCTGGAATCTTCGGTGAGCTGCAGTGAGTAGTGCGCCCTCTCGCCCTCTCGTCGACGAGCGGGCGATTCCATCACGTCCGTCTCGTGAGGCACCGTGCGCGCTGCCCGGAACGCCGCTCGCGGCGATGCGATCTGGCATAGACGCGTGCGTGCACTGCGGCTTCTGTCTTCAGAGCTGCCCGACGTACCTGACGCTCGAGGACGAGAACGACAGCCCCCGCGGTCGCGTTTTGCTCATGCGCTCCGCGCTCGAGGGAACGCTCGCCATCGACGACCCGTCGCTCGAGACACACATCGACCGGTGTCTCGGCTGCCGCGCGTGCGAAACCGCGTGTCCGTCGGGCGTGCCATACGGACATCTCCTGGAAGCGACGCGCGCAACGATGGCGGAGCACCGTCGATTGCCGTTCGTCGCTCGACTCATCCTCTGGACGTTCGCGCGTCCGGCGAGCCTAACGATCGCCATGGCGCTGTCGCGGCTCCTCCGCGCGACTCGTATCCCAGTGCTGCTGTCTCGGCTGAAGGGCCGGCTCGGCTTCGCGATGGCGATGCTCGCGTCCACGGAGCGCAGCGGCATGCACGGAGCCTATGTCGCGCGCGGCGACGCGACGCGCGGAACGGTCGCGGTGCTGCTTGGGTGCGTGATGGAGGGATTGCTCGGCGGCGCCAATCGCGCGACGGAGCGCACGCTCGTCGTCAACGGGTATTCGCTCGTGGACGCGCCGGGGCAGCGCTGCTGTGGCGCGCTGCACGCGCATGCCGGCGACCTGCGCGGCGCGCGTGAGCTGGCGCGCGCGAACATCGTGGCGTTCGAGGGAGCCGATTCGCAGTTCATCTGCGTCAACGCCGCGGGCTGCGGCGCGATGATGAAGGAGTACGCTCATTTGCTGGCGGACGAACCCGAGTTCGCCGAGCGGGCAGCACGCGTCTCCGCGCGCGTGCGCGACGTGAGCGAGCTGCTCGTCGCGGCGGGGCCGGTCGCGGGTGCGACGCCCGTCGACGCGACAGTCACGTACGATGCGCCTTGCCACCTCTTGCACGCGCAACGCATCGCCGATCCGCCGATTGCGGTGCTCCGTGCGATTCCCGGGCTGCGCCTCGTTCCACTCGCGGGCGCGGAGCACTGCTGCGGTGCCGCGGGGATCTACAATCTCGTCGAGCCCGACACATCGAACGCCGTGCTCGCACCGAAGCTCGAGAACATCAGGGCGACCGGCGCCGAGCTGGTGGCGACGGGCAATCCGGGCTGCCTGATGCAGATCGGCGCGGGGCTGCGTCGTGCGTCCATCGAGAGCCGAGCGGTGCACCCCGTGGAGCTTCTCGATGCCTCGTATCGGAGCACCGCGCGCGGGGCGCGCTGAGCACCCGACTTGGGCCGGCGCTACCAACCACAGCGCGGGCACATTATCACTTCGACATGCACATCGCGCCGGAGTTGATCCGCGGAAGGGCTGCCACCGTGCGCGTTAGGCGCGTGAGCCGATGATCCATCATTCCAGCACTGCCTCCGCCGAACCGGCGGCGGTCGGCGAGATCGGCGGCCGCAGTGTCGTGCTCTCGTATGCGGGCGTGGCGACCGAGTACGACGCGCTCCGACGGCACGCCGTCGTCTTCGACCGCAGCCATCGCGGTCGATTGCGCGTGTCGGGAGCGAAGGCGGCGGAGACGCTCACCGGACTCGTAACGAACGACGTTGCGGCGCTCGCATCCGGTCAGGGGCAGTATGCGGCGGCGCTCACGCCGAAGGGAAAGATCATCACGGACCTGCGGATCTTTCGCGAGGAGAGCTCGTTCCTCGTCGATTGTCCCCCGCGTGCGACCGAGGGTTGGCTCGCGACCGTGCGGAAGTACGTGAATCCGCGCATCGCGCCGTACGCCGACGAGAGTGTCACGACGAGGAGCCTCGGGATCTTTGGCATCTCCGCCCGGTTGGTTGTGGGCGAGATGACGGGAATCAGCAGCAGCGCGCTCGGTGTTCTTCCCGAGTACGCGCACGCGTCGGTCGCAATCGACGACGCGCACATCGTGATCGCGCGCGTGCCCGATCTCGAGCTCGAGGGATTCGAGCTGTTCGTCCCCGCGGCGTCGTACGAGATGCTCTGGGAGCGCGCACTCGCGGCGAAAGCGACGCCGGGCGGGCTCGAGACGTGGGAGATCGCGCGCGTCGAAGCTGGCAGGCCGGAGTGGGGGATCGACATCGACGAGTCGACGCTTCCCCAGGAAGCGAACTTCGAGGAGCTGCACGCGATCTCGTACACCAAGGGGTGCTACACGGGGCAGGAGACCGTCGCCCGGGTGCATTTCCGCGGACATGTGAATCGGCATCTGCGCGGCCTCAGAGCGGCCGCCCCTGAGCCGCTCGTTCCGCGCGCCGTGCTCCACGACGCGACCGGGAAAGAAGTCGGCGACGTGCGCAGCACCGCGGCCTCACCGCGACTCGGCAGCATCGCCATGGGTATGGTTCGGCGCGAGGTGGAGGTTGGCGCGACGCTGATCGCGCGCTGGGAGGGCGGCGAATCGCGCGTCGACGTCGCGCACCTTCCCTTCCCCGCCTGACGCGGAGTGCCCACCGCGCTCGTCACCGGCGCGACGGGACTCGTCGGATCGCACGTCGTCGAGCGGCTCGCGGCCGACGGGTGGCGGATCCGGGCGCTCGTCCGCGAGCCGCAAGTCGTTAGGCACGGCGCCCGATCCGGCTGGAATGGCGTCGACTGGCTGCGACGACAAGGTGTCGAGCTCGCGGCCGGCGACATTCTCGATCTCCCGTCGTTCGTCGAGGCGGCGCGCGGCTGCGACACGATCTTTCACACGGCGGCGGCTGTCACGCCACCGTCGACGCGGGTGCATCCGTACGACGCGTATCGGGTGCCGAATGTCGACGGCACGCGCAACGCGATCGCGGCTGCGGCCCGGCATGGCGCGCGACTGCTCCAGCTCAGCAGCGTCGCCGTCTACGGGCCGAAGACTCGTTATGCGTCGAGCACGGTGCGAGGTGTGGAGGAAACGATGCCGCTCGACCCATTACCCGAGCGCGCCTTCTATGCGCGGTCGAAGCGGGAGTCGGAGGAGCTCGTGATGGCCGCGCACAATGAGGGTCGCATCTGGGCCACGGCCGTTCGGCCCGACGTCATCTTTGGGCCACGCGATCGGCAGTTCGTCCCCCGTGTCGCGCGCCTTCTCCGCTTCGGCGTCGCGCCGGTGATCGACGGCGGCAAAGCGATCATGGCCATCGTTCACGCGGCGCACGTGGCCGACGGCGCAGTGCGCGCGGCAACGTGCGATGCCGCCGGTGGGCGGGCGTACAATCTCGCGAACGACTTCGACGTGCGCTGGCGCGACTTCTTTCGGCTCGCGGGCGACGGCTTGGAGCGACGGATACGGTGCATGAGCATCCCGCACGGCCTGGCGGGTACGCTCCTCTCGATCACGAAGCGAACGATCCGATTCGTGACCGCCGGCGGGATGAACGTCGTGGCAACGGCGTCGCTGGACTTCATGTCTCGCGACAATCCGTTCAACTCAGACCGGGCGCGCCGCGAGCTGGGATGGGCGCCGACGCTCCGCCCGGAGTCTTCGATTCCCGACGCGTTCCGGTGGTGGCGTGAGAATCGTTAGGCAGGGGAACGACAAAGGGCGCGACATCGTCGCGCCCTTTTCACGACAGACGAGCTGAAACGCCTTACGGGCGCTTCGTGGCGCCCTTCGTGCCGGTCTTGGTCTTGCTCTTCGTCGTGTCCATCGCCTTCGTGGTGTCCATCTTGTGCGTCGTGTCCATCTTCATCCCGGTGTCGGTCGCGGCGGGTGCCGGAGCGGCGGCCGGAGCCGGAGCCGCGGCAGCGGCCGCGGAATCCTGCTTCGCTTGGTCGTTCTTCGCACAAGCCGCGACCGCGAACACGGCGGCGACAAGAGCTAGGCGCTTCATGCAGATCTCCTGAGAGGGGTACGAGATTTCCAATCCATTTCCGCGCTTCGCTGCGGCGATGCTCGGATCATTATCGGCGGCGTGTAAGCTACGGGCCACTGCTAGGCTGTCAAGGAGCGAGTACGACGTCAAGTAGAATGCCGCAAACGATTTGTACGGGAAGGCTCCTCTTGTGTCCCGTTCCGACCGACTGCTGGTCCCTTACCTCGACTTCGTCTACCTTTGGCAGCATCCCGGCGCCCAGGCCGTCATGACTGCGAATACCCTGCCCCTGGCCGAGCCCACGATCGTTCGCGGCGCGTGTCCACACGACTGCCCCGACACGTGCGCCATGCTCGTCACGGTCGAGAATGGACGCGCCACGCGCGTCGCTGGCGACCCGGACCATCCGTTCACCCAGGGCTTTCTCTGCACCAAGGTCAATCGATACGTCGAGCGAACGTATCATCCCGACCGGCTCCTCCATCCGATGCGCCGCGTTGGCCCCAAGGGGAGCGGACGCTTTGCCCGCGTCTCGTGGGACGAAGCGCTCACCGAGGTCGCTGAACGGCTGAGCGAGATCGCGCGGTCTTCCGACGGGCCACAGGCGATTCTTCCGTACTCGTACGCCGGCACGATGGGGCTGGTCCAGAGCTCTTCCCTGGATCGCCGCTTCTTCCACCTCCTCGGCGCCTCCATGCTCGACCGGACGATCTGTTCGATGGCCGGAACCGTGGGCATGCGAATGACGCTCGGCGCGAACATCGGAGCGGATGCGGAAGGGATGCCGGAGAGCGATCTCGTGCTGCTCTGGGGGACGAACACGCTGACGTCCAATCCGCACCTCTGGCCATTCGTGCTCGAGGCCCGCAAGCGAGGCGCACCGATCATCACCATCGATCCGCTGCGAACTCGCACGGCCGCCCAGTGCGACGAGTGGATTCCGATCCGGCCCGGAACTGACGCGGCGCTCGCGCTGGGGATGATGCACGTCCTGTTCGCGCGCGGGATGGAGGATCGCGACTACCTCGCGCGACACACGCTCGGCGAGGATGCGCTGCGCGCGCGTGTTCGGGAGTATCCGCCGGAACGCGTGGCGACGATCACCGGCTTGTCGCCGGAAGCGATTATTGATCTTGCCGAGCGCTATGGCCGCGCCCGCGCCGCGTTCATTCGCGTGAACTATGGACTCCAGCGGCACGCGGGCGGCGGGATGGCGGTGCGCACGATCGCATGCTTGCCGGCCGTCACGGGGCACTGGCGCCGCGCCGGTGGCGGTGTTCAGCTGTCCACGAGCGCGAATTTCCAATTCAATAAACAGGCGCTCGAGCGACCGGACCTCTCGCCGCCGGTGCGTACCATCAACATGATTCGCCTCGGCGAGGCGCTGACGACGCCCGATGCTGGCGTCGGTGGTCCGCCGGTACGCGCGCTCCTCGTGTACAACTCGAATCCAGCCGCCGTGGCGCCCGATCGCAATGCAGTGCTGCGCGGCCTGGCGCGAGATGACCTCTTCACGGTGGTGCTCGAGCACTTCCAGACGGATACCGCCGATTGGGCCGACATCGTTCTTCCCGCGACGACGCAGCTCGAACACTGGGACATCCATTTCGCGTACGGGCATCACTACGTGAACCTGAACCGCCCGTCGGTCGCGCCGCTTGGTGAGGCGAAGCCGAATAGCGAGATCTTTCGACTGCTGGCCCTGAAAATGGGGTTACCCGGCGAACACTTTGCGGAAGACGATCTCGGTCTCATTCGGCAGGCGCTCGACACGAATGCGGAAAAGCTGCGCGGTGTGACGCTCGAGAAGCTTCTCGAGCGCGGCTGGGTGCGATTGAATGTGCCGACGCCGTATCTGCCATTTGCCGAGGGCAAATTTCTCACGCCGAGCGGGAAATGCGAGCTGTACTCGGAGCGGATGGCGCAGATGGGACTCGATCCGCTGCCCACGTTCACCGCGCCGTACGAGTTTCCGGAGAACGTGCCCGAGCTGGCAAAGCGTTATCCGCTGACGCTCATCTCGTCGCCGGCGCACCAGTTCCTGAATACGACTTTCGTGAACGTCGAAGCGCTCAAGCGCGCCGCGCGCGAGCCGGAGTGCGTGCTGCATCCTCGGGACGCGGAGCGTCGTGGAATTCCCGTCGGTGCACGCGTGGTGATTCAGAACGATCGTGGTGCGTTCACCGCAGTGGCCCGTGTGGAGGAGTCGATCCGGGAGGGTGTGGTGTGGGCGCCGTCGATCTGGTGGGGCAAGTTTGCCGCCGATGGCGCGAACGCGAATCAAACGACGTCTCAGCGCGAGACCGACCTCGGCCACGGGCCGGTGTTCTACGACAATCTCGTCGAGGTCAGTTTGGCCGATTGATGCCTAACGACGGCGAACGGTGGACGGTGATCCGTGAACCGTGCACCGTGAACGGGTGGTCGGTCATGGAGCAGCGGTTCACCGATCACCGTTCACGGTTCACCGCGTCCGACCTTGCATTCGTTCGATCCGCAGCGCTTCATTGACGAGGAGCCAGTTTTTCATCCGACCCAGGAGACAGTCGTGTCGTCGTCGTTTCCGGATACCCTCGGCGCTCTGAAGCGCTCCCCCCATGGAGTTCCCGAGCGCGCGCTTCGCACCGTCAAGGACGAAATGCGCCAGAATCTCCTCGCGCGCTTGTGCAATGGCGGACCGCTGTTCGCCGGCGTCATCGGGTACGAGGAGACCGTGATGCCGCAGATCGTCAACGCACTTCTGTCGCGCCACAACTTCATCCTTCTCGGCCTGCGCGGGCAGGCGAAATCGCGCATCCTGCGCGCGCTCACGACGCTGCTCGACGACGCGATTCCCATCGTGGCAGGAAGCGAAGTGAACGACAATCCCTTCGCGCCGATCTCCAAGTTCGCGCGCAATCTGCTCGCCGAAGCGGGAGACGACACGCCCATCGCGTGGGTTGGTCGTGAGAATCGCTATGTCGAAAAGCTCGCGACACCCGACGTGACGATCGCGGATCTCATCGGCGACCTCGATCCCATCAAAGCCGCTCGCGGTGGACACCTCCTCTCCGACGAGCTGACGATCCATTACGGGATGCTGCCGCGGGCCAACCGCGGCATCTTCGCGCTCAACGAGCTGCCCGATCTCGCCGGCAAGGTGCAGGTGGGATTGTTCAACGTCATGCAGGAAGGCGACGTCCAGATCAA